>CAYUCU010000244.1:0-5085 GCA_964443345.1 uncultured Chitinophaga sp.
GAAGAGCGCAACTGATCAATAAAATAAGGCCCGAAGAAGAACAGGTATTGTTGGTGGATGCAGGTGATATTTTCCAGGGCACTCCCTATTTCAACATATATAAAGGAGAGCCGGAAATAAAAGCCATGTCGGCCATGCGGTATGATGCCTGTACTATAGGCAATCATGATTTTGATGCAGGTATGGAAAACCTGGCCATGCAATTGGGCAATCATGCGACATTTCCGATGCTGGTGGCCAACTATGATTTTAGCGGCACACCGATGGAAAATAAAACAGAGCCTTATAAGATATTTAAAAAAGGGAAGCTGAAGATCGGTGTCTTTGGTATTAGTATTGAAGGAAGAGGATTGATACCGGATACTTTATTCGGTGCCACTAAATATCTTGACCCTGTTCAAAAAGCAAATGAAACAGCCGCGTTATTACGAAAAGATAAAGGATGTGATATGGTGATCTGTTTATCACACCTCGGCTACCAGTACAAAGAAAGTAATAAAGTAAGTGATGAAGTACTTGCAAAAGAAACGGAGAACATTGACCTGATCATTGGCGGGCATACACATACCTTCCTGGACAAACCGGTAGAATATAAGAATAAAAAAGGAGACGACGTGATAATAAACCAGGTAGGATTTGCTGGCATCATTTTAGGTAGATTAGATTTTGAATTTTCCAAATTTTCAGGGAAAAAATTAGCTAAAAACCACAATCTTTCTGTTTCACAAAAAACAGGGGATTAAAAATTTTTTTTTATAAAAGAATTGTTGATATTCGCCGTCCTGTCCAACTTTTTTTAATATAGGTCTGTGAAGTTTTTTTTGGACAATTCTGGACGAACAACTATAGTTAACACGGTATAAACTGCTTACTAATCTGATGGAGAAGAATGCTGAAAAAATCTGGACCAATTGTTTAAAGATCATCAAAGACATTGTTGAGTGGCAGCATTACAAAACCTGGTTTGAACCCATCCACCCGGTATCATTAAAGAACAATGTACTGGTGATACAGGTACCCAGCCAATTCTTTTTCGAATATCTCGAAGAACATTACGTAAATTTATTAGCGAAGACATTGAAGCGGGAATTAGGTAAAGAAGCCCGCCTGGAATATCGTATCATGGTAGATAGTGGTAACAGTAAGAACAAACCTGTTACAATGGATGTAAGCGGCCAGGGTTTTAAAACATTTTCAAATAACGAAATGGATTTTCCATTAGTCATAAACAATCCCGTTAAGAACCCCTTTGTGATACCGGGTCTTAAAAAGATGCAGATAGACCCCCAGCTGAATCATATCTACACATTCGAAGCATTTATAGAAGGCGATTGCAACCGGGTGGCCCGCCGTGCCGGTAAAACGGTGGCAGAAAAACCCGGAGCTAATTCCTTTAACCCTCTCGTTATTTATGGCGGTGTCGGTTTGGGCAAAACGCACCTCGGGCAGGCCATCGGAAATGAAGTAAAAAGGCTTCATCCCAATAAAGTGGTGTTGTATGTAAGCTCTGAAAAGTTCATCAACCAGTTCATGGACCATAGCCGGAACAATGCGATCAATGATTTTATCCATTTTTACCAGCTGATCGATGTACTTATAATTGATGACGTGCAGTTCTTTGCCAAAGCAGAGAAATCACAGGATGCCTTCTTTGCCATTTTCAACCACTTGCATCAATCACATAAACAACTGATACTTACTTCAGATAAATCACCCAAAGACCTGGATGGGGTGCAGGAACGCCTGCTCAGCCGTTTCCGCTGGGGCCTGAGCGCTGATCTGCAGGTACCGGAGTATGATACCCGTATTGAGATACTGGAAAAAAAGATGAAGAACGACGGGTTGGAGATGCCCAAAGAAGTGGTGAAGTACATTGCCTATAATATCAGTAATAATGTAAGAGAACTGGAAGGTGCCCTGATATCACTGTTGGCACAATCTTCGCTAAACAGGAGGGAAATAGACCTAGACTTAGCCAAAAAAGTGTTACGCAATTTTGTCAAATCCTCCAGCAAAGAAATAACGATCGAAACCATCCAGAAAATGGTTTGCGAGTACTTTGATGTGTCTTACGATAAGCTCCTGCAAAAGACCCGCAAGAGAGAAATTGTACAGGCAAGACAAATTACTATGTATCTCGCCAAGGCTTTTACCAAAAACTCCCTGAAAACCATCGGAGAACACTTTGGCGGCCGTGACCATACTACCGTTATCCATTCCTGCCAGACCGTAAAAGACCTGATGGATACAGATGGTGTATTCAGGGAAAATGTTCTTGAATTGCAACAGAAAGTGCAATTAGCTGCTATGTAAATACAGAAATTCCAAATAATTGTAAATCCCAAATTCCGGTAGTACGGAATTTGGGATTTGTTTTTGGGATTTGCCCGGTTTGGGGTTTGTTTTTTGGGATTTCTTACTTGTTATCTTTATTTTTGCTGCCCTTATATGGAGAAGTTCCGCCAGTTGGCGGACGAAAGGATCGGTTTGCTAAATCATCATTGAAACAAACCGGTAAAAAGAAGTAATAATAGGAGAGGTGCCTGAGTGGCCGAAAGGAACGGTTTGCTAAATCGTCGTACGGGTTAAACTGTACCGTGGGTTCGAATCCCACCCTCTCCGCCTTGGCCTCCGAAGCTTTAGCGTAGGAGGCCTTAACTTTTTCGATGCTTCCAAATATGCTAAAGGTTCACTGGATAAATTAGCGTAGGAGGCCTTAATTTTTCCCATGCTTCCAAATATGCCAGAGTTTCACTGGATAAATTATCGTAGGAGGCTTTCTCAACTAGAAGAATTCCGATACTTTCTCCGGCGCTAAGCTTTAGCGAAGGAGGCTTTTTAATTCATACCCTCTTCTATGTTTTATGTTTACATTCTTCGCTGCAGCGATAATAGTTGCTATACCGGATGTACCAATGATCTAAACGCCCGGCTTGAAAGACATCAAAAAGGATATGTTCCGGCAACTAAACCCAAATTACCAGTGGAAATACTTTTTTATTGCGCTTTTAAGGACAAGAGCAAGGCATTTGAATTTGAAAAATACCTTAAATCTGGTTCCGGCATTGCATTCCGAAATAGCAGGTTTATATAGGTGGGCTCCTCCTGCGCTAAAGCTCCGGAGGATATATCGAATCCCACCCTCTCCGCCTTGGCCTCCGAAGCTTTAGCGTAGGAGGCCTTAACTATTCCGAAGCTCCCAACTATGCTAAAGCTTCGTTGGATAAATTAGCGCAGGAGGCCTTTTTCATTTATTCCCACTCAATACGTTAACTACCCGCCAATACCCTCCAATGGGTATAGAATTCACCGGAAACTTTTAAAGCTTTGTCCTGCAGCACGGAGAAGCACCAGGATCATCCATTAATAGAAAGGATGCTTACCCGTGTAAGTAGTAATTTCAATGCTATCATAAACAGAACCACATGAGACCCCACTTTTTTTTCCTGACTGCACTGCTGCTCTCCGGCCCGGTCTTCTCCCAAAATAAACTGGCCCTCATAGTGGCGGTTGGTACGTATGCACCCGAAAGCCGCATACCACCTATCGCTTCTGTAAATGATGTAAAGTATATAAAAGCCACCCTCAATAAAAACAGCTTTGCAGATAAGAACATCATAACCCTGGTCAATGCCAAAGCCACCAAGGCCGCTATTTTGAAAGGCCTTACCGACCTTGCCACAAAAGCTAAAAAGAAAGATATAGTAGTGCTCCACTTTGCCTGCCACGGACAACAGATAAGAGACCAGAAGACCATTGAGCTCGGCAAAGATGAAGACGATGGTTATGATGAAGCCCTGCTTCCGTACGATGCAAAAGCAAGATATAGTCCCACCGGATACAAAGGAGAGAAACACCTGCGGGATGATGACCTCTATCCTAAACTATTGGCCATCCGTAAAAAGATCGGCCAGGAAGGAAGTTTGCTGGTACTGATAGATGCCTGTCATTCCGGTACCGGCACCCGTTCAGAAGGTACAGCAACAACAAGGGGAGAACCGGTTCCTTTCCCTGACCCGGAGAACCCCGTTGATTCTGTTATTGATGTATCCGCCGCCGAGGCCCGGCAGGGATTCTTTGAAGCAATGCCCGATTCCATTTCCAACATGGTGGTCATCAGTGGCTCGGCACCACACCAGGAAAACAAACAGGTGCTGGTGAATTATGAAGAACTGGGTTCTTTGTCCTATTCATTTTGCAAAGCGATGAGCGACATGGCCCCTGGTAATGATTATGCATTGTTATTTGAAAAGATGAAAGCCACCATACAATCTTTTATTCCCGGCCAGGTGCCGGTGCTGGAAGGCAATGCCAGCCAAATAATCTTTAGCGGAAAATATGCGCCCAAAGAAGAAAGGACATATATACGGGTGGGAATAAAAACCATTCCGGCAGCACAAGATTCTTTATTTACGATCGACAAAGGGTTGATGGATAACATGACCGTGGGCACCCCCTGCAAAATATATAAGGCCGGCAGCACCGAAGTGTTTACCACCGCGGTGATCCGTAAAGTAGAGAACTTTAAAAGTATTGGTGTAGCAGGTAAATTAATGAAACGGGAAGAGCTGTATGAACTGAAACAGGAAGAAGAATATTATGGTGATCTCCGGGCCGGTGTAAAACTGAAGTTTACAGAACCCGCATCCTTGCTGGAAAAACAGGTGAAGCAACTGGTACAACCATACCGTTTTTTAAGCTTATCGGATAATGCGGATTTTCAAATTGAAGTGGGAAGCAGTACCGGAACTAAAAAAGCGCTGCTTACAGACCGGAATGATATACTGCTGTGGTCAGGAACGATCACAAGTGATGATTCCCTGTCGGCAGCAGATAAAAAGGAAATGATCGCCTCTATAAAAAAAGCAATGAGGGTAAAATACCTGCGCACCATGCCCGATGGTGGCGACTTTGCACCATACATCAAAGCTGAAATAGTACCTGCTAAAGAATACAAAGCAGCAGCAGGCATCATACTGCAGGAAGGGGATGGGTATTCACTACGCATCCAGAATAACAGCGACACAAAGCTGTTTTATACCGTACTGGATATTTATCCCGATAACCAGGTGCAGGTGTTGTATC
>CAYUCU010000245.1:0-5077 GCA_964443345.1 uncultured Chitinophaga sp.
GCATACCCAACCTCGATCAGAATCAGCTGAATAAGACCAGTGCCGAAATAGACCAGCTGTATACAGATAGCCGCCAGGCCGATGCGATCAACCTGAATATCGTACAGGTAAATGAACGAATGAGCATTGTATGCAATATCATCAATGCAGGTAAATAGCTGTATTCTTCTATGGGGATTGGTGTTTCGGTTAGCCAGGCCGGTACCGTTAGCAGCTATTAAAGGATACCCATGAATTTTCCGGTGTTTCGCAAAAGGCTTTTTAGAAAACCATACTCCGCTTTTTCTGTTGACTGCATTTCAATAGTGTTGATCGTCACACATACATTATTGGTTCCCTTTATCCATAGTTTCTCCGCCATCCCTTGTGCAGTAATATAGCAAGGGTGCCCTTTTTTATAGATCAATAATTCAACCGGGAAGAATTCTTCGGAAAAACTTTCCTCAAACTGGGAATTCATGGTAAAGTAGAGATGCCCCTTTTCATCAACAACCAGTCCCTTTTTGATACCCAGGGCCTGCCGGTTGTGATTATCCAGTTGCCTGTAAACCATAGCCTGACCCCATTCAGAAACGTCCTGGTTGATAAACTGTGTGGTAGAGTTCGTTGTCATAATAGCTTGTTTTTACAGTTACTATTGAAAACTCTGTGCCACATGGAGGTCTTATTTCTTGGCCCCCTTCTTTTTGGAGGATTTCTGCTCCTTATGGTTGTGAGTTGTATTGTTGTCGCCTTTGTTAAACTGTTCTTCGTTTTCCCGGCTGTCGAGATTATCCTTATTTTCCGGCTTGTGCTTATGTGTATTGAACTGTGTATTGTGTTTCGGGTTCTTTGATGTCATGTTTTTCATATAACAGTTTTTTATTTTAGTAAAGTACTATTTTTTTGTGAACTCCGGGATGATATTGACACTGGTTGTTGCTTTTTTTAGCAGGCTTGGATAACACAATATTTTCAATATTCATGCCACCAATAACCCGCCTATTCAATATCTTTATACAAGAGAAAAAAATGAAAAAACTACTTATATCATTGTCATGCCTGTTGCTTGCAGCAAGCGCCAGGTCGCAGGAATTAAGCCTGATACCTTTTCAAAGGGGTTCCACACCTGTCTATTATGCGTTTCGTACCGATCAGGATATAATCATTCGGATATCTGAAAATGGCCAGCTGTTGAAATGGGGTACCGGATGGAATTATTACCGTTATAATTATACAGATACATTGGTCCCCTACACTGGCCGGGTGGACTACTATGGGCAGGAATACGATTCCGTATCCAGGGGAAAAGTAAAAAGCATTGGTACTTGCAGCATCACTTACTATGGGGCATTTGAATTACCCGGCAAAGCAGGTAAAATAAAATCCATCGGCCGCACCCGGATTGATTATTATGATGATTTTGAGAACCAGTCCCTCAGGGGGAAAATAAAATCTGCCGGTTCTCTTTACTTTACCTATTATGCTTCTTACGAGAACGAAGCCTTCAGGGGTAAATTAAAAATGGTGGGCACCAGTACGATCACCTATTATTCTTCATTTGATGATAAAAACATACAGGGAAAAGTGAAAAGCATCGGGCCCTTCAACTATACCTGGTACACACAAAACGACAGCAGGGGATATCCCGGCACGCTGAAGTCCGGCGAATACAAACAAAATGTCGCCGGTGTCATTTATCTTATTATCAATTAGGGGGAAAGGAATTACCACAATATCAGGTAATAGCATAGGGGGATGTTGGGATCAACCCGTTGAAGTAACGGCCATCTGTTGAGGCAACTCTGTATTTATAGGAAACCCGGCAGTAGCAGTTTCTTCCCGGATACCCACCACCATCGCTTTAGAAACATTCAACTCAGGCCAGCGCATCCGCTCACATACTTCACTCCATAATTTGTCGTAGTAGATGTTGGTCTTGAATTCTTTCAACTGGTGAAATATCGATTCTTTGCTGAGGGTAATAGATTCTATTTCTGTGTAGAAAGGGATATAATTATAAAGCACCTCTTCAGTATTCGCATTCCGGATATCCAGGTAATGCTTGTGCAGGTTCTTATGTGCCTGTACCATATTATAAAAGCTGAGCATTTTAGTATGGAATGTCTTGTTGCCCAGCAGGGATTTCATCAGCATATTGTTGCAATATACAGACAGCGGCGCCGGGATATTCGGTATCAGCAACAGATCCGATGCATGGAATATATTGTCATGCAGCAGGAACCGCCCCGGTGAACAATCAATGATGCATACATCGTAATCATCTTCCACCTCCTCCAGTGTTATTTTTATCAGCTCATGGTTGATGAAATTCAGCGCAGTGATCCTTGCTGCTTTATTCATAAACTGGTCGGAGAAATAACCGTCATTACTGATCACATCAATATGATAACTGTCTGTATGATGTATTACATCATAGATGGTGATGTACCGGTCAAATAAACGGCTGTGGGTATTGTTATTATGATTTTCCCGGTTGAAGAAGTAACTGCTCCCGCCTTGCGGGTCGAGGTCCCAAAGCAACACACTAAGACCATTCTTGGCCAGCATGCAGGCCAGGTTTACAGAAGTGGTGGTTTTGCCAACGCCGCCCTTGATATTATATACGGCAATTTTTTTCAGGTATTGAATTTATAAAAAAATCCGGTGCCTTCATATTATTTAATTCTTTTTTTTGTGCGAAGACAAAGATGGAAAGGTGACCCCGGGAATTCTGCAACCCTGCCACCTCAAAGCAGCCTGGTATATAAGTAATTATCCATTTGTATAATTATTCTTTCTCTTTCCCCGGTTATTTAGTTACTTCAGCTAAAATCAGCTTATGGACCCAGGCAGAAAGAAATTTTTACAGCAATTAGGTACCGGAATAATAGCCGCCGGTTTACCCGGGCTGGCATCAGCTGATGGCGGCAATCTGTCACTTACAGACGCAAATGATTTTACCGGCGAGGGAGGGCCCGGTGATGAAAAATTCTGGAAGCGCATTGCAAAAAAATATTATGATGTAGCTTCTGATTACACCAACCTGGAAAACGGGTATTATGGCATACAACCCAAACCGGTATTGCAGGCCTTTCAGAAGAATATTTTGACCGCCAATTCCCAGGCAGCAAGATTTGCCAGGAAAGATTTTCCCGCTATAGCCACTGGTGTAAAAAAAGAACTCGCTGATTTTCTAAGTGTATCATCTGAAGAGATCATTATCACCCGCAATGCCACCGAAGCATTGAATATTGCCATACAGGGCTATCCATTTCAATCCGGGGATGAAGTAGTGCTGAACCAGCTCGATTATTTCAGCATGATCGAAACATTCCGGATGCTCGAAAAAAGAGGACAGTTAAAAGTGAAGGCATTTGAAATGCCCCTGCTGCCAACCAGCGATGATGAAGTAGTGGAAGTATATAGAAAACAGGTTACCGGTAAAACAAAAGTGATACTGCTCACTCATGTTTCTAACATTAACGGGTTGATTGTTCCGGTAGCCAAAATTGCAGCTATGGCAAAAGAAAAAGGTATTGATATCATCACTGATTCTGCACATGCACTGGGACAAATTGGATTCAACCTTCCGGAACTGGGTTCAGACTTTGTTGGTCTTAACCTCCATAAATGGATCGGTAATCCCATAGGCGCCGGCGTTTTATATGTGAAGAAGGAACGGATAAAAGAAATGAATGCTTTATTTGGTGATGTTACTGCTGCTGAAAACAGCATTACAAAACTGGCTCATTTTGGTACCACACCCTTTGCAGTCATTATGACGATTCCGGACAGTCTTTCATTTCACAAACAACTGGGTGTGGAGCGGATTTCAGAAAGGCTGCATTACCTCAAAAGCACCTGGGTCAATGCTTTGAAGGAGCATCCCGGTGTGGAATTGGTGACACCGGCAGGTAAGGAACTGTCCTGCGCCATCGCTTCTTTTCGTATAAGGAACAAGACAGCGACAGATGTGGCAGATTATTTATTTAAAAAACATAACCTGTTTACGGTAAGCCGCACCCTGGGCAAGGAAGGCTGCGTACGGGTTACACCTTCTGTATATAACAGTACCGCTGACCTGGAAAAACTGGTTGCAGCCATTCAGGCATATGCTACCCCGTAAGGAAACGATACGATCGGTTTTCTTAAGAGATAGCAACTTTTCCTGTTCCTTTTAATTCTATAACGAAACGGTTTCCAGTTGTGCAATATTGGTGGTCGTCATTTCACTCGACATGCCGATCTTTGCTTTTAGCCGGACAATAGCCAGGTAAGATCGGGAAATCGCAGATGACGGTCCCGGAAAAGAAGGGCTTTTCAAAAACTGAAATATATAAGGCAGTAACCGGCCGGACCGTATGATCTTTTTTCTTCCGGAGATCCTTGCCAGGTCCACACTTCCATTGATAACCGTTAATTCAAACAGTGTAACAGTACAGGTCCCCCCGGGAAAAGGTGCCGGCAATGAAGGAATGGCTACAGAAACAATCGCTTTGATGAAATTGGATGGCGTAACAGGCAGGCGGGGCTGAAACGGAATAAGTTTCAGCTTAGGTTGCTTGATAATAGACATAATTTCTAAGTTGATGGATAAGGAATAATAAATTCAAACGGCCCGGGCAGGCATATGACCGGGCACTATATGTAACCTGGTGGCGTGGTCATAATTTATCGGTTGGTTATATAAGTTTCAAATGCTGTAAAACGTTTATCAAGATCCAAACGAAGGGCTTCCTTTTTAGCGGCATCCAGAAAACTGTACAGTATACTGTTATAAACAAACTGTTTGATGTCTGCATAGCTTATTTCCTTGTACCGCTTTGCCAGCAATACATATTGCTCTGTAAGGCTCGACCGGGAAATACCCGCATCATCAGTAGAGATCACTATCGGAACACCAAAGTGTTTGTATAAGAGAATGGGATGCTTATCGTCCTTTATACCCAGAATGAACTCGTTGCTGGATAAATTGATCTCAACCGCAATGGAATTGGTCCGCATATAGTTCAGCAATCCATAGTTATCCTTTTCATATGCAATATCCACTCCATGCCCGATCCTTTTGGCACCTGCCGAACGTACCGCTGAAGAA
>CAYUCU010000246.1:0-5023 GCA_964443345.1 uncultured Chitinophaga sp.
AATGCAAAGCCTACATTGAAAAGGGTTTGTGCTAAATATTTAACAGGAGTATCCTGGCATCTATTACTGATCATATTGCGGTGGTGAGCAAAGCGGGTACTATTGAAGCCGTGAATAATGCCTGGAATGAGTTTTCTGTGAAAAACGGAGTAACCGCTCTGGAGCGAACAGGGCAGGGTAGTAATTATTTTGAGATTTGTCAAAAAGCAGCATCAGCAGGAGATGAGTTGGCCGCCCGGGTCCTAAGCGGTATTCAGCAGGTATTAAGAAAGGAGGTGTCCTTTTTTGAAATGGAATACCCCTGTCATACACTTTCAGAACAACGCTGGTTTCTGCTCCGGGTCAGCAATTTCGTAGGAGAGGCACCTAAGATAGTGATGGTACATATTGATATAACCGAACGGAAAAAGGCTGAAGAAGCATTGGAACAAACTAACAGAAGATATGAATTAGTGGTAAAGGCCACCAGTGATATGATATGGGACTGGAATTTGGTGACAGGTAAAGTGTACAGGAGTAAAGGAGGATGGGAGCAAATAATCGGGTCCAGCGGAGATGAAGATGGTGGAACAGAGGGAGATTGGGAATCAAGAATTCATCCGGATGACCTGGAAGGAGTTTCCCGGGTAAAGCAAGAACTGTTCAATTCAACAGTGAAAGATTTCTTTGAAACCGAATGCCGGGTACTCAGGGGCGATGGCACATGGGCTTATATACATGACAAAGGACATATCATTCGTAATGAGGAAGGCAAGGCTATCCGTCTTGTCGGTGCCTCATCTGACATAACGGAAAAGAAAACAGCCGAAGAAGAATTAAAATCATCCGAAGAACGATACCGCCATTTATTCAATAACAACCCGGAGAGTATTATGATCTGGGATGTTGATAGTTTGAATATACTGGAAGTAAATGATACGGCTGTACAGGAGTATGGTTATCCAAGAGAAGAATTTACTGAATTGACGCTTTTGGATCTGAGGCCGCCGGAAGAGCATGAGAAGATCAAAGCATTTGCAAAAAAAATGAAAGAAAACCCTGTAAAATACGCCGGCATCTGGAGGCACTGTAATAAAGCCGGAGAAGATATTTATATGAGTATTGTATCTGACCAGATATCCTATAAAGAGAAAACTGCCATATTAGCTATTGCAGATAATGTAACGGAGAAAATAAAACTGGAAGCTAAACTGGAAAATGAACGGATCTTAAAAGAGCAGGAAATAAAAGATGCCGTTCTTTCAGCCCAGGAAAATGAACGCCGGGCCATCGGTCAGGAACTTCATGATAATATTAATCAACTGCTTGCTACTTCAAGACTTTACCTTGGGCTGGTGAGAAAAGAGAAAGGGGAATCAACATCCTTAGAAGAGGCAGACAATCTTATCTTTTCTGCTATCACAGATATCAGGTCCCTGTCTCACTCTCTGATACCGCCTGCTGTAAGTGAATCGGCCCTTGAAGAAGCCCTGGAGGATATAATCGGAAGGATATCAGAAACTACAGAAATAGCAGTTCATAAAAATTTCTCGGGATTTGAAGAAAATATGATCTCTGATAAATTCAAACTGACCATTTACAGGATAGTGCAGGAGCAGTTTAGTAATATCATCAAATACGCCCAGGCCAAAAATATTCATCTCAGATTACTTCAAGAGAATGATAAAATAATACTTAGCATCAAAGATGATGGCGTTGGCTTTAATACAACTTTGGGAACCGATGGTGTTGGGCTGGTGAACATCAGGACCAGGGCATCTTTATTCGCTGGCGTGATGAGCATCATTTCATCACCGGGAAACGGATGCGAGATAAGAGTTGTTTTCCCTTTTATGGAATCAAGTAATAATTAAAAACCAATTTTTATGAGTAACACAACAGAAAAAATAAGCATCCTGATAGCGGAGGACCATACGCTGTTAAGGGAGGCATGGAGTTTTATGTTCAATACTGATGAACGGTTTAAAGTGGTGGCACAATGCAGCAGTGGCGAGGAGGCCATAGAAATGACCATGCGCTATAATCCCCAGGTCATCATTATGGATATCAACCTGCCCGGGATCAGCGGTCTGGAAACAGTAAAACAAATAATGAAACACTCACCCGGTTCAAAAATATTGGCTGCCTCCCAACACCTGCATGAGGGCTATGTATCCGGAATGCTGGGAGCAGGAGCTAAAGGCTACATTACGAAAACCTCGGGTATGGAGGAAATGTTTACTGCCATACTTGAAGTATACAATGGAGGGACGTACGTCTGCAAGGAAATCAAAAACAAACTGGCAGAGAAGATGTTTAGCAATAATGAGGATAATGCAAAAGAGGCGAGATTAAGCAAACGGGAAATAGCAATCATTGACCTCATCCGCCAGGGCGTTTCTTCAAAAGAGATGGCGCAATCATTGAACATTACCAAGAGGACAGTAGAAGTACACCGGTATAACATACTGAAGAAACTTAACATGAAAAATTCTCCTGCGCTGGTAAACTATATTAACCAGAATCCTCATATGCTCTGGAGAAAAACGGCTGTGTAAGTTGAAAAGACCGGGAATCGAAAACCAGTTTTCCCGGCAGGCTTTCTTTTATTATTGTTTAGCAGGAGAAAGCTTGAGAATTTCTTCTGCAAATTTCTCACATTCTGCCTGTACCGTTTCCAGGTCTTTGGATTTTACATAAGATCCCAGCACATGTTCGCCGGCATTGGGTATGGCCACCTGTCTTTTCAACCGCTCCGGTGTACCCAATTGAGTGAACATCCTTTTCATCGCAGACACTTTTACCACTTTGTCCTGGTGCTCCTCATCTTTAAAATAATACAAGAGCAGGGTGGGCTGGGTAACTTTTTTAAACGTGGATTCTTTCATAGTACTTTCAAGCAGTTCTTCCAGTTGCACCAGCGAGGCCGTAACATACTGGTTGTTCCAGTACTGTGCATACAGGGCCGTCGTATCATCAACTTTCCGGTGTTTACCCGTTACCATATGTGCTATCTGCAATCCCCAGTGATTATTCAGCAACCAGGCATTGGGATCATTAATAGCAATATTTGGAGAAAGCAATATCAGCCCCGCGATCTCCGGGTATTCTGCCGCCATCTTTAAAGCTAAGGTGCCACCGGTAGAAGTGGACATCAGGATCACTTTTTTGCCTAACTGTTTTCCAATAGCATAAGCTTCTTTGGCAGAATTCCATGCGCCTTCCGCAGTAAAGTTGCCCAACGGTTCTGTGGTATCCACACCATGTGCATCCAGGCGGCTAAGGTAAAGATTACATCCAAATTTTTGTGCAAACTCGTAATGTACAGGATCACCTTCTTCCTGGCTGGCAGAAAAACCATGTAAGTACACCACGGCATACTCGGTTTGTTGTTTAGAGGAATCATTCAGCCATAATATCCTGGCTTCGTTATCCGGTTTTAGTTTATGTGTTGCCTCACTGGTTTTGATGTATTGCTCCAGGGCTACAGCATCTGCAGGAACAACGGGCAGGTTAGTAGCGTATTTAGGGGTGGAAGGACGAGGCCCTAAAAAATAAACAACGATCAGTACTAAAAGGATGATGCCTAACCATTTAAGGAATTTCATTACAACGATTTTATTAAAGCTACAAAAAGGAAATGAAGGGTAAGACTATACGCCTCTTTTTATTTTAGGCGTATATTTGCTGAAAGCGGTTTGTATGACAGTAAAATTAAATCTCACAATAGACGAAAAAATAGTAGCAAAAAGCAAACGCTACGCCGCAAAAAAGAAAACTACTGTTTCAAAAATGGTACAGGAGTTTCTTAAAAAACAACTGGAAGAAGAAGAAAAGAAGCCGAAGAAGAAAAGCTTTGTGGAGAAATGGGCCGGTGCATTTTCAGGACAACTCTCAGATATCCGGGTAAAAGAAATTAAAGACGAACACTTCTCCAAAAAGTATGGGTATTAAAATCTTTCTTGACACCAACATTATATTGGATATACTGGATGATAAAAGACCGGCTCATTCCCCTTCAGTTGAACTTTATCAGCTTATAGAGACGGGCGAACTTGATGCTTTCATAAGCGAAAGTGTATTGACCACTACCGACTATATCCTTCAAAAAATAGCTACGAGGAGTAAAAGGGCTGATCTGTTGTTCATACTGCTTGATTTTCTGCAAGTACTTCCCTGCACCACTAAAACCTGCCGGAAGGCCCTCCAAAGTAATTTCCCGGATATGGAGGACTCAATTCTTTATCATATAGCTCTTGACCACTCACTTGATTATTTTATTACAAACGACAAGGCCGTTAAAAAACTTTGTGTAGCGGCTTTACCCATCATTTCCCCTAAAGAGTTTCTGAATATCAACGGATAAGGAATTCAGGTGCCCGAACTGGGTGTTAATTATTAATAATCAATGCCTTTTCGTTTGCTCCCCCGCTTAAATTCAGTACCTTTGCCGCTCGTTTGAAATTGAAACCATGGAAATAAGAAACATCGCAATCATTGCCCACGTTGACCACGGTAAGACTACCCTGGTGGACAAAATTTTACATGCCACCAAAGTGTTCCGGGACAACCAGGAAACCGGGGAGCTGATCATGGATAGCAACGACCTGGAAAGGGAACGGGGCATCACTATTTTCAGCAAGAATGCAGCAGTGGTGTATAAAGATGTTAAGATTAATTTTATTGACACACCCGGTCACTCCGATTTTGGTGGCGAAGTTGAACGTGTATTGAAAATGGCCGATGGTGTACTGCTGCTGGTGGATGCATTTGAGGGTCCTATGCCGCAGACCCGTTTTGTTTTACAAAAAGCATTGCAGTTAAATCTGCATCCGATTGTTGTTATCAATAAGGTAGATAAACCAAACTGCCGTCCCGATGAAGTGCATGATGCGGTGTTTGAATTATTTTTCAATCTTGATGCAACAGAGGAGCAATTGAATTTTCCCACGTATTATGGTTCGGGTAAAAATGGCTGGTTCAATGATTCGCTGACGCAGATTGAAGGTATTGACCCATTGCTTGACGGTATTTTAAAACATGT
>CAYUCU010000247.1:0-4992 GCA_964443345.1 uncultured Chitinophaga sp.
ACTGAAGTAATGAGTAAGGGGATGCCCCATTGATCTTTTTCCGTAGTGCTCAACCGTACATGATTGGATTCCTTAGCGATCGTTTCTCCCTGCATGTACATATACACTCCCCAGGTGCCCGGCTCGCTGATGGCTTCTTTAAATTCAGCTCCGAGTAATGGCTTAATATTTTTGTCGCTCAGCTTTTCCCTGTATGCTGCCGAATAGATTACATAGCCGCCAAAAAAATCGGTATCTCTTTTTTCTACGTTCCTGAAATTAGCGACAATGCACTCTGCCGGTTTGGAGACTTTATAATATTTATCCGTGAAGCCGTCTATATCACCACCCATTCCACCCCGGTAATTATGAAAACAAATATGCTTTCCCAGTTTGCCGCTGTCATTTCCCAATCCATTAGGGAAACGATTGGAAGTGGAGTTTAATAAGATCAGGTTGGTATTTAATGCAGATGCGTTAACAAAAATTATTTTTGCGAAAAATTCAGTCGCTTCTTTGGTGTTGGCATCTATCACTCTTACACCAATTGCTTTACCTTTTTGTTCATCATAGATAATAGAATGAACGACCGAATGCGGGCGCACTGTTAAATTACCCGTCTTTGCAGCCCAGGGTAATGTGGATGAATTGGAACTAAAATATCCACCCAACGGGCAACCTCTCATACAAAGGTTCCTGTTCATACATTGGGCACGGCCCTGGTCCAAATGGATTTGTTTGGGATCAGTAATATGTGCCCATCTTCCTGAAACATAATGCCGGTTGAATTTTTCCTTCAGTGTTTTTTGCATATGCTGTTCCACTGCATTCAACTCGTAGGCTGTTAAAAATTCGCCGTCGGGCATGGATGGTATCCCATCATAACTGCCGCATACACCAATAAATTTTTCTACATGGCTGTACCAATCCTTTATATCGTTGTAACCAATCGGAAAAGATTCCCCATATCCATACCGCTTCGGTGCAGTAAAATCGTATTCACTCCACCTGGCACAGGCCCTTCCCCACGTCAGCGACTTACCACCTACCTGGTATCCTCTTACCCATTGAAATGGTTTTTCCTGCACATAGGGATGATCCGCATCCTTTACAAAAAAATGCTGTGTATCTTCTGAATATCCTGCTGCCTTACTTATCAGGGGATTTGCTTTTCTTGTTTCATTGGTGATGGCGCCGCGGTGGGGCAGCTCCCATCTGGATAAATTGGCCGTTGGATAATCTTTAATATGCTCCACTGGTCTGCCTCTCTCCAGCACGAGGGTTTTCAAACCTTTCTCACATAATTCTTTTGCCGCCCAGCCGCCGCTGATACCACTGCCGATAACGATGGCATCGTAGCTATTGGCTTCCCTGCCTTTTGTGTTAACATGCACATCTAAAGTATCTGGCATAAAAATATTTTTTGCAACGACAATCGCTGATGAGTTTCGTGTATTTCCAACCGGGTCTATTTACACTCTTTTTCTTTCTGCTGACTACTCAGTAAATCAATACTATCCTCTTTTCTTTTTAAATAGCAGCGCATCCGCACTCAATGCACCAGGCCCTGTAAATAGAAATACAACTGCTAATAATATAAAAAGAAAGGGATGCTGATCACCCTGGAATATTTTCCCTTTATCACCCAGAATAAAAATGATACCTGCAAAAGCAGCAATTGCTGCCAGCGATGCCAGCCGGGTAAATAGTCCTAATACAAACCCAATACCTGCGAGCAATTCAGCGATCTTACCTGCATAGGCCCAAATTTCCGGGTTACTGTATTTTCTATCAACAAACCAGCCGGTGTACATTTTCATTTTTTCTGCATCAAAGGTTTCCAGCCCATGCCATACTAATAGAACTCCTGTTATGATGCGAACGAGAGCAATACCAAAATCCCGGGCCACCGGTTCAGATGAAAAGAATTTACTCATACTGTTATTATATATGGTTAAGCCGCTATTTCTTTATCAATTGTAAAACAGTACCGCCACCTCCAGACAGTTTTACTATTATAGTACTGTTTTTATCCAGGGTCATTACTTGCTTTGTCAAATGGTCCGGGTTTGTACCAACATCTTCAGCATCAGAAAACAAAGTAGCACTGAATTTTTCTTCCCCGAGAAATTGAAATGCCAGTGATATATTACGGGCTTTGCTATTTGTAATAGCTCCAATATACCAGTTACCTTCTTTTTTTCTTGCAATTACTATGTACTCCCCGGGTTTAGCATCCAATACTTTTGTTTCGTCCCAGGTGGTGGGAATTTCTTTTATAAATTCAAAGCCCGGCTGGCCTTCATAGGCTTCGGGATAATCGCAAACCATTTGCAAATAGTTTTCAAGTACCACATACATTGCCAGCATGTGGCAACGGGTACCCAGCATTAATGGCCGGGTATAATTTGGTTTTATCTCTCTTTCAGGAACAGCCCTGAAACCACCAAGGTGATAGTCGGTGCTTCCGCCAAGCATCCGGGTAAAGGGTATGTCAATATCCATGTCCGGAGTAACATAAGAGGCCCATTTATTGGCTTCATAATTTAAAGTTCCTTCCCTGGTAAATTCGTTTGGCCAGGTGCGGTGCATACCTGTAGGCCTGTAAGCCCCGTGAAACTGGATATGCAATTTGTGCTTTGCTGCTTTTTCTAAAATTTCGTTTTGAATATTTACCATCTGCTGGTCATCCCGATCCATAAAGTCCACCATCATTCCGCCTAATCCCCATTCTTCAAACAAGGCAAATGCTTTGTCCAGCTTAGGATATAGTGCCGCCCAATGCACCCATACTCTTACGCCAACGCCTTTTGATTTTGCATAATCGCATATTTCTTTCATGTTCAGCCCGGGAACCGGTTTTGTTACATCGGCATTGGGGCCTGGCTGAAAGTTAGACCCATCATCCACATACCATTGGTGCAACCCATACTCCACTACAGAGTGGTACTCCAGTTTATTGCGGGCACAAAAATCAATATAGTATTGGGCGGTAACAAAATTATTGCCAGGTGCATTGATCGTATCAGGCAATACATTTCCGTTCCACCAGGGGAATGTTGTTTTACCGGGCTTTATCCAACTGGTATTTTCAATCTTGCAAGGCTCATTTAAGCTGGTCAGTATATTTGATTCGATCAGTGCACCTATTCTGTCGCTGATGAGCAATACCCGCCACGGGCTTTTATGTGGTAACGAGGCGCTTACTTTTATAGAAGTATCTGTTGGCCAGGGCGATAATTTACTTACCAGCGTAGTACTGTTTTTTTGCTTTGATAAATACATTCCGGCATAGTCTGCCAGCGCCGCCTCCGTTATGGACATATATATCTTATCCTTGAATTCAAACAATGCTGGTATGTCCATTAGTGTATCTGCCCAAAGATCTGTAAGCGGTACTTTACTATATACTCCTTCATGTGATGTGGTATAATTGGGCAATACCAGGGCCCTTACCAACGGGTTGGCCGGAATATTAAAGGTTGTATTTTCCTGTAACAAATGGAATGAAGAGTAATTTTCCCATTGCGGTAGCTGATATTGAAAGGCAATGCCATCATCAAATGCCCTTACTACTAATAAAAGCTGTAAAAATGGAGCTTTGATCTGCTGAATTGAAATGACCACTTGCTTATAATGATCATTTACCCGGCTGGCTTTACCGGTTACAAGGGTATAAGATTCTGTTCCTTCAGTAAACACTGCTCCGGCGATCTTTACATTATCAGCAAAGTCTCCTTCTTTGAACCGGAGGCTGACAGAACTGTTTTGAATTACAGTTGTCCCTTTATAGTTTATCCCGTAATAGATCAAATTCTGGTTTGCACCGATGGAATACACAAGATTGCCATTGGGTGAAGCAAGTGTGTATTTATTTTTGGCTAATACCGGCAGGCAATACAGGCAAAAGATGAATAAAAAAATATTACGTGCAAGTTGAAGCATTGCTACCATTTATTTTACTGAGAACCTTTCACCACCTCTGAGTACCCTGAAGGGTTGGTCAATTTTTTGGGCCTCCATCACAAAATCGTTCACATCTGCTGTGTTAAATGAAAACATATCATAATGACAAGGAATTACACACTTTACCCCTAACCGTTTTGCTAATTCTGCTGCTTCTTTTGTATTTAAATTCCCTGCTACTCTCCGGGCCGGATCGTTGCCATTAATGGGAAGCAGCGCCACGTCCAGTTTAAAGGGTTTCAACAGCTCTTCCATTTCATCAAACCAAAGGGTATCGCCACTGTGATAAACCGTGTAATCGCCAAATCCGATCACATAGCCCATGTATCTGCAATTGCCATTTTCGTCTCTGTCTATCTCATTGTGTTTTGCCGGTATGCCATGAAAGGTAAATTCGTCAATCGTAACAGTTTGCCCGTCATTTAATCCTGCCGGAAAATCTTTTTCGCATTTCAACCGCTCTGCTACAAAATCCCTGTTGGCTTCAGGAATAATAAATTTTATGCCGGGATTATTCTTTAATACAGGTATCAGCGTTTCCGCATCCAGGTGGTCGGTATGATTATGACTTGATGTAACTACCGAAATATGCCGAAGCAACTCCGGGTCAACCACCCTTTCACTCATCCTCGTATGCGGCTTATCTGTAGCTGCATACTTTTTCGTCAAAGAGTCAGAGAGATAGGGATCAATTAACACCCTTTTCCCTTTCCATTGCAATAAAAATCCGCTTTGCCCCAGCCACCAGAGATGAAATTGCGTATCATCATTCAAAAACGAATCCATTTCAGCGATCAGTTCTTCCTCTTTTTTAAAAGCGGGTATCAGTTTCATAATCCTGCTCTCACTTTTTGGGCGCCTTTCACCATATTGATCAGTTTTTGCCGGGAGGCCCACCTGGCCGTTTGGCTCAATCCGCAATCCGGTGCTACAGACAGCTTTTCAGCCGGTACATACTTCAAACATTTATGGATCCGCTCCACCACATCATCTACCGATTCCACATAATAATTCTTCACATCAATAATGCCCACCGCCACATGCATT
>CAYUCU010000248.1:0-4944 GCA_964443345.1 uncultured Chitinophaga sp.
GGGACAAGTATGTGTTTGACAGTACCTACAAGGAATTCCTGATGCAGTCGCAATTCTATAACCAGGAAAAAAAGTACAGTTCCTTTTCGGAGCTGCTGATCCATGTGCCGGGGGCGGAGAACTTGCATTTCCTGGTAAGTGCTGCCATCACCGGTTATATGCAGCAGCTTAACGGGAAAGTGCCGGACATACTGGACAACCTGGGGAAACAAGTGTTAGTATTTACAAACTACCGGTTTGAGATCATCAACTCTGATATTTCAAACAAAGCAACTCACCAAATAGCTGTTAATTTTTTCAGTGAGCCGGTAAAATGGCATGATATTGCCGGTAACTTCCTGCTCATTTCGGCGTCTGATGCAACGGTAACAACCGACGGGGTGTTAACCAATATGCTGGCGCTGCAGCCGTTTCTTAGTATTTACTCGATCAAAGAAGTATAGTTATGATAAAACAAGCCAACGCAAAGATCTTTCTCGCTGATGAAAGGGGATTGAATCAAACAGACTGGTTCCGCAGTTGTACCACCTTCAATTTTGGCCAGTACTTTAATAAACATAAAACGCCTTTTGGTGGCATCTATGTCTTTAATGACGACACACTCGGTGGTGGCCGGTCGCTGCAGATGCTGATAGAGGAAGATTCTTATGTGATATTGTTGCCGGTGATCGGTGCTATTGAATACAGTGATATGCTGGGGCAGGAGAATTTGATAGCCGCAGGGCAAATACAAATTCTGGCTTTCGAAAAGGGAAGCACTATCCGCATCCGAAATCCTTTTAAAGACGAAGCGGTCAATTTTATACAGGTATGGATAAAAGCGGATGGCAAAGCAGCAGCACATGATACCAGTCCGGGTACATATGATGTGAATCATTTTATGAATTGCCTGATGCGGATAACACCCAGCCAGGTGGGAGAACAGTCCATTCCGTTTAATTTTTCAATTGGAAAATTTTCTGGTCGTGGTGAAACGATCCATCCGATCCGGAATAATAATGCCGGCTTTTTTGTTTTTGTACTGGAGGGGGCATTTGAGGTGGAAGGCCGCTTATTGCATGCCAGGGACGGGCTGGCCCTCTGGGGCATACAGGAAGCGGAAATGGAAGCGCTGAGCAATGATGCTTTGCTCCTGGCAATAGAAACTCCCTTTACTTTTTCGGAAGCCTGATCCATTGAAGTGACAGACCGGCATAATAATTTCTTCGGGGCGCTGCATTATAAAAACGATTGGCAGCAGCATTGATGTCATTGCCTAAGCTATAGTTTTTATCAAGCAGGTTATCTGCGCCGGCATAAAAATTCAATTTGTATTTTTTCTTCAGGGTCTTCTTCCATCCGAGGCGGCATCCAAGCAGTTGATAGGCTGCTGCTGATGACAGGTTGGCGTCATTCAGATAGATCTTTGAAGCGCTATACCATGTCGCATTTGCATAAAGACCGTTTTTGAATATAAGATCTGCCAGCAGCGAAAAAGTATTGACCGGAACAGAAGGCACCTTTTTACCGGAAAAATCATCGGCGCCTTTAATAAAAGTTCCATAACGGAAATGATTATAAGTATAACCGGCATCGATGCTGAAGTAATCGATCATTCCCTTTTTATAATTGACTTTTGTATAATCAGCATTTAATTCTATTCCTTTTTGCCGGATATCGCCTGCATTTACGAAAAAATCTGCTCCGGAAAGGTCCCGGCGCTGTACCAATGCATTGGTAAGCTTGAAATAAAAACCGGTGGCTTCAATAAATAATCTTCTATGAAAAAGAGAATAACCAGCTGTCATTTCATAATTCCAGCCATACTCAGCTTCGAGGCTGGTACTGATGACCCCTGTGGATGGAAGCAGTTCGGCAATGGTGGGTGGTGAAAAGCCCCTGGCAATGGTGGCTTTCATAAAAAGATCGTCAGTAATGATCTTCTTAACCGAGATCCTTGGAGCTAATTCGCTTTTATAAGAACGGCCTTGCTTTACAACGGGGTACGAACTTAGCCTTGTGAGGTCAACCTTTGTTTTGTTAAGGCTGATACCGGAGTTGATGAACCAGCTTTCTCTTATATTGATATCTCCCTGTATAAAAAGGCTGTACGTGGTATAATTGATATCGTCATTCGTTTGCAAGGTATCGGGATTACCATTCCTGTTCTTAAAAACCTGGGTGTTAAAATAGCCTTGCTGAAACTCACTGCCGCCAATGAGCTGAACCTTGTTTTCTTTTTGCCCGCTGTATTCGATCTGCGATCTCCTGGTGTAGGTAAAAAAAGTTCTGCCACCAAAGCTGGGTTCATTCCTTCTTTCATAGTTGCGGATGGCGGGGTTCTTTATTTGAGCAAAGGCCCCGTATAGCGTAGTTGTGTTTTTAAATACAGAACTGAAATTATAAATATTGGTAAACCCTGCGGTTATGTTTTTCTGGTAAATAGCCGCCTTTGCATTTACAGCAGAAGGAAACCCTCCGCCGGCGGGTCTTGCTGATTTTGGGTTTGCAGTAAACTCCGCCAAAGTAAGTGCGCCGGGAGTTTGATAGTACATATCAGAAAATAATACGGAAGCTGTTAGTTGTTGTTTTTCAAAAAATTTTACCTGTGATTGCCAGGAAAAATTATCTCTTCGCATTGTTGTCTGCACCCTGTACCCATCGCTTTGATTGTGGGCATACGTTAGCTGGTTGCGGTTTTCTTTATTTCCAAATCTTGCGGAAATAAAAATATTATGAAGGTTGTAACTGCCTGTAATGTATTCTAAGCTGATACCGGGTTGCCAGCGGTCCCAGTTATTTACAAGTACCAGGCCGCCGGTGCCTGCGCCGTACATACTGCCTGCCGGTCCTTTAACTATTTCAATGCTTGAAAAATTGTTATAAGCCAATTGATTGAAATAGGTGTTGCCACCGGGGTCCGTTATTGGAATATCGTTCCAGTACACTTTTACATTCCGGACACCAAATGGGGAACGCAGGGAACTGCCCCGGATACTGATACGATAGCTGCCTGGACTTCTTTCTTCCATTCGTACCCCCGGAACCGTATTTAATGCGTGAACAAGCGAGGTTTTATTATACCGGTCGGCATTGTTTTGTTCGATGATCTTTACAAGTGTGGTGGTGCTGCGCTGGTTCCTGTTTTGTTCAAAAGCCCGTACGATCACTTCATCCAGTGTTTTTGAAGTGTCTGTGCTTTCTTCCTGTGAAAAGCAGGAGATATATAATAGCTGCAGAAGACAAATGAGGAAGGTTTTTTTCATAGAAACAGGTAAGTGCGGCTATAAAGTTAGAACCTTTTCTTTGTATCTTCAAGCCATGACTGCAAAGAATAAACTGGGCCTGTTTTCTTTTACGATGATAGTTATCGGACTGGTGATCGGTATGGGTATATTCCGTACGGCTGCTACCAGTGCCAAAGATGCGCTGAACCCTTCTGTTTATTTCAGTGCCTGGATCATTGGTGGTTTGGTGGCTTTATGCGGCGCCCTGACCTATGCTGAGATTGGAAGCCGCTACCCGGTCACCGGCGGTTATTATAAAGTCTTTGCCAAAGCGTATCATCCCAGCATTGCCTTTGCCATCAACTGTGTGATATTGGTGAGCAATGCAGCCAGCCTTAGCGGTGTTGCGTTAATTGGCAGCGGATATATATTGAAATTATTTCCCGGGGAATGGACGGATATTCATAAGGCATTGCTTAGTTGTATTGCTATTATCGTCTTTTATGGGATCAACCTCCGGGGTTTACGGATCAGTTCCAGAACGCAGAATGTGCTGATGCTGATCAAGATCATGATGATCCTGGTGCTGATCGCAGCGCTGTTCTTTCCCCAGCATTATGCAAAAGAAGTGGTGCAGCAAACTAATACTTCCTTCAGTACAATGGATTGGATAAAAAGCCTTGGCGTAAGCCTGATAGCGGTATCGTTTACTTACGGCGGCTATCAGCAAACGATCAACTTCGGCAATGATGTGGAACGACCTTCCAGAAATATTCCCCGTGGGATATTTATCGGAATTGCCGTGATCATTATTTTATACCTGCTTGCCAATTTGAGTTATTACAACCTTGTCGGCTTCGACCGGATGAAAAATGAAAGAGAAGTAGCTTTTGTAGTGATGGATAAAGTATTTGGTACAAAAGGGGCAGAGATCTTTTCTGCTTTCCTGTTTCTTGGCGTTCTGGCTTATGTAAACGGACTGCTGATGAGTAACCCCCGGGTAATGTATGCCATGGGTGAGGATGGAAGCCTGCCTAAAGTTTTTGCCAAACAAAATGAAAAGAACAATGTACTTACTTTCTCCCTCACCATATTTGCTGCCCTCTGTATTATTATACTGTTCTTTTCCCAGCAGTTTGAAAAGATACTGACCTTCACTATTTTCCTGGACTGTTTTGGAATGGTGCTCAGCAGCGCAACAATCTTTTGGTTTCGGAAGAAAACAAAGCACCTGGATAGTACCGGTATTTATAAGATGAAACTGTTTCCGCTGCTGCCCGTAATTTTTATTGCAGCGTATTTATTTGTTGGAACCAGTATTGCCATTGCAGACCCGAAGGCCGCATTGATTGGTATTGGGGTGCTGGCAGCCTTCATACTTATTTACTTTTTATTTAATCATAACCGGGCCAAAACCGTTCAAACAGAATCCTGATGGATATTTCGCAAATCATCAATGAATTGGGTGAGGACCGGGAGCATTATTTTAATGCGGTGGCGCCACCCATCATGCAGACGAGCAATTTTACTTTCAAAAAAGTAGCTGACCTGCATAAAGCTTTTGAAGATGAAATGGGCGGTTACCTGTACAGCCGTGGCCTGAATCCCACCGTAGATATTCTTCGAAAAAAATTAGCTGCACTGGACGGCGCAGAAGATTGCCTCGTATTTAATAACGGGGCTGCTGCCATATTTGCCGGGATATTTGCCAATATAAAATCAGGCGATCATATTGTTG
>CAYUCU010000249.1:0-4901 GCA_964443345.1 uncultured Chitinophaga sp.
ATGATTATATTGTCAGCGGAGCCAGGGCTTTGGTTAAAAAAGGTTGGGTGGATAGCACCAACATGGCGCTGCAAGGTCATAGCTGGGGTGGCTACCAGGCGGCACAAGTGGCCACTATGACGAAACTCTTCAAAGCGGTATGGGCTGGCGCTCCTGTGGCCAATATGACCAGCGCCTATGGGGGCATCCGCTGGGAGAGCGGGGTGAGCCGGCAGTTCCAGTATGAAAAAACACAAAGCCGTATCGGTGGTACCCTTTGGGAAAAGCTGCCGCTTTACCTGGAAAACTCTCCGCTGTTTCATTTAAATAAAGTAACAGCCCCAATGGTCATTATGGCCAATGATGCGGATGGTGCTGTTCCCTGGTACCAGGGTATTGAATTATTTACCGGCCTCCGCAGATTAGGCAAAAAGGTCTGGATGTTCAATTATAACGGACAAGGGCACGGCCTTACCCAGCGCCAGGATATGCGGGACTATCAAATAAGGATGCAGCAATTCTTTGACTGGATACTCAAAGGTGATAAACCGGCTAAATGGATAATGGAAGGTGTACCTGCTGTGAAGAAAGGGAAGGAGTGGGGGTTGGAAATGGAGTAATACAAAGTACGAAGTACGCAAGTCTGAAAGAGTAAAACCCATTTTTATTTTCGGGGTCCCGTACTTCTAACTTTGTAATTCGTATTTGTTACGCTGCAATCGTAATATACTTCACCAAAGTCCGCTTGGCTATCGGGAGTAAAGTTTCATCCAGCGGGTAGCTCAATGCCGTTTCAATAGAATACACGGCCGGGTTGGGAAGGTCTTTCCGGTGACGGATCAATTCGGATTTAATATGTTCGTAAGTGCTGCTGATGCTGCGTTGCCAGTTATCAATAAAGGCGGTCCTGATGCTTCTGTATTTTTCGTCATGCTTTTCAAAAATGGAGAGCCGGTAATAATAGACCCGGGTACTTTTTACATTGCCACTGCTTAAGAAGAAATAGCCTTCCTGTGTATCCAGCGGGATAAGACCTACTGGTGTGATGTTGATCTTTTCTTCCACAAATTCATATA
The DNA here is from genome assembly GCA_964443345.1 of uncultured Chitinophaga sp. Lineage (GTDB taxonomy): Bacteria > Bacteroidota > Bacteroidia > Chitinophagales > Chitinophagaceae > JJ008. The sequence continues at coordinate 1,056 of CAYUCU010000249.1, forward strand.
TCTCTGTACCGTTGTAGATGATACTCTTCATTTTTCCGGCTGAATAATGAATGATCTCTTCCAGTTCCAGCATCAGTTCATCGTCTTCAATCATTTGCTGGTACAGCAGTTGAAGTTTTTCGAGCTGAAGGCCGGTTAATTTTTTTGGGAAATGCTCCTGCAGGTATTTTTTATTCTCCCGGAAAGCCACGATATTGTTGTAGTGGAATATGATGTCGGCCAGTTGCGGGTAAAGTTTGTTTTCGTTGAAGTATTTGTTCACTTCCTGCAGGTAGGCGAGCAGCGTATATTTCTTCAGCTCAAAATCAATACGGCCTTCGGCAAACCAGGTTTCAGATAATGATTTCATAGCGTTTGGTGTTTTGTTAAACTAATTTACAAAAAAGACCCGCTATTTAAAAAGGAAGTTTAATTTTAGTTTGTTAAAACAAAAAATCATGAGAATTCTTCCTGGCTTTTTCGTATTGTTCCTGCTGGCATCCTGCAGCAATACTATTTATGTGGTGCGCCATGCAGAGAAAGCCACCGGTATTGATCCCGCAACCATGCAGACGATCAAAGATCCGCCCCTCACCTTTGAAGGACAGGAAAGGGCCCTGGCCCTGAAACAAATGCTGAGCGGTAAGGACGTGAAGCATATCTATTCCACCAATACCCTGCGGACCATTTCCACGGCCAAACCCTTAAAGGAACTATTCTTAAATGTTCCTTTGCAAACTTATAGTACCCGGCCAGATTCTATGGATGCGTTTATTCAGCAATTGAAAAGCATCCACAAAGGAAATGTGTTAGTGGTGGGCCATTCCAATACGGTAGATGATATTGCCAACAAATTATGTGGCGCTGCTGTAGTTGCCGGCGACTTAAAAGATAATGAGTACGATAATATCTTCATCATTAAAAGAAAAGGGGACAAGTACATTTTCAAAAGAGAAAAGTACGGGGCACCCTCCAAATAAAAAAAGCCCGGACTTAATCGGGCTGTATTAATTCTTTTAATTCACGAAATCCGTGATCAGTATTCCCTGTCTGCCTTAAAGTTTTCCAGTTCTTTTGCCACGGCTGTTAAGAAGGTAGCGCCAAGGCTTCCATCCACAATGCGGTGGTCATAGCTCATGCTAAGGTACATCATATGGCGGATGGCGATACTGTCGCCGGCAGGTGTCTCTATCACCACCGGTCTTTTCTTAATGGCACCTACCGCCATTATTGCTACTTGTGGTTGATTGATGATAGGTGTTCCCATCAGGCTGCCAAAGGTCCCAACATTGGTAAGGGTGAAAGTGCCGCCTTGTGTATCATCGGCTTTTAGTTTGCCATTACGGGCCGCATCTGCAAGGGCATTCACTTGTTTGGTCAGCCCTACCAGGTTCAACTGGTCGGCATTCTTTATCACGGGCACGATCAGGTTGCCGCTTGGCAATGCGGTGGCCATGCCTATATTGATATCTTTCTTAATGATAATGTTGTTTCCATCAAGCGAACAATTGATCAGCGGGAATCTTTTGATACAACGTACGATCGCTTCAATGAAAAGCGGTGTGAAAGTGATCTTTGCACCTTCTCTTTTCTCAAAATCCTTCTTCACCTTATCCCTCCACTGAACAAGGTTGGTCACATCGGCTTCTGTAAAACTGGTTACATGCGGGCTTGTATGCTTGCTTCTAACCATGTGATCAGCTATCAGCCTCCGCATCCGGTCCATTTCTATGATCTCTACATTGCCTCCGGTATAAGTTGTAAGCTGGGAGCCTTGAGCTGCAAGCGGTGCAGGCTCCTTAACTACGGATACTTCTTGTGAGCTGGTAACTCCCGACTCCCGACTTCCGACTCCTGACTTTCTTCCACTCACATATTGCAAAATATCTTTCTTCGTTACCCTGCCTTCATTACCTGTACCGGGAATATTTTCCAGTTCTGTCATACTTACCCCTTCACTGGCAGCTATATTCAGCACCAGCGGAGAGTAAAAGCGATTGGAAGAGCCATTCGAAGTTTGCCTGTCCGCCGTAGCTATTGCGTAGGTGGAAGGTTGGGTCGTTCCCACCACCTCGGCTTCCTGAATTTTTGGTTGGGTATTTTGAATATCGGGGCTTGTGGTCCGTGGCTCATGGCTCGCCGCTTGTTCAGCACTTGTTCTAATCCGTGCAATGACCGTCCCAATTGGCACTACATCATTCACATTGAACAGGATCTCTTCAATCACACCAGCAGCTGTACTTGGCACTTCGCTGTCCACTTTATCAGTAGCAATTTCCAGGATGGTCTCATCCATCTTCACCGTATCACCGGGTTGCTTATGCCATTTCAGCACAGTGGCTTCCATGATGCTTTCACCCAGTTTTGGCATTACTAAATCAATAACAGCCATATTGATATTTAAGGTTTTTGATTTAAGATTTTAGATCGTAAGGCGCTTTCCTCTCAATCGATGGTTTTATGAAGAAGGCAGTAATACAATCGTTCGGGCCAAAGGTAATGATTTGATGATAATCAGGCTATCAACTGTTAGCCAGAATGAATTTTCGAAGAAAGTTCAATGCATTTGCTGCCGTCATGCCAATATTCCGTTGCCGGTCGAAGCGGAGATTGAGTTGCAGGGTTTCCACTTTGTCATTATTTCCCACTGCTATCCAAACAGTTCCAACAGGTTTTTCTGCTGTGCCGCCATCCGGGCCCATAATGCCGGAGGTGGCCAGTGCAAAATCGACATTCAGCACTTTAACGGCACCCCGGACCATTTGGATCACCGTTTCTTCACTCACCGCACCTGCCGATTCCAGTGTTTCATGTTCTACGCCCAGCACATTTTCTTTTACCTCGTTCGCATAGCTTACCATCGTTCCTTTATAATAGGCTGAAGATCCAGCAATGCTGGTAATTAAATGTGCAATATAACCACCGGTGCAGCTTTCGGCTGTTGCCATCGTTTTGCCTTTGGCTTTCAATATCTTTCCAATTACCACTTCCAGGCTCTCATCTTCATTGGTTACCAAAAAATCTTTCACCAGCTCCTGTAGTTTTTCAAAATAAGGGAGTAGTTCTTTTTCAACATCTTCTTTATTATTCCCTTTTGCAGTTAAGCGAAGTTTAACCATGCCATAGTTAGGCAGGTAGGCCAGCTTTATATGTTCTGGTAACGAAGATTCAAAATCTTTCAGCAACTCTGCTATCTGAGATTCGCCTTGCCCTGCAGTAAAGGCCGTGCGATGAATGATGGCCGGCAAATCAAATTCTTTCAACAGGTAGGGAATAACTTCTTTAGTGATCAGTCCTTTCATCTCGTGCGGCACACCGGGGAGAGAGATGAAGACAGGCCCCCCAGCCCCCGGAGGAGGGCGGAACAGCATCCCCGGCGCCGTACCCCTTTCATTAAATAACACCGTGCAAACATCGGGCACTTCCGCTTGCTTCAGATTTCTGTCCAGTATCGGGGCAGGCCTGCGAAAAACCACTTCAAACAAATATTTTACATGGGCCAGCACTTTTTCATTCACTACCAGTTTACCACCAAAATAGTTGCAAAGCAGCGGCTTGGTAATATCATCTGCGGTGGGGCCCAACCCTCCGGTGATTATAACTACCTGGGAAAGTTTTCCTTCTTCATCCAGCGCATTCCAGATATCATCGTACACATCGCCAACGGCCACCCGGCGGCGTACCCACACACCGATCTTGTTCAATTCCTGGGCAATAAAGGCACTGTTGGTATCAATAGTTTGTCCTATCAGCAGTTCATCACCAATAGTGATGATGGAGGCATTAACATTTTTCATTGCCAGCAAAGGTAGGAGAAGGCTAAATTTGAAGTCATAATGTGGAACGATATATGAAAAAAATCCTTTT
>CAYUCU010000250.1:0-4829 GCA_964443345.1 uncultured Chitinophaga sp.
AGATTCCAGTATTCCTTCCCTATCACTTCAGCCAAAAACCATTTTTCCAGCAGCCGGGAAGTTCTTCCGTTCCCATCTGCGAATGGATGGATCTTCAGGAAAACCAGGTGCAGCATGGAAGCGAAATAAACAGCCCGGGGCACACTCATTTTTATTTCAACCAACGCTTTCAGATCAGCAAAAAATTTTTTCATTTCTGTTTCAACAATGGATGCTTCCGCAGCCACATATTCAATTCTTCCGTCTTTATCCAATACATACATAAGACCTTTTCGTATGGCACCCCGAAATTGTTCTTTCATCAGGTGAGTTGACAATATCTTATGTGATTGAAAAAGGGTCTCTTCTGTCAACCGGTTTTGTGAGGCATACAAATATGCTTCAAAAAGATCATCCGGTTTTTTGGTGTAGTCGGCAGTGTATTCTACTGACAGGAACTTATGCTTTAAATACGAATCCAGCTCAATATCTTCTTTCTCAATTTTTGATGAAAAAACAGAAGCAACTGAACTGTAAAAAGAAAAGGAATCTGGTGTGATATCCGACTTCTTGTTTCCCAGCTCTTTTACTGCTTCTGTGATGATCGTTCCGAACTGCTCTTCATACTCCTTAAGTAAAACAACAGGTATAATATGAAGCCCGGAAAATTCTTTCATCTGTAAATGGCTAATTAATGCAATGATTTATAAACTACTTCGGGTAAAAAGGGGCTGGCATTACCACCATTCCGGATAATATCCCTTACAATGGTGGAAGCCACAGACGTGTATTTCGGTTCACCCGTAAGAAAAACAGTTTCAATGGTCTTATCCAATGTACGGTTAGCATCGGCAATGGTCTTCTCATATTCAAAATCACTTACGTATCGAATGCCCCGGAGGATAAAATTAGCGCCGATGGTCTTGCAGTAATTTATGGTCAGTCCTTCATATACCGCTCCTTCCACCCGGTCTTCATCTTTATATATTTCTTTTATCCATGCCACCCGTTGCTCCGGTGAGAACATGGGTGCTTTTGATGTATTGATACCAATGCCCACCACGATCTTATCAAATAAGGGCAATGCCCGGTTGATGATGTCGACATGGCCCAATGTAACGGGGTCAAAGGTTCCGGGAAATAAACATATCCGCATTATTCAGATTTAAGATTTTTGATTTTATATTTTAGATTTTAGAACGCTTTCAATCGGCAATCAAAATTTGTACTATTGGGCATTTCTGCCAGACAACAAATACAGTACTGCCATACGTACTGCCACGCCATTCTCCACCTGCTGCAATATAATGGATTGCTTACTGTCTGCCACATCACTGTCCAGTTCCACCCCCCTGTTGATCGGGCCAGGATGCATGATGACGATCTCTTTATGCAGGCTGTCCAGCAGTTGCCGGTTGATACCGTAGGCCAAACTGTATTCCCGCAGGGAAGAGAACAATACCTGGTTCTGTCTTTCCAGTTGGATGCGCAACACATTTGCCACATCACACCATTCCAGTGTTTCCTTCAGGTTGTAACTTACATTTACGCCGAGTGCTTCACCAATGTATTTGGGGATGAGGGTGGGCGGGCCGCAAACGGTGACCTCCGCTCCCATCTTTTTCAATAAATAAATATTGCTCTGTGCCACCCGGCTGTGCATGATGTCGCCGATGATGGCCACTTTTCTTCCTTCTAAGGAACCGGTCTTTTCTTTGATGGAATAGGCATCCAGCAAGCCTTGTGTGGGATGTTCATTGATCCCATCTCCGGCATTGATGATGGCAGCAGGAATATGCTGCGACAGAAAATGTGGTGCCCCGCTGGCGCTGTGACGCATCACCACCATATCCACTTTCATGGAGAGGATATTATTGACAGTGTCCAACAATGTTTCTCCTTTGGCTGCAGAGGAGGAAGAAGCGGCAAAGTTGATCGTATCTGCACTGAGGCGTTTTTCCGCCAGTTCGAAAGAGAACCGGGTACGGGTGGAATTCTCGTAAAAGAGATTAACGATCGTCACATCCCGGAGGGAAGGAACTTTCTTTACGGGCCGCTGTAATACTTCTTTGAATTGTTCTGCTGTGGATAAAATAAGGGAGATATCTTCTTTGGTGAGGTTTTTAATGCCCAGCAGATGTCGAGTGGATAGTTGCATTAAAGGGCGAAATTATAGGAAAATATTTGTTTTGCCACAGATTATAAAGATTAGCACAGAAAACAGCCAATTAAGCAGTAATGAGTACCACTTCTTTATTCACCAATTTTACCTTATCCGTCTTACTCGTTTCCACGGTAAGGCCCACATAATCTGCCTGGATGGGAAACTGGCGGTGCTCTTTTCTGTCCACCAGTACACAGAGTTCTACTTTGTCGGGGCGGCCATAATCCAGCAGGGCATCCAGTGCGGCTTTGATGGTGCGGCCGGTGAAGAGCACATCATCAATCAGGATCACCGTTTTATTTTCAATACCAAAAGGGATGTTCATCGTATCTGGCGCCAATATTTCCTTGCGGATATCATCGCGGTAGAAAGTGATATCCAATTGACCATATTGAAGCGGAACAGAAGGGTCTATTTCCTGCATGGCAGCCAGTATGCCATCTGCTATGACCACGCCACCTTGCTGAATGCCGACAAAAACGGTATTACTAAGATCAGTATTACGTTTTAAAATTTCCTTTGCCAGCTGCTGCACCATTGCAACCAATTCAGCGCTTGATAAAATGGATTTCACTTACTGAAAATTTTTCTAAAAATAAGAAAGAAGAATGAGAGCCCGGCATCCGTTTACTGTTAGCAAAAAAAATGCAGAAAGACGGGCTATGAAAAAGGCCGGATCGCTCCGGCCTGCTGAATGTGTTACTTATTGGTATTTATACCAACATCCCTGATTTGATCAAAACGAGAACCCGATGGTGACGCCGGTCCTGATGGAAAACCCGTCGAAACCGAAGGCGAGATCTTCTTCTTCCCCATCTTTAAATACGCCTGAGTTGTAGGACGGTCCTGCGAAAAGGTCGAGCACAAAGCCGCTTTTCCAGGTTTTTTCCCACCCGATCACTGCACCGCCGCCAAAGGAACTGAACACTACACTGCCGCCGTCTATTTTGTCTGCGATCTTGTAATGCTGGTAACGTACAAATGGCCCGGCATACACACCGTTGAGGGCTTCTTTTTTACCTGCAAAATAGTACCGTAATTCTGGTGTGAGGCCAAAACCTTCATACTTCAGCGCTGAAGATTTGTAGCCGGAATAGAAGCCACCCAACTGTACAGAGGTCTTTTTGCCCACTGCCCTTTCATACGAAACGTTACCGGTGGCTACTAACAATGAAAGCGGGTTGAACTTAACTGCGTTCATCTTTGTTTGCTGTGCTTGCGACAGGAAAAAAGAGAACAGGAGAACGGATAAAAACGAGATTCTTTTCATAAAGTTTGATTTGTAAATAAATAATTAAAGCGAATTCGGGCGCAATAATAACTCCAAAAATCACAGCTTGGTCTTACCAAGACCGGAGCTGACCACCGGTCTTTTTTTGTTAGAGATTATAGCACTGCGAATACTCAGAAATTGCAGCGCTTACTCAGAAATTGCAGCGCTTACTCAGAAATTAGATTTTTATCTTAAGTGTAAGGGAGCGAAAAAATATTTTAAAATATTTTTCCTTTTAAGCTTTTCTTAACCTTAAACAGGGCATTCCGTTCCTGCCGGCGCCTGGAAAAGCTTCATAGAAATATGTTGAGATAGTGAAAAGAAGGAAAAAGATTGCCTGCAAAGGGGTGCCATGAGACCCTGCAGGTTTATTGAAGGTGCCGGTACCGTTTGTAGCGCTTCCATTCTTTAAAAAACCATTGCACCCAGATAACAGCGAGCAGGGGCAGTACGATAAAGCTTATCATATTATAAGCATAGGCTTCCTCAAAATTGAGGTGGACCAGGTGCATACAGGCCCTTGCCATTCCGCAGGCGTAGCATTCCATATTAAGCAGGAGTTTGGATAGACAGAGGGATTCTCCTTTGTCAAAAAAGGTGGCGGGCAATATCAGCAATACAATGGGCACTGCCATGATAAAGACCAGTTTGGCAATTGTAAACCAGTATTTGAAGGTTGCTTTAGTCATTCATACAGATCGGGGGAATATAAAGATTGCCTGTAAAGGCTTTTGCCACAAAGGCACGAAGGCACAAAGTTTTGATCGTACTTTTTCTTTTCTTCGTGTCTTAGTGCCTTTGTGGCAAAGTCCTGTTAATTAGGTTACAGCGTTTCGTCGTACTCACTGTCTTTGGGTTTCAAGGTACCCATGATGATGCGGATAAGGTCTACCAGGGCCCAGATGCCACAGCCGCCTAAAGTGAGCAACTGTACAATTCCCTGCCAGGTGTATCCGAGGTAAAACCGGTGTATGCCCAGGGTGCCGACAGCAATACAAAGCAACAATGCCACTAACTGTGATTTGCTGCCATCGCCATATGGCGCACCATTGGATTTGGAGCGGATCTTCTTTCCGAAGATCTTCAGCCCAATCTTTTCTTTCAGGGTTAATTTTTCTCCCTTCAGGTCTGTAGCGATCGTTTTAAGTTCCTGGTAAGTGACAGAACCGTCTTTACCTGCAAGTGTCAATGCATCGCCTGCTGCTTTTATTCGTTCAGCGGGAATAGGTTTAGGATGCGGGCCTTTACTGGCGGGAACAGCAGACGTTAATATTACAACAGCGCCTGCAAAAAACAACATGATCGAAAGTTTTTTTACTAATCTCATAACCAATTTAGTTTTTGGGGTTTACTCGTTTCAGGGCGCTAAAAAAAGGAAAATAGGTCGTACAAAAAAATATATTTGAGACTGGG
>CAYUCU010000251.1:0-4811 GCA_964443345.1 uncultured Chitinophaga sp.
CGGTAAGCAGCAGGCTGAAGAAAAATATGGCGATCGCTTTCTTCATTTTTTCCTTACCGATGATTCCCTGATGATGAGTTCTGATTTAATGATGATCCTGTTGGTGGCAGATAAGTTCGACACACCTTTTAAATGATTGACCAGGTTTCTGGCTGTGATCTCTCCCATATCTTCACCCGGGTAGTTGATGGTGGTTAATTGCGGGTCTATTATTTTGCTTATCGCATCATTGTTAAACCCGACAATGCCGATATCCCCGGGCACTTTTATCCCGTGGCGTTTTAATTCATGCATGCAAACGGCGGCTTTAAAATCGTTGGTAACAAAAAGCCCGTCGGGACGAGGCTGCATCTTTAGTATTTCATGGGCCGCTTCAATGGCGCTTTTTTCACTCAGGTCTTTTACCAGGACATAGTCTTTGTTATATTCTATACCGGCATCATACAACGCATCGGTGTATCCGCGGTGCCGCTGGGCATATACGTTTCGTTTCAGGTTAGCTGTTAACAGCACTATACGCTTGCATCCCTGTTCAATAAGATGATGGGTGGCAATATAGCCGCACCGGTAGTTGTCGATAATGACATGGGTCTTTTCACTGTTCTCATCCACACGGTCAAAAAAGATGACAGGGATGTTCTTTTCAAAAAATTGTTCGAAGTGGTTCAGGTCTTTTGAAGTAAAGGAAAGGGAAGCGATGACTCCATCTACCCGTTTATGAAAAAGGTTATTGGCGTTGGCAACTTCTTTCTCATAGCTTTCACCGGAGTGAGCAATGATAATGTCGTAACCGGCTTCGGTAGTCACTTTTTCAATACCAGCTAATACGGATGTGATGAAGTTACTGTTGAGCTCATGAAGCAATACGCCGATAGTATGGGTCTTTTGTTTTCGCAGGCTGCTGGCAAATGTATTATGCCGGTAACCGAGTTCTTTAGCGGCTTCCTGTATCCTTTTACGGGTGTTCTTATTAATGGCAGGATGGTCCTGGAGGGCCCGGCTTACCGTGGCGGATGATAAAGCCACTTTTTGGGCAATATCATAGATAGTTATCTCTTTTTTACTCTTCATATTGCAATCGGTTACAGCCAGTTTTGACGGCTTGCAGGTATAAATGTATTGAAGTCGAATCGATTAAAAAAACAATTTGTTGATGAATGTTTGCTGGTTGTCATTGGTAAAATTGCCCCTTGACAGTTTTCAGGAACCAGGACAGGAAACCACACCCTTTTCCCGGATCAGGCTTGTTTTAGGGAACAGGGGCGAAAAAAATAAAAAATTTGCAATCGGTTGCATTTTTAATAAAATCTTCTATATTCGTCATGAAAAGGATTTTTTCAGGCGTTGCCCCAAAACGATTAAATGTGCCGAAGCACATTGTTGCTATATGAGAAATGACAGGTTATACTATCAGGAACCTTCTTCTTTGCCTGTATACAACAGGACATATCCCGGGAGATATCTCTCCACTCTTTATTCATTACCACTTATCAGCGATGCTTAGACCGGGTGAACTTACCAGTCACCAAAACGAATATTAACCAAACTCTGTTTACTGCAAAAAGACAAACATGAAAAAATCTCAAAACCTCAAACAAAAAATGTTAACACTGCTGCGAACAAAAAAGATCGCCTTCACTTTGTTGATGCTCGTGGGTTTGCTTGCAAGCAGTGTAGTTGCTTATGCTCAAAAAACCATTACCGGTAAAATAACGGGCGAGCAAGGTGCTCCTTTATCAGGGGCCTCAGTTGTAATAAAAGGAAAGAATACCGGAACCACTTCCAATGAGAACGGAATTTTTTCCCTTTCTGCCTCCAAAGGGGATGTCCTGGTGATCAGCAATGTGGATTATACCGATCAGGAAATAACTGTCGGAGATAATACAACTGTCAATGTGCAGCTCTCGCTTAAGTCCGGTAACCTCGACGAAGTAATGGTGATAGGTTATGGCACGCAAAGAAGAAGAGATGTCACCGGCGCTATTACCAAGATCAATTCTGATGTGCTGTTGCGAACCGCTTCACATAGTATCATAGACCAGTTGAAAGGTAATGCTGCAGGGGTCACTATCACTTCTACAGGTTCAGTGCCCGGTGCAGGTTCACAAATAAGGATACGTGGAAACAGGACGATGGTAGCGAATACTACCAATCAGAATCTCCCAAGCGGTGGCGCTGCAGCAGGCCAGCAGGCATTGGAAGCTGCGAACGCAGACCAGGCTGATGCACCCTTGCTGGTAGTGGATGGTATCCCTTATTCAGGGAACCTGAATGATATCAGTCCTAACGATATTGCCAGCCTGGAGATATTAAAAGATGCATCTGCGACTGCTATTTATGGATCAAGAGGAGCAGGTGGGGTGATACTTGTTACGACCAAAAGAGGTGCAAACGGTAAAGTGCGTTTTAGTTATGACGCTTATTATGGAGTAACAAAAGTAATGGAGAGTATGAACGTGTATAATGGCGCTGAGTATGCACAATTGAAACTGGATGCTGCAGAAGGCCATAGCACTTCTCCCGGCTCACAACCCTGGCCCAATTCTACCGCCGAACTGGCAGCTTTGGCCGCAGGGGTATCTACCGACTGGCAGGACCTTATATATAAAAGCGCCCCGATGACCAATCACAACCTGAGTATATCAGGTGGTAATGATAAGAGCAAGTACTCCATGAGTCTTGGCTATTTCCTTCAAGGTGGTATTATTCCTAACCAGGATTACAAACGATATACGATACGCAGTGCGATGGACCACCAGTTGAGCAGGCGTATCAGGATCGGGCTCAGCACCCTCAACTCAGTGGGAGTTCAAAATACACCCGGTGGTAGCGGAGTGACCAGTGGCCTGATGCGAATAACTCCATTAGCAAATCCCTATAATCCCGATGGCACTGTAAATCTCCAGATACTTACAGGAGGAACGGATAACTTATTTAATCCCCTTACATTGAAAACAAGAAGCGAAGCCATTCTTGCCCGGAACCGGAGATTGAGAACGTTCAATAGTTTTTATGGCGAGGTGGATATCATAAAAGGCTTAAAATACAGGATCAACGTAGGCCTTGATTATTACCAGGATAAAGGAGACGGCTATTCCGGTCCCGGTACTTATGTAAATAACGCCCTGGCCCAAAGCCAATCTACAGCGAACATCCGCAACACGGAGTTCTGGCAATACACTATCGAGAATCTGTTGATCTATGAGAAAACAATAAAGGAAAAACACCGGATCGGTGTCACCGCCCTGTATAGTGCACAAAAATCACAATCCACCAGCGCATTTGTAACGGCTATCGGGGTGCCTTTTGATTTTATGCAAAACAAAAACCTTTTCCAGGCAGCGAGTATAAATCCTGGTGCCAACGGAGCAAATTACTTCTGGGAAAGAGGCCTGCTCTCTCTTATGGGCCGTGCCACTTACAGCTTTGATAACCGTTATAGCCTGACCGCCACCGTGCGCCGTGATGGATCGTCTGTTTTATCACCCGGAAATCAATACTACACGTATCCCGCTTTTGCAGTTGCCTGGAATATGATGAACGAGAAATTCATGTCCGGCATGTCTTTTATCAATAACCTTAAACTCAGGGCAGGATGGGGCGTAGCCGCAAGCCAGGGGATCAATCCTTATACAACTTTAGGATTGCTGGGTGCTTCCGCATACAATTTCGGACAAGGCACAGCCGGTCAGCAGAATGGATATACGATCGCCAGTCTTCCCAACAAATCGCTTAAATGGCAGAGTACTTCCCAATTCAACTTTGGATTGGATTTTGGATTCTGGAGAAACCGCCTCTCAGGTAGTATAGAGATCTACAACCAGAAAACAAAAGACATCCTTTTGCCAGTCAGCCTTCCGATCAGTAATGGTGCAGACCGTACTATTCAAAACCTGGGTAAAACCAAAGCCAGTGGATTTGAGCTGACAATCAATTCTGTTAACATCAGGAACAAAAGTCTTACCTGGACAACGGATTTCAATTTCTACCTGAACAGGGAAAAGATCGTTGAGCTGACAACACCCTCCCAGAAAAACGATATTGGCAATGGCTGGTTTGTAGGGCAACCTATTACCGTAATATATGATTATAAGAAATTAGGTATATGGCAGACGGGTGAGCATGGATTGACCACGCAGGTATCACCTGTACAGAAACCCGGTGATATAAAACTGGAGGATGTGAATGGCGATAACAAGATCACCGCCGATGACCGCCAGATCATCGGGAACTTCCAGCCGAAATTTGAAGCGGGTATGGCCAATACCGTTTCTTTCAAAGGGTTTGATCTTGGCATCAGCCTCTATGCAAGGATCGGGATGAAGGTGGTAGTACCTTATTTATCCAGTGAGCCCGGAGGATCTTTCTTTGCGGGATATAACTGGTTCCTGACGGGAAGGAACAACCAATTGAAAGTAGATTACTGGACACCCAGGAACCCTACTAATAAATTCCCTCAGCCTGATGCATTGGCACCACCACAATATAATTCTGTTCTTTCCTATGTGGACGGCTCATTCGTAAAATGCAGGGCCATCAATCTTGGATATAATGTTCCTGCGAAACTGCTGAGCAGGGTGAATGTGAGCACACTGAGAGTATATGTCTCTTTTGTAAACCCATTTGTGATATGGTCTCCTTTTGTAAAAGAAGGATACGGACCTGATCCTGAAGGAAACGGGTTTGGCGGATCAGTAGCTGCCCAGGGCGGCGGTGGACAGGCTGGTACTGTTGGCCGGCAGATCACGGTGAACGCCAATAACCCGGCAACAAGACAGATCATTTTTGGTGTAAATCTCAATTTCTAATCA
>CAYUCU010000252.1:0-4662 GCA_964443345.1 uncultured Chitinophaga sp.
TCTTCATACACGTCGCTGATACCGGTAAGGTTATTCACTTTGTCCGGGTGCCCATCCGGAAGCAGGGCCCTTTTATACAAACCCTTTGTATCCCGTGCTATTAATTCTTCTTTGCTGCAATGGATCCATACAGTTTTGGCCCCGTATTGTTTTTTTAATTCAATTCTTATCTCTTCATAAGGATTGATGGCGGCAATGATAGCGATCTTCCCTTCCTTCACAAAGTTATTCGCCACCTTACCCAACCGCCGGATATTTTCATGCCGGTCTTCTTTGGAAAACCCAAGGTCTTTGCAAATTGTTTTCCGGTATTCATCCCCGTCAATGATCACGGCAGGAAGGTCTGTTGCTGCAAGCAAAGAAACTACCAGCCGGGCAATAGAAGATTTGCCGGCACCGGATAAACCTGTCAGTTGAATCAGCAACATAATGCTGTAATATAGTGCAGGTTTTCACAAGCGGAAAAAAATAATGTCATAGTTTGCAGCGGAATGAAAAAGGCCTTTCTCCAACTGCATGCGGCTGTCTTTTTGGCCGGCTTTACCGGTATACTCGGACGGTTGATCACCCTCAACGAAGGAATGATCGTCTGGTACCGGTTGTTGCTTACGGCTGTTACCATGTGGGTCTTATTCGGGCTGATGAAAAGAATAAAAAAGATCCCTTTGATCGATATTCTAAAGATCAGTGCTGTTGGCTTTATCGCTGCTATGCACTGGGTCACTTTTTATGGTTCTATTAAATATGCGAACGTATCGGTAGCGCTGGTATGTTTTTCTTCCATCGGATTTTTTACGGCATTGTTTGAGCCGCTGATATTGCGCAAGCGGATCAAATGGATCGAGTTGCTGCTGGGCCTGATCACACTTACCGGCATCTATGTTATCTTTCATTTTGACACACAATATAAAACCGGGATCATTATCGGAATCATTTCAGCGGTACTGGCTTCTTTGTTTCCCATTTATAACCGGGAATTTTTAAAACGCATCAACGTGGAAACAATGCTTACCTGGCAACAGACAGGCGGGCTGCTTGTATTGTCGGTATTACTGCCTTTTTACCTGCAAAAATTTCCAACACCCCATTTCGTTCCCGGATGGAGAGATCTTGGTTGGCTGCTTGTTCTCTCCTGGTTTTGCTCGGTCATCGCTTTTCAGCTTTCCGGTAATGCATTGAAGCGGTTATCGGCCTTCACCGTTAATCTTACTTATAACCTGGAGCCTGTTTATGGTATCATTCTCGCCTTTATGGTGTATAAAGAAAACCAGTTTCTCAGTAAATGGTTTTTCGTTGGTTTTGCTATTATTGCAGTAGCATTGATCATACATATTTACCTGCTGGTGAAAGTAGAACGAAAACTGACCGAGCATGCACCCGACTGATTACCACGAGAAAATAATACAATACTACAAGGATACGGAGAACGCCTACAAGGATTCCTGGGACCTGGACAATAGTCTTGCCATTCATTTTGGTTACTGGGATGAAAAGGTGCGTTCCTTTCCCCAATCATTACTCCGCATGAATGAAGTGATGATGGAAGTAGCCGGCATACGATCTGCGGATAAAGTACTGGATGCCGGTTGCGGAGTAGGAGGCAGCAGCATTTTTATAGCATCAGTGCTGGGTTGCAAAGTAACAGGCATAACGCTAAGCGAAAGACAGGTAGCACAGGCAACAGCTAATGCAAAACAAAAAGGGGTGGAGCAGTTAGTTGATTTTAAGGCTGTGAATTATTGTGCCACTGATTTTCGCGATGCCAGTTTTGATGTGGTGTGGGGATGTGAAAGTATTTGTTATGCAGATAGTAAAGAGCAATTCATTAAAGAAGCGTTTCGCTTACTGAAACCGGGTGGCAGGTTGGTAGTGGCAGATGGATTCGTTACTGCTTTTGAGAACAATGATAACCCCATCATCCGTAAGTGGCTGGATGGCTGGCAGGTAAATTACCTGGAAACGCCGCAGCGATTTGAGGCATTCATGAAACAAGGCGGGTTTGAACAAATCAGCTATCGTACTATTTCCAAAGAAGCCTCACATTCTTCCCGCCGGCTGTACCGCTTTTATTTCCTTGCCAGCTTATACCTTGCCTGGAAGAAGATCAACTTTTCCAAACCAGCTACGGAACTGCAAAAGAAGAACATCAAAGCCTGTAAATACCAGTACAAAGGGATGAAAAAAGGCTTGTGGCAGTATGGTATGATAACGGGGACAAAACCCTGAAACACATACTGTATATTCCAGTATCTTAGGTAACTGAAAAATAATAACTGCATGAAAAAAACCGGACTAACACTTCTTACACTACTGCTTGCCATTTGTTCTTTTGGTCAAAAAAAACCGCTTGATCATTCTGTGTACGACAGTTGGCAGCATATCGGCGAACGGATGATCAGCAATGATGGCAAATGGGTGGTCTATACCATCGACCCGCAGGAAGGTGATAATGAACTGGTGATACAATCTTCTGATGCCAAATACAAAAAGTCGGTGCCAAGAGGATACAGCGCTTTGATAACCGAAGACAGCCGCTATGTGGTATTTAAGATCAAACCTTTTTATAAAGACATAAGAGAAGCAAGGATCAAAAAAAAGAAGGCGGATGATATGCCAAATGATTCAATAGCGATTGTCGAATTAGGCAAGGAAGAAACCTGGAAGACCCCCAAAGCGAAAAGTTATAAGACACCACAGAAATCTTTCGGCTGGGTGGCGTATCAATTGGAGAAAATACGGGAACCACCAGCAAAACAAAAGACCCCGGATGCAAGTAGTAAAACTAAATTGGCTGATAGCCTGAATCATATTATTGACTCTTTGCAAAGCATTATCCAGGCAATTCCGGAGCGAAAGAAAAGAGTGAGGAATGATGGAACGGAGGACGAGGGTGAAAATTCATCATTCATCTTTGATCAGGATGCGGATGGAGATGAGCCGGGTGTACCTGCTGCTGATGCTGGAAGCGATCTGGTTCTTCGGAAATTAGAAACAGGGGAAGAGAAAATATTTGCCAATGTATTGGAATACTATTTCAGTAAGACAGGTGATAAACTGCTGATAGAGCAGGCAAAAAATCCCAAAGACTCTTTGAGTAAGGCAACTGTAACGTTGTATGATCTGAAGCAATCAATGCAAACGGTGTTGAGCCATGGAGGAAATGATTTCAAAAACTTTGCAATGACTGATGATGGCTCCCAGCTGGCTTACCTTGCTGAGCGGGATGCCCGGCCTAAAGACCTGCAGAAATTTTACCGCATCTGGTATTATAAGTCCGGAATGGACAGTGCCCTTTTACTGGCAGATAAGAATAGTGTGGATATGCAACTCGGAATGACGGTGAGTGAATTTGGTAACCTGGGTTTTAGTAAAAATGGTAAGCGCCTTTTCTTTGGCACAGCACCCATTCAACCGCCAAAAGACACAACGATCATTGAAATAGACAAACCCAAGCTCGACATCTGGCATTATAATGACGATTACCTGCAAACGGTGCAAAATTTTCCGGCAAGATTACGGGCAGCACAGCAGGAAAATTTCCTGGCAGTGTATGACCTGGAAAAGAAAACTATCACGCAACTCGGCAGTAAAGAAATACCACAAGTATTGCAAACAAACGAAGGTGATGGCGATACATTTGTCGGAGTTACCGATTTTGGTAAACGAATAGAAAGCCAGTGGCGGGGCGCTACGCTGAAAGACATTTATGCCATTGATGTAAACACCGGCAATCGAAAACTGGTGAAGGAAAACTTACAGGGCCAGGTGTATCCATCATCAACAGGGAAGTATATCATGTGGTACGACA
The DNA here is from genome assembly GCA_964443345.1 of uncultured Chitinophaga sp. Lineage (GTDB taxonomy): Bacteria > Bacteroidota > Bacteroidia > Chitinophagales > Chitinophagaceae > JJ008. Next base: position 3,809 of record CAYUCU010000252.1, read on the forward strand.
GGAAGGCGAAGAATTATTTTGCCTGGGATGGAGTCACCAGCCGCAATATCTCATCCGGCATTAAAGTGCCATTATATGAAGAAGATTGGGATACACCGGATGAGCCGGCTAATTATGGGGTGATGGGATGGCATGAAGGAGATTCGGCGGTGTATGTGTATGATAAATATGATGTGTGGAAATTGGATCCTGAAGTAAAAATAGTAATTGGGAATATGACTAAAACTGGCAGAATTTTCAGAGATACTTATCGTTATATACGTCTTAATAATGATGAACGATTTATTAAGTATAACCAATCTTTGCATTTCCGTTTTCAAAATCAGGATAGCAAAGACGCTGGAATAAGGAATGGTAATTTTGTTGATAATCAACCATTATTATTTACCCTGATAATTGGAAAGTATGCTATTGGTTCAGTTTTAAAAGCATACAACGCTGGTAATATTATTTATAGCAAAGAAAGCTATAAAGAGTCACCCGATATTTATTTTAATGATGATGTTCTTGATATACAAGGGTTTGATTCAAAGATGAAAAGAATTGATCATGAAATAAAACTCTCTTCCATCAACTCCCAACAAAAAGATTACAATTGGGGCACCGCCGAACTTTTCAAATGGAAAGCCTACAATGGCAAGGAAGCTACTGGCATTGTGTACAAGCCCGAAGATTTTGACCCAAAGAAAAAGTACCCAATGATCGTTTACTTTTACGAGAAGCTCAGTGATGGATTACATTCCTACAAAGAACCGGCACCAATCCGCAGCGCTGTCAATGTTCCATTTTTTGTGAGCCGTGGCTATATCATTTTTATGCCGGACATAGAATACAAGACGGGTTATCCGGGCAAG
>CAYUCU010000253.1:0-4652 GCA_964443345.1 uncultured Chitinophaga sp.
ACTTATCTTGATTCCTCCAATATTTTATTACTCAAACGAGAAACCATGGAAATCACGGCCCGGCCCTTTCACCGCAGTGAAGTCAAAAACTCTTCCTTTAAATTCAGGCGCAGTTATACTTACCTGAAGGAGCGTATCTTTTCTTTGCTGAACCACGTCAAACTCTTTGGTTTTAATCCTGCGATGGAAGAATATGAACAGCGAAAACTAAGCATCTTCAATCAACTTAATTTTTTACAACTCGTAGCAGGCATACTTATCCCGTTGTCCGGTTTATTGAATACGGACAGCATCCCGTTCATTTCATGGATCGTAATGGGGCTTCCGGCTTTGGTAAGTCTTTTTGTGCTGTACCTCAACTACAGGGAGAAACATGAGTTTGCCTATATCACTTATTTTATTTTTTACCCGTTTGTTACCTGCTTTATCTATTTATACGGGATGAACCCCGGCACCACCCTTTTCTTTATCCTGTACGGTGTTATGTCGGTATTCTTTTTAAAGGATACCGGCTATATGGTCTTTTCGCTTTGCTTCTCTATGATCAGTTATTTTTTACTGGCTGTAGTTATAAGAAGTTATCCGCATGAGCTGCACAATGTCAATTATTCCCTTTATTCCTTTAACCAGATCATTGCCATCCTGTTCATTTTTTATGGCCTGTTCCTGATCAAAAAAGAAAACACCGGTTACCAGGTCCATATTCTTTCCAAAAACACGGCACTACAGGAAAAAAATATGCAGATACAGCATCAGTCCGCCAGAATTAAAAAAACGACCACCCGGCTGAAACAACAGGCTGAAGAGCTGAAAGAGCTGAATGCCATAAAAAATAAAATGTTCAGTATCATTTCACATGACCTGAAGGCACCCATTCATGGACTACGTAACCTGTTTCGTAATGTAGAGGAGAAGCGAATGACTGTTACGGAATTGAAAAAATCAGTACCTGAAATTCAAAACGATCTGAATTATATAGTAGGCCTCATGGATAACTTATTGCAGTGGGCAAAAGTACAAATGCAAAAAAGATCAGTGTATCCGCAAAAAGTAGATATCAACAGATCAATATATGAAGTGCTCCAGCTGCTTCACCTGCAGGCAAAGGCGAAACAGATCACCATCATCGATGACACACCTCCCGATGTATATAGTAATGTGGATAAGGATATGATCAGCTTAGTACTCCGGAATCTTATTTCCAATGCCATTAAGTTTACCCCGGAAAAGGGCACCATTACAATTGGTGTGTATGAACATCATTCATTTATTGAGGTGTACGTAAAAGATACCGGGGCCGGCATCACTACAGAAGCACTGGAGAAAATAAACAACAAAAATTTTTACACTACAAAGGGTACTGCCAGTGAATCCGGCACGGGACTGGGATTAATGTTGTGCAAAGAATTCCTGGAGTGCAACGGAAGCCAGCTTCATATAGAGACTGAACAGGGCACCGGAAGCACCTTTTCATTTTCATTGCGCAAAACAGGCTGATACTCTTTCTGTGGTGACAGCCACACCACCTGAACAAAAGAAATGCTACATTCACAAGCCGGTGATGCTTGTATACCTCACCGGGTAGCAGCAAGAGGTTATGGCAAAAATTCCATTGCAAAAAGACAGTGAGTTTATTGTAGGCGAAGAAAAAGTACTGGTGTATGTACTGGCCTCCCTGTTCTTCGGCCTTTTTCTATATGGATTAATAGAGTCCCTTGTCACTCACTTTGCTAAACTGACTTACCTGAATTTTATTTTCGCAGTTGCCCTGTTACCAGCGATCCTTTTATACCGGAAAGGGAAAAGCAACAGGATCTATATCCGGGTCAATAAAAAAGGTATCTACCAGGATGAACGACTGGTGACCGGCTGGTCCAACCTTCTTAAAGTATATATCACACAGAAAGAAACGGTGATCAGCATCCAGGATAATTTTTTACTGGTGGTGGAATACCGGAAGGACGGCAGTAAAGATGGTTTTCGGCGCCGGATTCCTCTGACGAATACACAAAACAAGTCAGAAGAAGATGTGCTGGCAGCGATACAATTTTTTTGGAAGCTCTATAAGAAGAATGCGGGTATGTAGAGGGATCTCCTGTTTATAATTTCAGTAAGCGCTGTCCGCAGCTGATATCAATCGCTGCAAAAAATAAATGCGTCAGAAAACTACTAATACATCACCACATCCTCTGCCACCATCTTTTTTGAAACAACAATACTCGTCATTCTCCTGGTGGTATTGCCTGACATATCTGAGGTGCTGACAGTAATAGTATATATTCTTGGTTCGCCACCAGGCAAACGTGCTGCTTTCAACCGGACGAGGTGATTATTGATCACTTCACAATCTTTAGTAGCTGATTCCGTATCATTACTGCTAACACTTAACACCGTAGTCACTTCATCCGCATTATCGCTGGCCGTATAATACACTCCTACTCTTTTCATTTTGTTGGTGGCAGGCCAGATCCTTTTGGAAGAAAGCGTTACCGCTGACAGTACAGGTGGTTCATTATCGGCAACCGTTATGGTAAACGAACATTTTTGACCGTCTGCGGCCGTTACTACCATACTATGTGATCCGATACGGAAAAAGGACCCGGAGGCCCTCGAATAGGTTACAACACCACAATCACCGGTAGTTGCAGTCACTGGAAAATTAACTATTGCCCCTTCCCTGCTGCTGTCCGTTTTTACGATCATATTAGCCGGGCATACGAGTTTACAAACCTGCGCAGATGTTGCTATGCTGCAGCATGCAAGAAAAGCTATAAATAAAAAAAAGCGTACTTGGTTCATACTGATTTATTTTAATCAAAAAAAAGAGCACTCCATTGGATAACCTATAACAGCACAGGCAAACGAAGTACCAAAGTGACAGAAGAGCTATTGATCAATGAAGATGGGGAAATATATTCCCAAAGCGCTGCCGGGCATTAACTTATCATTTCGCAGTAGTATGCAGTGGCCATTAGCGGCAAAAACATCAATATTCCTTCTTACTTTTATCACTCAACTATTTCATATGGGCAAACTCCATGATACCATAAAACCGGCACACAAAGAATTCATCGAACAGCAACATATCTTTTTTGTAAGTACCGCCCCGCTCAGTGCGGCCGGCAGAGTGAACCTGTCGCCCAAAGGACTGGACTGCTTCAAAGTCTTATCCGAAAACAAGGTGGCTTATATGGACCTGATAAGCAGCGGCAATGAAACCTCCGCTCATACATTAGAAAATGGCCGCATCACCCTCATGTTCTGTTCTTTTGAAGGAGCTCCCAATATTTTACGACTGTATGGAAAAGGATTTACCGTGCTGCCCGGCACTGAACAATGGGATCAGTATGCCCCGTATTTTAGAATTTACCCCAGTACCCGGCAAATAATTGTTGCAGATATTGACCTCGTACAAACCTCCTGCGGGTTTGGTGTACCGTTATACAACTATGCAGGAGAAAGAGATATCCATTTTGATTGGGCAGAGAAAAAAGGGGCAGACGGATTGCAGGAATATATTCAGCTAAACAATCTGCAAAGTTTGGATGGCCTGCCTACAAGCATTGCAGCAGCAAAAAACAACAGCTGATATAAACCACAGCAGTTTTTCCTATTGATCCGGCTGGCGGGCCGCCTCTTTTTGAAAATCAAACTGGTGTGCTGTCCGTATGGCATCCTCCATTTCTATCCGGTACTGCTTATAACCAAAGAATGCTGCCGCCATAAACGATACCAGTGATATATAATACCAGACCGTAAAATGTAATTTCAGGAACAGCGACATCCGGTCAAACCCTGTATCGTCTTCTCCCCAGTTCTTTGGTGATGACAATTGGGACCTAAATGACATCCTCAAATGGATCATCAGTGCGATCATCAGTATTGCTGCTAATATACCGGTGCAAAGACCGAGCAATGTCCTATGCCTGCTGCTGGTAAGTGAGAAAAGTAATCCTGCAATAGCAGCAACCAGTGCGGCAATAGCAAAAATATTCACCCCATCTGACAACTGTTCTCTTGGTTTCATGGGAGCATCTTTATCGAGAGATTCGAGCCCGTTTTGTAACCCGGAAAGGGCAGACGACTTCCACGGAGAGCCGATAGCAATACCCAGGCCGGTATTTTTGGCCATGGCCATATTATTACATCGTATCTCCGCAAACGGAAGCAGGAACAACAGTATCCCTATAATAAACGCAACAGAGATCGTGTACCTGTTCCGGAAAAACCGTTCACTTTCGCTGGGTGAATAATAAACAGGATTGGATAATTCTTCCATCAGGTATTATTAATGAAGCAAGTTAAAATAAATAGAGCATACTCGTCCGCCTCTGGCACCCTGAAACAGGCCTGCTGGTCATTTGTACTGCCGTTTCCGGTGGATAACTGTTGTGACCACATAAATAATTACTTTTCTCACTCCCCTCTTCTTCCGGTAAATTTGTGTATGGTCAGACGGTCATTGGAAATTGTGGGCAGCAGCTTTAAAATGGCATTGCAGGAATTGTGGAAGAATAAACTTCGCACTTTTCTTTCTTTGTTTGGTATCACCATTGGCATCTTTTGCATCATCGGTGTACTGGCCACTGTGGGCAGCCTGGAACGTAATATTCAGAATGAAATAAAATCACTGGGCTCCAATACGATCTACA
>CAYUCU010000254.1:0-4636 GCA_964443345.1 uncultured Chitinophaga sp.
ATGCCGCAGGCCGTGTAAGCAGGATCGAAAATATTGTAGGTGATTCCTCCAGCGATTTTAACCATAAAGAAATCCACTACTGGACTTATAACGCAGCCGGAAAACCGGAGAAAATGTGGCGCATCATTGAGAGTACAGGTGCTGAAAACAGTACGGACAGTATGGAAATCCGGTTCATTGCTGATGAAAACGGCAATACTGCTGAAGAAAGGACCTACAAAAGAGGTGTGGAAACAGGCTATCTCTATTATTATTATGATTCTGAAAACCGGTTGCTGGATATCGTCCGGTATAATACCAAAATGAAGAAACTATTGCCGGATATCATGTTCGAATACGATGAGCAGGGGAATGTGGCCCAAAAGACCACCACTACCTCCAGCCTTCACCTTGGCTACCTGATCTGGCGGTATATCTATAATGAAAAAGGCCTTAAAACCAAGGAGGTATTGTTCAATAAGGATAAACAGATCACCGGGAAAATTGAATATGCCTACACTTTCGGGCAATAACAGCCAGTGGCCTGACCAATCTCATAACCCTGCCAGATAAGTTTGTATTACTTAGTAGTACAGGTGCCTGTAAAAAAGTAGCCTGGTTTGTGTATGCATAAAACAAACCTTATTCTGGACCATTGGAAGAAAGAAGAAAAAACGCTCAGCAAAAATTTAATACTACTCCGGCAAAAACTAAGCAAAGAGGCGATTCATGATCTGCGGGTGGCAATAAAAAAACTCAGGGCTTACCAGGAATTATTCTTCGTTTTGCAAAAAGAAACTGAACGCATTCCCGGAGAAACAGAAACTTATTTTCACAAAACAGAATCACTCTTCAACATCCTGGGGCGGCAGCGGGATGTGGAGATATGCCTGGAACTTACGGATATTCTAAAAAAAGAAGACGAATACGTTTGTCCACAACTTACAATTTTCCTGCAGGCTGTATTGAAAATGGCCAAGGCCTGGTCCAACCAGGAAATACACCGCTATAGAAAAAATGAGCTCTTAAAAATAGGTTTCCTTCTAAAACAGGAACAGAGTTTAAAGGATAGCCCCGCACTAAACCTGAAGATCATATCTGCCATTGATAAGATGCTTGAAAAACTGACCAGCCATTTCAGGCAACCACATCAACTCAGGATGACATTGAAAACTGTTTATTATTGGGTCAGCCTGCTTGCCAATAAGGAAAATTATCAGCCGGAATTATTGCATAGCATCCTTGATGACCTGGGAAGCTGGCAGGACCATGAAGTGTTATCATTACGACTAAAGCATTTCCGAAAAGACTATTTACCAAAGCCCTTTGAAGAATATGCTGTAGTGAAAGAAATGGAAGCACTAACAAATGAAAAGAAGAAATCTTTAGTACTATCGGCACGAAACAAAACCAAACGTTGGTTGAAGGCCATACAATAAAAAAGCTTCAGCAAATCATGCTGAAGCTCTTGTGCCCGAGACTCCTGCCCGAATGGCTTTAGTCAGGCGGGGGATTCGCTGACTGCCTGACGCCGTCAGGCAGGGAACCAGCACACCCTTTCGGGCGCCACCACCTCAAAGTAATTTTTTCGGCAACCATTTTTTCCCTGCTGATGTTTTCAAAAAAAAAACTTCAGCAATATCATGCTGAAGCTCTTGTGCCCGAGACTGGATTCGAACCAGCACACCCTTTCGGGCGCCACCACCTCAAAGTGGTGCGTCTACCAATTTCGCCACCCGGGCCTGGGGAAAGTTCCAATAGTTTTTAAATTCCATAAATGCTGTGGCTGATTAATCATTCTGGTTATCAGGAGTGCAAATATAACAGATAACTTCAAATAGAGAAAGAACCTGTAAAACTTGCGAACTTTTAAACCTTTAAACTACTTCTTCAACACAATTCTGAATGTGGTTCCTTTTCCTATTTCTGAATGCTTTACAAATATTTGTCCTTTGTGATACTGCTGGATAATACGGCGTGATAAACTCAACCCAAGCCCCCACCCCCTTTTTTTTGTGGTGAATCCTGGTTTGAAAACGTTTCCAATATGTTGCTTGGCAATCCCCTTTCCGGTATCCGTCACATCAATGCTCACTTCTTTATCCTCCTCCATAATATCTACCAGTATGGCCCCTTTGCCTTCCATCGCATCCAGGGCATTCTTCAGCAGGTTCTCTATCACCCAGTCAAACAATGGTGCTGATATGCTGGCCGGAATAATTGACTGCCCGTGTGTATTTACCGTAAACACGATCTTTCCTGTAGCCCTTTTCCGCATATAATCCACCATCTGGTTGATCTGTCGCACCAGGTCCACCTGCTCCAGGTGAGGGGTACTGCCGATCTTTCCAAACCGGTCTGATACCAGCCGCAGCCGGTTCACATCTTTTTCCAGTTCCTGTGCTATTTTTTCATTACCCGGTTTCTCCCGCAGCATTTCCACCCAGCCTTCCAGCGATGATACGGGTGTTCCTAACTGGTGGGCCGTTTCTTTGGCCATTCCGGCCCATACCTGGTTTTGAACAGAACGGTAGCTGCTCCTCACGGATAAAAAAATGATCGTAATGAAAAGCGCCACAATAAGCAACTGGATCATCGGGTAATAACGAACCTCATTCAACAGACTGGTATGGCCATAATAATAACGGTTCACCTTAGTGGAATCAACCGGGTCTTTATAAATGATCGGGTTATTAAGTGATTTGAAGCTGGCTAATTTTTTGGCCAAATAATTTTTATCCTGTGCTTCTTTGGTTGAATCGAGGTTAACAGAGCCGGTAATACTGTCCTTTTCATTGGTTTCAATAATCGGTATGTCTGTATTGTCTTTCAGTATCTTACTGGGAAAGTAGATATCATTATTATCCGGGTTGATCAGCGCTTTGGTCGCTTCCACCCATTGCTCCACCTTTTTACGTTCTTCTTTTGCTATTTTCCGGGCCAGGTATTGAGAATACAGGATCGTACCGCTCACAATAAAGATGGCAACTAATGCCAGCCCTGTTCTCCAGTTTATTAATTGCCTGAACATGTTTCGAATTTAGTGAGGATAAACCGGCTTCCCTTATTTTTGAATAAATATTTTCCCCTATTGGACCCTTCACCCAAAATTGCCATCGTAATACTAAACTGGAACGGCCGGAAATACCTGGAACAGTTTCTGCCATCTGTAGTAGCTGCCACCCGGGATAGCCAGGAAGTGATCATTGCCGATAATGGCTCCACCGATGATTCTGTTTCTTTCCTTCAACAACAGTACCCTGCCATCCGTATCATCCGTTTCACCAAAAATCATGGTTTTGCCAAAGGATACAATGAAGCATTAAAACAGGTGCAGGCAGAATATTATGTCATGCTGAATTCGGATGTGGAAGTATTGCCGGGCTGGCTGCAACCGATGATAGAATTGCTGGAGAAAGACGACAACATTGCTGCCTGTCAGCCGAAGTTGCTTTCTTATGCCAATAAAAATTTCTTTGAATATGCAGGAGGTGCCGGCGGATGGTTGGATAAATACGGTTACCCTTTTGCAAAAGGAAGGATCTTTGATATCACCGAAGAGAATAAAGGACAATATGATCAGTCAGAACCCATCTTTTGGGCTTCTGGTGCTGCTCTTTTCATCCGTTCTGCTGTATTTCATCAAGTCAAAGGTTTTGATGAATACTTCTTTGCCCACCAGGAAGAGATAGATCTTTGCTGGCGTATACAGTTGGCCGGGTATAAGATCTATTCCTGTCCGGCGTCAGTCGTGTATCATGTGGGAGGAGGCACTCTGCCAAGGGGCAACTCATTAAAAACATATCTCAACTTCCGGAATAATAAAATAATGCTGTCCAAGAATTTACCTTGGACCAAAAAAATATGGATAATGCCGGTGAGAAATTTTCTTGATGCCGTTTCTGCTTGGAAAGGGTTGCTGACGGGTGATGGTGGTTATTTCATTGCCATTATCAGGGCTCAACTGGCATTTATTAAATGGTGGTTGTTCTACCAGCGCAAGAGTGTGTTTCCTGTTACCAAAAAAGGGCACCTTTCCGGCTACCTGCAAAAGAATATGGTATGGCAGCATTTTGTAAAAAAGAAGAAGTATTTTACTGAAATAGTGGATAAAACAAAGTGATTTTTTATACTGAACCCTTATTTTTGCATCACAAAATCGGATTATGAGCAACACTCAGGAATACCACCAGGAACTGGAAAAAATACAGGATAAAGACTTTACTCATAACTGGGTATCTTCATCAGCATTCCTTTTTTACCTGCAGGTGGCCTGTATCGTGGCATTCGTATTGGGAGGTTGCTATATGCTGTCTACCAAGAGGTATAGCAAAATAGAAGCACCTGTTCAGGAAAGCAGCCAATATACTCCCAAGTACAAATAATAGCTTTAAAATTTTTTTCAAAAGGGCCCATGCCCTATTTTTGCAACCCCATACAGGAAAATCCCTGTGGGAAACAAACAGAAGTTCTTTTAATGCCTGGGTGCAAACCAGGCGAAAACAAGCGGAAGTAGTCCTGACGTTGCTCTGCAAGTCAGGATGCTGACAACGGAGTTCGTCAGCACTCATTTGGTAGAGCATCCCTACACTGTGTAGGGACCAAGGGTCGGGGTAGCCGGTTTGACAGTAGATCTTTAAATAAAAATAACAAGCGG
>CAYUCU010000255.1:0-4555 GCA_964443345.1 uncultured Chitinophaga sp.
GTCCATGGAAGAATGTCCGAATAAAACAATACCGATGACCTGCACCAGCATATGCGGCAATAATAACCCTGCTACAAACACGGCGACGGCCACTCCTTTATGATGAAATAAGTTATAGCATACGGCACCGGTTTTATTTCCTGCCAGGTAGCCCAGCATACTTATGTCGGGCCCGATAACTAAGATCAAATACCACCACCATTCTGCCTGTAGTGAACTGAGTACATAGATGGCCAGACCAAACATGGCTGCTTCTTCCAGTTTGATGGTATTTTTCATACGGTTATTCATAAAACTCAAACAAATATTTATCCTCATACACAATTTCATATTCTTTCAAAAAATTGAGGTATTCCTCCCTAAATGAAATCTTCCGATGATGTTCGGGCTGATTGAGAATATAATCCACCACCATCTTAGCCTGGGATTTGTGATAAGAGAATGCACCGTATCCTTCCTGCCAGCTGAATGACGAGTTCACCCATTTTTTTTCTTTGATGAAGGAGGATGAATTAGCTTTAATATCCCTGACCAGCTCTGAAATCGAAATAGCAGGTTTCATGCTTATTAAAAGGTGTACATGGTCAGGCATGCAATAAGCGGCGTACAGCTTTTGGTTTTTATTTGTTATGATACCTGTCATATACTTTTGTAGTTCCTCTCTGAATGGTTCTTTAATAAAGCATTCCCGGCCTTTTACTGCAAATACAATTTGGATGTATATCTGCGAATAGGTGTTTGCCATTGTTATTAAAATTTGGTACGGTTTTACAAACATTTCGCTCCTCCGGAGCTCGGACCCTGTTTTCAAATCGTTTCTTCTCTACTGACATCTGGCTCCTCCGGAGCCAATACCCGCATTCAAAATCTCTATACAGCCCCAGAGGGGCGTAACGCCAGTAGCATAAAACACAATGCTCCTTTCTCAAAGCCCCATCGGGCGATATGTTATTTCATTACCCTTCTGACATCTGGCTCTCCGGAGCCAATATCACATTCAAAATCTTTATACAGCCCCAGAGGGGCGTAACGCCAGTAGCATAAAACACAATGCCCCTTTCTCAAAGCCCCATCGGGTGATATGTTATTTCATTACCCTTCTGACATCTGGCTCCCCTGGAGCCAATACCCACACCCGAAATCTTTATACAGCCCCAGAGGGGCGTAACGCCAGTAGTATAAAACACAATGTCCCTTTCTCCAAGCCCCATCGGGGCGATATGCTATTTTATTGCCCCTCTGACATCTGGCTCCCCTGGAGCCAATACCCACACTCGAAATCTTTATAGAGCCCCAGAGGGGCGTAATGCCAGTAGCATAAAACACAATGCCCCTTTCTCCAAGCCCCATCGGGGCGACATATTATTTTATTACCCTTCTATCAAGTCTTCATTCGTAACCGCTTCCGCCTGCTTTGCACCTGTCAGCTTTACATCAAAATCTTTCCATCCTTTGTTCACATCACCGGTAACTTCTATTTTTCCCAGGCTGATCAATTCCTTCATACGCCACATGATAAACACATCACCTGTTTTTATTTTCATCCGGTGCAGGGTGTTTGATAATACCCTCGTCGCTTTTTGCCATTCAGCAGTCACATTTTTCAGGATCTCACTGTCATAAAAGGCAGCTTCCTTTCCCACAATCTTTTTGCCTCCCTCCAATATTCTTACCATGGCATTTTCCTCTGCTATCTTTCTCCATTCATCCGGATCGATCTCAAATTCGCTCAATGTTATGGGCCGTGCTAATTTTTTGGCCTTTATAAATTCTTTGGGCTGTATCTCATTCAGCCAGGACGGATAAAATATATGTCCCTTTTCATTGATGAAAGGCAGGTTATTCAGATACAGGATCATCACCCGGCCCTGGTACTGCCGGAACTGCGGCATCAGCCAAAAATACCCGGTTACATCATGCTGGTTCTGTGCCATCCATATCCACAATTCTTCTTCCGGGTTTGCATCCAGCTTTGCTTTGATCTGCTGTACCGTTTCCCTGTCATCAAAACTTCCGGCCAGTTCCTGTCCGTACGGAGAACCATCCAGTAAACCTTTCCACCAGTCCAATCGTGTCTGCCAACCTTCTTCAGTATCGATACCTTGCAAGGGGCCAACGGCAAAATCATCTTTGACCTGGATCACTTCACCCGCCAGGCTTTCATCCATTTCCATTACCTGTTTCATCAGGTCCACTTCACTCTCGTTAAAAACAATATGAATCATATCTGTTATTTTCCTTGTTAGCTAATCAATCGTTCCGGTTTTTACCATTGGCTGTATGCAATAATAAACACAGGTGGTAAAAAAATTTCTTACAAAAGGTATGGCTTTGATAATAACGGATTGCCGCCTTGGCTTCCAGCCAAATTTCCATTCATAGATCGGGTTCAATAAATAATGCCTTACATGTAAGAACTTATACCCTTCCTTTTTACAGATCCTTTCAAACCGTTCGATACTGATTCCTGTGTCCCGTATCTCCATCATGCTTTCCACCGGTTCTTTTTTCTTTTTTAATATCCACCTGTAAATACCCCGTGGTAATAGGTGAATATAGGGCAGCTTCGAAATCTTGGAATGGCACATTTGCTGGTGGCCGCCAAAGGGCATGTACCACGGCGGAAAACCAAAGAACACTATACCACCGGGCTTGTCTGCCGACAAAGCAGGCTTCAAAAAATTTTTCATCCAGCCGATCAGCTTTGCCTGGTCGTGTATGTGTTCGATCACATCTTTTAAGACAATGATATCAAACAGCCCGTTGAAATCCGTTGCCACATCTACCTTGTAAATATCCTTTACCACAAACCGCAATCTTCCGGCTGCAATATCCTCCGGTAAGAATTTTTGAGCATTCTCTATTCTTGGCGCATCCAGTTCCACTCCTACACCTTCACAACCTCTGTTGATGAAGGCTTTTAATACCCCACCTTCACCACAGCCGATCTCCAGGACCCGCATTCCCGGCTTCACCGGAAATTTTTCTTCAATGAACGGGATCACATATTTCTCCGCATTCAGTACCTGGATATCAAAGTATCTTTTTCTATTGGCGTGAAAATCAAACAAGGAAAAATAATTAAGGATTAATAATTAAAAATTAACAATTTCCTCTCCCTTTTGAAGAGTTTAATATTGCAGTGAGTATCCTGATTTTTCCTCACAATCGCAGATAAATGATTCGGCCAGGTTCTTTTCCAAAATTTCCGCATCTCTTAGTAGCCGGAGCCAATATCTTGCCCCCCTCGCTTCACGATAAGCAATTTGTAACTTATTAATAAAATCCTTTCTCGAAGAACCACCAACCGCCTCTTCGGTATTCGCACCAACAGATGTTCCGCTATTCAATAACTGCGAACAAAGTCCGCTATCAATTTTTTTCTTTTTTAAATGAAGATATAATTTCAAAATACGCAGCCCGAAATTATACGTCTTCGTTAGGATAAGGTTATCCTGCTTCATAGGGTTTTCAATTTTTGATCTCCTGGGTACTTGTTCCTAAAAATGGCTTTCCGGTTTGCCGGAATTATTAACTATTAATCCTTAATTATTAATTAATTTTCCACCGGCTTATCCAGCTCCACCTCCAAATTATTAATAATAAACTCCTGCCGGTCCGGGGTATTCTTTCCCATGTAATACTCGAGTAGTTGCTGAATATGTTCCCCTTCTTCCACCCGCATCAGTTGTTTCCGCATGCTGCCACCAATAAATTGCGCAAACTCGTCCGGACTGATCTCTCCCAGTCCTTTGAAGCGGGTCACTTCCGGTTTGGTGCCCAGTTTTTTCATAGCTTCCTGTTTTTCCTGTTCGCTGAAGCAATAAATGGTTTCCTGTTTATTCCGTACCCGGAACAACGGTGTTTCCAGCACATACACTTTCTCATGCTTCACCAGGTCGGGGAAGAATTGCAGGAAGAAGGTCATCAGCAGCAAACGAATGTGCATCCCGTCCACATCCGCATCCGTAGCGATCACCACATTATTAAACCGAAGCCCTTCTAATCCTTCTTCAATATTTAAGGCGTGTTGCAATAAATTAAACTCTTCATTCTCATACACCACTTTCTTGGTAAGGCCATAACAGTTCAGTGGTTTACCCCGCAAACTGAATACGGCCTGTGTTTCCACATTCCTGGCTTTGGTAATGGAACCGCTGGCACTATCTCCTTCTGTAATGAAGATGGTCGTTTCTTTTTGTTTCGCTACAAAAAGCTCTTTCCCTTTTGCGGGGGCATCATCATCTAAGTGGAACCGGCAATCACGCAATTTTTTATTATGCAGGTTCGCTTTTTTGGCCCGCTCATTTGCCAGCTTGCGGATGCCGGACAACTCTTTTCGTTCCCGCTCACTTTGTTCAATACGTTTTTTTAACCCATCCGCTACGGAAGGATTTTTATGCAGGTAATTGTCTAATTCTTTCGCCAGGAAGTCTCCTACAAACTGCCGCATGCTGGGCCCTTCAAAATCCACATTCACCGAACCGAGTTTTGTCTTTGTCTGCGATTCAAAAACCGGCTCCACCACTCTTACTGACACGGCTGCTACAATACC
>CAYUCU010000256.1:0-4549 GCA_964443345.1 uncultured Chitinophaga sp.
ACGTCGTGTTGGAATTGGCACCTTTCCTCACAGTGTTCGAAGAGACAAATGTTTATTCAACAAGTCATCGAATGAAGTGAAGGAGGTTGTCAAGGCTTCATCGGGCCATTACCCTCTGCCTTTCTTGATAAGTATGTGTAAAGAACTTGCCTGCTGGCAGGCTGGTGCAAATATACGGCCGGGAATTTGAGATTTCCAAATTGATTTAATTAATGATTCCCGAACAGTTGTTTGAAAGTATGCTGTAATGCCTTGTGTGAAAAGGTTTCAGAAGATATTTTTTAAGTACACAAAACAAGAAAGAGGCTGCAGTGCTGCAACCTCTTTCGTTACTGTTAATGAACCGTCCCGATAAAATATTTTTAGTTCATTGCCGTTTCTTTTACCTGCTTGGTCCCTACATAGATCCAGGACTTTGGCTGAACCGTTTTTTTATTTTTTGAAGTTTTTACTGTTGTTGCCGGTTCTTCTACCGGGGCAACAAATGCTGCTGCGGGATCTTCAGCATTAAAGGCCTTGCCAATGCAGATACTGAGTGTGTTTGTCTCCTTATCAAATATCAGGGTGCCTTCTGCCACATCTTTTCCATCTTCTGTCTTTTGAACAGGGATCTTATAGACGGCCGGTGATTTTCTGAGCATCGCTTTTACTTTGCCCTGGGGCAGCCCTTCTATCCAAACCACTCCTTTATTCTGTTCGTCAAGCGAAATGCTTACCGCTGCTGCATCCGTATTTGTGCTGGATTCATATTTGCCTATTACAGGAAATATATCAGCTGTAGTTAAAGCCGGTCTTGGAGGCAGCATCTTGCTTTGATAAGGACTGGTCAGTGAATCCACAGTAGGATTTTTTTTGGGATCCCACCGGGTGGTGTCTTGTGCCAGTATTGAAGTGGTTAATAAAGACAACACGATCCCGCCCACAATTCCAATGGTTTTTTTCATAAGTAACTATTTAAAATGAATGAATTGGTACTCGGTGGCAACAAGTCAAAATATTGTGCCAGAATATATTTTTGTGGATAACTTAAAAATTTTGCTGCCAACTAAAGTGGATAAAATGGCAACAAAACAATTTTTAATACGGAGGTGCCCGGGTTTGCCTGCGGCAAAAAAAATAAAGTCAAATAAACCGCAGAGACGGGGAGACGGGGAGGTTTGCCTTCGGCAAAGGAATGCAACGGGCAATTTAACCAAGGAGGCCAAAGGCATTTGTATTTCTCAGCGTCTCCCCGTCTCTGCGGTTATTCATTTTTTTGCCACCGGCAAACCCGGTATCACCGCCACTTCAAAAGCAGCATATTTTCCACTGGATTTGAAGTAGTATCTTCGTACACTATCGTATGGCAAAAAGTAAAAAAACGGGGGAAGAACTGGCAGTACTACCAACTGAATCGATCGAAGTTTTTGGGGCGAGGGTACACAACCTGAAAAACATTGACATCTCCATTCCAAAGAATAAACTGGTTGTGATCACCGGTATCAGTGGCAGTGGTAAATCATCATTAGCCTTTGATACCATTTATGCCGAAGGCCAGCGCCGTTATATGGAAACTTTCGGCGCCTATGCCCGGCAGTTTATCGGCGATATGGAACGGCCGGATGTAGATAAGATCACCGGACTTTCTCCGGTTATTTCCATTGAACAAAAGACAACCAATAAAAATCCCCGCTCCACTGTTGGAACGGTGACCGAGGTGTATGATTTTCTCCGCTTATTATTTGCACGGACAGGTGAAGCCTATTCTTACAATACCGGCAAGAAAATGGTAAAGTGGAGTGAGGAAGAAATAGTTGAGAATATTTTTAAGAAGTATAAAGGGAAAAAGATCGCTTTGCTGGCACCGCTTGTTCGTGGCCGCAAGGGGCATTACCGGGAGCTGTTTGAAGACGTAAGAAAAAAAGGGTACCTGAAAGTACGGGTGGATGGTGAAGTAAAGGACATCACGGCCAAGATGCAGGTGGACCGGTATGTGATCCATGATATAGAACTGGTGGTCGATCGTCTTCAGGTAACTGATGATCTGAAATCAAGACTGAGCCAGAGTGTACAACAAACACTGAAGATCGGAAAGGATTTGATGTTTGTGGCCCCCGAACCATCAGCCTCCTCAAACCTCCCGCCATCCGGACGGGACAGGCTCTCCGAAGGAGGGGCTTCAGAAACCTCAAAGAAAAAAAAGTCTTTACAGGTTTCGGAGTCTGAGAACCCCCCTTCCGCCTCGGCGGACAAATCGGGGGGCAGGGGGGCTATGTATTCCAAGCAACTAATGTGTGAAGACACCGGCATCAGTTACGAAGAGCCTTCACCCAATGCGTTTTCTTTTAATTCTCCTTATGGAGCATGCCCGGTGTGTAAAGGCCTGGGAAATATATTTACTATTGATATAGATGAAGTGCTGTCCGATACATCAAAGAGTGTAAAGGAAGGAGGTATTGCACCATTAGGTGAAGAAAGAAATGCCAGTGTGTTTCAGCAGGTGGCAGCATTTGCCAGTAAGTATAAAATTAAGTTGGACAAACCGGTGAAAGACCTTCCCCAATCGCAGCTGGATCTGCTTTTGTATGGCGATAAAAATATTAATCCATCACTTGAAGTAGATACAGATGATGAAACAGTTCCCCATGAATATACGGGCAGCTATGAAGGCATAATCCCTATGCTCAAGAGATGGTTTGCCTCAGCGCACAGCACCGAGGCATTGCGGGAATGGGTACAGCAATTTATGACGTTAAAACCATGTACTTCCTGTAACGGCGCAAGATTGAAAAAAGAAAGTCTTTGGTTTAAAGTGAACGGCAGAAATATTGCGGAATTGAGCAATTTAAACCTGGATAACCTGGCGGCCTGGTTTGATGGAATTGAACTGATGCTTGATAATAAGCAGAAGGCTATTGCCAAAGATGTATTAAAAGAGATACGGGAGCGGTTGCAATTTCTACTGGATGTAGGGCTTACCTATCTCACCTTGTATCGCCCGTCAAAATCATTGAGTGGTGGTGAATCACAACGAATAAGACTGGCTACGCAAATCGGTTCCCAGTTGCAGGGCATCACCTATATACTGGATGAGCCATCCATCGGTTTGCATCAGCGGGATAATCACCGGCTGATAGATGCGTTAAAAAATCTTCGTGACATTGGTAATAGTGTGCTGGTGGTGGAGCATGATAAAGACATTATGCTGGCCGCTGACTACTTAATTGATATTGGTCCCAAAGCCGGATTTCATGGAGGAAGGATCGTGGCAGAAGGGGTGCCTGCTGAATTATTAAAACTGGATACGCTTACTTCCGGATACCTGAATGGTCATCATCAAATCGCTATTCCCAAAGAAAGAAGGCCCGGCAGCGGGAAGTTCCTGGAGCTGAAAGGTGCTAAGGGAAATAACCTGCAAAATGTGGAAGTGAAATTTCCATTGGGAAAATTTATTTGTGTTACGGGTGTAAGTGGCAGTGGTAAGTCAACGCTGATCAATGAAACTTTGTATCCTATACTTTCCAAACATGCGTACAGCTCCAAGATGGTGCCGCTGGAATATAAGTCAGTGAAAGGGCTGGAGCATATTGATAAAGTGATTGAGATCGATCAGTCGCCTATTGGCCGGACGCCAAGAAGTAACCCTGCCACGTATTGCGGATTTTTTACTGAGATACGAACCTTATTTGCCTCCATACCTGAAGCAAAGATCCGGGGATATAATGCAGGACGTTTTTCTTTTAATGTAAAAAGTGGCCGCTGTGATGTGTGTGAAGGCGGAGGCATGCGGGTGATAGAAATGAATTTTCTGCCGGATGTATATGTGCATTGTGAAAAGTGTAATGGCAAACGGTACAACCGGGAAACACTGGAGATACGATATAAAGGAAAATCAATAGCTGATGTACTGGAGATGACAGTGGAAGAAGCGGTGGAGTTTTTTCAAAACGTACCGTACCTGTACCGGAAGATAAAAGTACTGGAAGAAGTGGGGCTGGGATATATTACATTAGGCCAGTCTGCGGTAACGCTAAGCGGCGGCGAAGCACAGCGGGTGAAATTATCAACCGAGTTGTCTAAAAGAGATACGGGTAAAACATTTTATATCCTGGATGAGCCTACCACCGGCTTGCATTTTGAGGACATACAGCATTTGCTGGATGTGCTGAACAAACTGGTGGACAGGGGCAATACAGTACTGGTGATCGAACATAATATGGATGTGATAAAAGTAGCTGATCATGTAATTGATATCGGGCCCGAAGGAGGGGATGGCGGCGGAAAAATATTATTTGAAGGAACACCGGAGGAATTGGTAAAGAATAAGGAAAGCTATACGGGGCAGTTTTTGAAAGCGGAATTAAAAGGTTAATCAGTTAAATGGTTAATTAGTTAATTGGTTTATTGGGAAACCCGAAAGCAAAACTTTTCCGATTGATAAAAAGATTCTTCAAGGAGAAGTACTAATTAACCAATTAACTAATAAACTAATAAACAAGGACACGATGCCAATAGACGACTTAAGCGGATTACCCGAATGGGAAGATGATGACGACTTCAGGGATGAAGA
>CAYUCU010000257.1:0-4520 GCA_964443345.1 uncultured Chitinophaga sp.
CAGTACTAAATGTGATGCGGCGCTATCCCACATATTTTGTTTATAGAACCAATAGGCCTGTACTTCATGCAGGTCATTATACAACCGCTTTGGAAAAACAGGGTCTGATTTTAATGCTACGATAAGGCTGGCTGCTTCGGCCATCTCGTCTATGGCCAGGTGATTTCTTATTTGCCAGATAAAGGCATCGTTCCGGCTGGGTGGCTCAGACAATATCCTTTTGGGCAGGCTGTTTTTTTCTTTAGTGGAAATACTAAGGGCAGAGTTGCCATCCCTGCCGCTGCCGATCGTTTTATAATAACCATCTTTTTCTTTGGGAGCAAAGGCATAGTTGATGAACTGGAACATCAGGTAGGCCGAATCGAATTTCTTTTGCAGGTAAAAAGAAGCTCCCCAAAGCAGGTAGAGATTATCCACCCAATCGCCCCTCAGATCATGCAGTGCAATGCCGGAGGATGATTTGTAAGTAATGGAATCCAGCTGAATAGAATCAGCTGCTGTAACATCAAGCGAGTAATTGTAAAATGGTAACAGTTGCGAGTAATCGTCTGTAAATGAGGTTTTAGCCCGTTCCAGCACCTCGTTCAGCTTCACGTTGGCATTATAGTAATAATTGAAATGGGTAACGGTATTTTGGATAAAACGGCGGGGCAGGGTAAATTTTTTCTGATCGGATTTTTCGGAACGGAGCACCCGTTCGTCGTATTCTTTTGGTTTTTTGATATCAAAAGAGATCCCCAACTGTCCAAAAATGGGGGTGGTGAGCTGCAGGAGGATAAGGGTTAAGGCAGCTGAAATGGTATATCTGGTAACTCGCATTTATCGTCGCAATCTAAAGTCTTATTAACTGAAATTCAAATATTTTAGTATAAAAATAAGGCAATTTTTCTTCCCAATTTTGATGGCCGGTTGTTAGTAAAACCAAGGTGCAAGATGTACCTTTAATTCCCTAAAATCAGGATATGATAAAATTAGATGCCGGATCCACCCTGAAACGGCTTCGAAACCGTTACCGCCTGGTGGTAATGAATGATGATACTTACGAAGAGGTGGTGACATTTAAATTGTCCAGACTCAGCGTTTATATCATGTTGAGCACCATTTTTGTGTTACTGGTGGGGTTAACAGTCGCCCTCATCGTTTTCACACCTCTGAAGTATTATATTCCGGGTGCTAATACCGACTACAAGTCTGCCTCCGAACTGCGGCAACTAAAGTACCGGGTAGATGGCCTGGAAAAGCAAAATGCCTACAATGTGCAGTATATTGACGGGATAAAGAAGGCATTAGGCACCAATAGCCAGGCAAACCTGGATACGATCAAACTGGATGTTCCAAAAACAGAACTATCAAACGATTAGTAATCTCAACACCTATGTTTAATACCAAAAACAAAACCGAAATGCAACAATCATCTTCAAATGGAACAGGCGCCACACTGATAAGTGCCGGCACCACGCTGAAAGGCGACATAAGCAGCAACAGTGACCTCAGAATTGATGGTACTGTTGTTGGAAATATTAAAAGCTCTGCCAAGATCATTGTAGGCAGTACCGGTGTGGTGGAAGGCGATATTACCGGCAACCAGGCGGATATTGTAGGTAAAGTTTCCGGAAATGTGCGTTCCAAAGAGTTGCTCCAGCTAAGAGACAAGTCTGTAGTAACAGGCAATCTGTATGCGGGTAAGCTACAGATAGAACCTACCGCTACGTTTAACGGGCAATGCCATATGGGTGCCAATGTAGTAGAGATGAGTACTAATGAACAGCAAGCCGCCGTCAAATAGTAATAAGCAATTCCTGCTAAAGTACGCCAGCCTTGGCACCCAATTGCTGGTGGCAATTGGCCTGGCTGTTTTTGCCGGGTTGAAACTGGATAAATGGCTGCACACATCGCCATTGCTGGCCTGTGTATTACCTTTGCTCGTCCTGTCGGCAATTTTTTACAAACTATTCCGGGAAACCAGCAGGAAAAATAACAATGAATAAAAATTTACTGCAGGCTACGAGGCCGCTGCTCCTTGTATTTGTTTTTATCACTGCTTTTTGCATTACCGGTAAGGCCTGGCTGGAGAAAAATGGAGTGAGCCAGGAAGTGCTTGTTGCCGGCAACCTTTTATTATTCGGAGTAAGCTTTATTGCTTTCTTTATCACTAATAAAGCTGTGGAATCACAAAACCCGCAGGCATTTGTGCGGGCCATGTATGGTAGTTTTATGATCAAATTCTTTGTAGTGGCCATTGTTGCATTTATCTATATCATGGTGGCCAAAAAGAATGTGAATAAACCGGCGCTGATCGCCTGTGCCGGTTTGTATATCATCTATACCGGTATCGAAACAAGGGCACTGATCAAACTGCTGAAGCAAAAAAAGAATGCCTAAGAAGGAAGTCCCCATTAACCACCTGCAACAGTATCTGCCACCCGGAACCGGTGATGCAGTGACCGCTTACCTGCACCAGTATAAAGTACATCTGACCATTGCCCGGGAGCGTAAAAGCATTTTGGGAGATTACCGGCACCGTACCCATGCCGCCAACCACCGCATCAGTGTGAATGGCAATCTGAATGCATTCTCTTTTTTGATCACCCTGCTGCATGAGAGCGCCCATCTGCTCACTTTTGAACAGTATGGCCGCCGGGTGCAGGCACATGGACGGGAATGGAAAAATATCTTTGGACATTTGCTGCAACAATTTTTATCCGAAGGACAAAATGGAATGCACAAAGTATTTCCGGCTGATGTGGAAAGAGAATTACTACTGTCTTTAAAAAATCCCGCCGCCAGCAGTTGCGCCGAAGACGGCTTGCTGAGGGTGCTTCGCAAATATGACACTAACGGTTCGGGCTTTTTGCTGGTGGAAGAATTGCCTGCCAATAGTTTATTCCGGATAAAAGGCGGACGGATTTTTCGCAAAGGTGAGCAGCTTCGTAAACGCTTTAAATGTACAGAAGTAAAAACGGGGAAGGTCTATCTCTTCAGCCCGGTGTATGAAACGGAGCCGGTGTAACAACAACAATTGCATTAAAGAACAATTCTTCCCACCACCCTGTACTTAGAATTACTGAGCGTTCTTGATTCAATGGCTTTTTCCTTCAGCGCACAGCGGGGCATTATGACACCGGAGTGAATGAAATACACTTCATTGCCATCATTTAAAATGAGGCCAGTATGATTGTCAAGTCCGACAATGTACAAACCATACCCACTTTTCTTTACTGCTTCTACAAAACTTTCTACTGATTTATTACTGAAGCGTTGAATGTCTGTGCAGGTGGATTTCACTAATTGCTCACTGGCGCATTGGGCCAGTTTCACCCTGTCTATTTGCATGCCTGCATCCCGGAGGGTAGTGGTAACAAAATAGCCACAGGCGATGTTCCCTGTCTGAGGTGTCTGCGTGGTGCCATTAAAATCCCAGGATGTGCCGTACCAGCAAGGTAGTAGTGAGTCGGCAATATAGTTGGTGAGCCTTTTTTTGCTTTCGGGTGAAGCCAGATTTTTATTTTCTGTAAAAAGTTCCTTGCATCTTTTCTTTTGCACTTCATAATCAAATGCAAAAGGGGGTGTGGCAATAACGCCTCTGCTTGTGTATTGTTTTTTGATTTCTTCAGAGGCGGGAGACCTGTCCCTGCAACTAAAGAGAATTAAACTGAGAAAAAGTAGATACCAGGAAGTGGGTCGCATTTTGAAAGCCTTGTTTATAGTGATCTCATCATCCAGAGTTTACAACCAGTGTGGCCGCTGTTGCCCATCGGGGCATCCAGGTATTCAAAACCAAAGCGGGCATATACTTTTAACGCCTGGTTCAGTTCGGGCATTGTTTCCAGGTACATTTTTTTAAAACCATTTGCCTTAGCAGTTTCAATGGACCGTTCAATCAATTTTCTTCCTAGTCCTGTACCTCTTGCCTCCAGCAATAAATACATCTTTACCAGCTCACAAGTATCCGGTGGTAATCCATCAGTAGGGTAGATGCCGCCACCGCCAACTACTTTGTTGTCCAGCTCGGCAATATTGTACGCTGCCTTTTCTTTTTGAAATAATTCAAACAGTGCATCAGTGGTCGAATCATAATACACTGTGCCGGGATGATTAGCTCCAAATTCCGTCAAAGTATCCCGGATGATGGTAGCGATCCTGGGATTGTCAGCCTTTAAAATGGGGCGAATGATTGCATTCATTTTGTAAATATAATTTCCCTTCGGCAAACTCAGGGTGACAAAAAACCCCGCCACCATCAGGCAGCCGGGTTTTAACCATCGATATGAAACCCTGGCGGTATTTCACCGGGCAGGTACTTAATCCAGCTGAAGTGTTTTATCCTTTGGATATTTTACTTCATACCGGAAACCGACTTTATTATCTTTTTTTGGCTCTACAGCCAGCTGCCAGCTTATTTTTTGTGTGTCATCATCCAGTTTAGCGCCTTCATATTTCCGGTCCTGGACTTCTATTTCTTTTTGAGTGGAGATGGGGAACTGGTCTTCTATGATAATAGAAATAGCCTGCTGTTTGTT
>CAYUCU010000258.1:0-4502 GCA_964443345.1 uncultured Chitinophaga sp.
GTTTTTCATACTGCTCTTTGATCTTTTCTGCGTGATACACATACAGCGGTGTACCAAACTTTGTTGCCGCTGCTACCAGTTGTTCGTTTGATAATGACGCTGCCATACCTGCGAATATACTGATTGAAGCTTTTATTCAAATACATTGGATGCAATTGCCCAATCATATTCTTTCCAGCGGATGGCCGGAGTTGTGCTATCCGGAATAAGTCGTTGCTGCCGCAATAACCGGGTGATCCCCCTTTTTCCACCAAAATCTGCACGGAACCAACTCAATATGGCCGGAACTTCCACAGTAAGGTCTTTCCCATTAAACAGCACTTCTTTCTTCAGATACACTTTGGTTGCCAGGTCCAATTGCTTATCAATTTGCTCCGGTTTATAAAACGCAATTGGCGGACAACTTTTTGCCCCGCAGTTCAATGCAAAGTGCACCCGGTAATCCAATTTTTCAACCCTGAATTTTTTTTCAAACCGTGACTTGAATAGTTTATTGAAATAACCAAGCGATAATTTAGCCTTACTCCTTCGCAATATACCATGCTCAATCAGGTCAAGGCTGATGTTTTCTCCTGCAATAAGAATGAATTTATTTTTAAAGAATTTACTCCGTTTTAGATAACTACCAGGAGCTCTCTTCAAATGCAGTTGAGTAAAAGCATTGTAAATATTCAGCCAGAATGATTTTCTTTTTGCATCCGACGTCAATTGATTTTGCAACTCTTCTGATGAGATGGCCGCCAGGCTGGCCTCCGCCGCATCAGCCGGCTCACCTGTTTTTACAGCATAAAGCAGCTCTTGCGACAGTTTAATGCAGTCAACCTTGTCCTGCCCCATACCGGCAGGTGTATTTAGCAGAAAATAAAAGACATAAAAAAAAGCAACTTTCATTGCTTTAAATTACGTTTAATTGACCAGGAAAGTTTTACTGGCTAGTTTTCTTCACCGTCGCCCTGGTCTTTATTTATGATCAGCTCGCCATTGTCTGTTACCGCCAGTGCTTCTGTTTCATCCGTATCATCCGGCCTTATTTCTTCTTCGTGATGTACATCTTTCATAATAGTAGGTTCCACTAATTGTTCCGCCAGCACTTCCTTTATTTTAGGCAGGTCATCGGCAGAGTTGATGCCAAAATAATCCATGAAGTTCTTAGACGTGGCATATACCAGCGGATGGCCGGGTAATTTTTCATTGCGCCCGGTTATGATGATCAGTTCCTTTTCGAGTAATTTTTGTACAGCATAATCAGAACTCACTCCACGGATAGATTCTATCTCGCCTTTTGTTACCGGCTGCTTATAGGCTACTATTGCCAGCGTTTCTAATGATGCTGCTGAAAGACGTTTCAGGAATTTGTCGCCATTTAACTGGGCGATGGTTTTATGATATGCAGTCTTGGTTAAGAACTGCCAGCCGCCACCGCTTTGCTTCATCTCAAACGGATAGAATTCAGAGTCATATTTTTCACGGATGCCTTCAATAGCTGCCTCCACCTGGTCCAGAGAGATCTTTTCATCCATAAAACCAAAGGCATTATTCACCAGTTCTGTCAGATCGAGTGTTGTCAACGGTTTGTCGCTGGCAAAGATCAACGCTTCAATATGCGGTATGAGATTCGTTATTTCCATTTTTGTTGTTTCAAAACGATTTGAACGAAATTAATATTACTATCAGGAAGACAGAAACACACTTATTAACATTCTCATTTAGGAAAACTACTATTGAATGAGAAATGGAGGTGCTTCTAAAGAAGCCAGCAGTCGGAGTTTTACCCTTGTAACGCTGCAGCGCCACTAACTATTTCAGTAAGTTCTGTTGTGATCGCTGCCTGCCTGGCCCTGTTGTACGAAATTTTCAAACTTCGCAGCATTTCATTCGCATTTTCACTTGCTTTGTCCATTGCCGTCATACGGGCGCCATGTTCAGAAGCATTGGAATCAAGTACTGCTTTGAATAACTGTGTATTCAGGATCTTAGGCATCAGTTCAGCGATCAATAATTCTTTGGATGGATCGTAAATAAAATCGGCTTTAGTGGCGCCGGCTTTTCCTTCTACTTTAGGTATGGGCAAAAAACGTTCCACTTCAAACCGCTGTGTGGCTGCATTCTTAAACTGGCTGTATACCAATTCCACCACATCAAATTGTTTCTCTTCAAAAGCAGTCATTGCCGCTTTGGAGGCAGCCTGCACATTCTCAAAGGTCAGGTTCAGAAAAATATCTTTGTAAGTGGCATCTGCTTTATAATTGTTCTTGGCAAAATGCTCGTATCCTTTTTTACCAATATTCCAGATGGTCACATTGCCTTTTTTATACTGGTCGGAATATTTTTCTGCAATGGTTAGTTTCACCAGTTTGATGGTGTTGGCATTGAAGGCGCCGGCCAGTCCCCGGTCGCTGGTAATAACGATCAGCAGCACTTTTTCCACAGGGCGTTCGGCGGCGAGGCTCATTCCAGCTTCCCCTTCGCTGTTGCTTACAATATTGCTAAGCATTTCCTGTAGTTTCTGTGCATAGGGACGCATCTGGATAATGGCATCCTGTGCCCGGCGCAGTTTGGCAGCACTTACCATTTTCATGGCTTTGGTGATCTGCTGTGTACTTTGTACTGATTTGATGCGGTTACGAACCTCTTTTAATTGACCGGCCATAGAAACGTTTTGAAGTTAACGAGTTTGTAAGTTCACAAGTTTGCTTCAGATGGCATGTTCCTGTGAACATGTGAACTCATGAAACTATTGAACTTTTCAGGCCGCAAAAGTACGGGCAATGGCCTGAAATTCCATGTAGAAGGGAAAATATTCGGATGGTAAACCGGTCTTGTTAGTAATCGGTGCAAATCAGTACCAAACCGGTCAAAATATGCTTTTATTCCTCCTTTTTGACCAGTGTAAACTCCCTTTTCAGCCCATAGGAAATATAGAGCCGCCCCCCTTCCGCAGTGCCGTTCTGTACCGGGGCTTCACTTTCTTTTATCAGTTCTATTTGTATAGGGCCATTGGTCAGGCTTTCCAGTTCTTCCCGGGTGATGATGATCCTGCTTTCCTCCCTTATTGTGTCCAGCCGGGTGATGCCCTCACTGCCAAAAACGGTATCCGTCAGCACCACTCTAACTATATCGCCGGGCTCAAGACCACCAAATTTCAAATCAAGACTGTCGCCGGGCACTATTGCCGGAATTTCTGTCAGGAGTTGTAAAGGCTGAAAGCTAAATTCTTCCCTGTACTTTTTTTTATCAGTACTGGTAAAAACGATAGTGTGGCTTCCTGTAAAAGTTGCTACGGGTTTTTGCAATTCATAAAAGGCACCGGTGGCTTTGGTACTGTCACCCTTAATTATTTCACCGTCCAATTGCACATTGCCCGGTTCCTCCAGTTTTAGTGTGCCCCCAAATTCGCCGCCATAGCGGAATTGGATCAAAACGGTGATAAGGTCACTACCCTCTTTGCCGGTAACCTGGTAATCAAAAAAAATGGCTTCCGGATCAACGTCTTTGGTGTTTCCGGGTTCGGCATCCGGATTACCATTCCTGCACGAGGAGAAAAGGACTAAAAGAAAAACTGCTACTGCAAACCGGTACATAAAGGGCCGTTTAATGAATATGCTGATCAGGCCAGAAAGGTACGCCAACAAAAAATAAATTTTGGAGCTAACTGCTTCTTTTGCAGCTATTACAACCTGCAGGGGCTGGTTAGGGACTACGGACTATTATCATATCTTTGCTGCCCCCTGATAAATAAAGGGGTTCGCCCTGTCAAAATGGCTTGCTGGCATAGTGTAGCACCGTTTTTGACAACAGAAAACCCTGTCAAATAAATCAGCGGAGTCAAATCCACTCATTTGAATTGACACATTTGACTTTAAAATTGAACTTTTTATATAACTAATTACAATCCCGAACCATGCTTGGTTTTATTTCAAAAATTTTTGGTGGCAGTAAGTCAGAAAAAGACGTTAAGAAGATCGAACCTTATGTAGGAAAGATCAACCAGTTTTTTGCCAGTTACCAATCTCTCAGTAATGATGAACTCCGTAATAAAACACAGGAGTTTCGCCGCCGGATAAAAGAACACCTGGCTGAAATTGACAACGAAATATCAGCCAAAAACGCCGCCGCAGAAGCTCTTCCTTTTAATGACCTGATGGGTAAGGATGGGATTTACCAGGAAGTGGACAAACTGAAAAAAGACCGGGACAAAAAGATCGAAGAGGTGCTGGAAGAAATACTTCCCGAAGCTTTCGCAGTAGTAAAAGATGCGGCCCGGCGTTTCAAAGAAAATACGGAGATCACTTCCACCGCCACCCAACTGGACCGTGACCTGAGCGTAAAAAAGAAATACATCACCATTGATGGTGATAAATCAATTTTTAAAAATAGCTGGACGGCTGCCGGTGGTGAAGTGACCTGGAACATGGTTCACTATGATGTGCAATTGATCGGTGGTGCTGTTTTGCACCAGGGAAAAATTGCTGAGATGGCAACGGGTGAAGGTAAGACCCTTG
>CAYUCU010000259.1:0-4495 GCA_964443345.1 uncultured Chitinophaga sp.
CGGCGCCAAACGATACCGTACAATTAGGAGCACTGATTAATACATCTACCATACCTGGTATGAACACGGTGTATTTGGAAGCCAACCCGGATAATGATCAGCTGGAGCAATATCACTTCAACAATTTTGCTTACCGCAACTTGTATGTGAAGCCGGATA
The DNA here is from genome assembly GCA_964443345.1 of uncultured Chitinophaga sp. Taxonomy (GTDB): domain Bacteria; phylum Bacteroidota; class Bacteroidia; order Chitinophagales; family Chitinophagaceae; genus JJ008. The sequence continues at coordinate 160 of CAYUCU010000259.1, forward strand.
GCCTGAACCCATTACTTGACGTAACATTTGACGGCGTTCATATCCTGAACAGGGATATCGTTTCCGCCAAACCGGATATAATGATCAAGCTGAAAGATGAAGCCAGGTGGCTGGTGCTGGATGATACGGCATTACTTACCTTACACGTTCGTTACCCGAACGGGACCCTGCGCCGGTTTTACTTCAGTAGTAATGATACGGTTCAGTTCTTACCGGCAGGGCAGGCGCCAAATAACGATAATACAGCCTCCATTAATTTCAAACCCTTGTTTACACAGGATGGTTTTTATGAAATGATCGTGACCGGTAAAGATAAAAGCGATAATGCCGCAGGTGCCATTGAGTACCGGGTACTGTTTGAGGTGATCAATAAGCCGATGATCTCTAATATGCTGAACTATCCCAATCCGTTCACCACTTCTACTGCATTTGTATTTACCATCACCGGAAATGAAGTGCCGCAGAATATCAAGATCGAGATCATGACCATTACCGGTAGAATTGTACGGGAGATAACCAAGGATGAGTTGGGAGCATTGCATATTGGCCGCAACATCACCGAATTTAAATGGGATGGAACCGACCAGTATGGCTCTAAATTGGCCAACGGTATCTACTTGTATCGTGTGGTGACAAACCTGAACGGTAAATCGCTGGATAAATACAAATCGGCTAATGATAATACCGATAAATATTTTAATAAGGGATACGGTAAAATGTACCTGATGCGCTAAAAGAGTTTACGATCACATACAGAAAAGCTGCTTGTTACTCACAAGCAGCTTTTTTTATTCGTTAAGTATAAACCGGTCAAAACTGGAAGTAGATAAACTGGTTATTGCTGGAATTGCCAAACAGGAAGACATACAGTAGCAGAAAAGTACTGAATCCCGCAAGGAGAGTATCTCCGTATTTTGTTTCAAATATGGCATCGAAAGAAAATTTTCGGATGATCAGCCATTCAATAATAAGCAGCAAAGCAATTCCATTTAAGATAGGAGCGATCACCATCTTATCTATAGACCGGAAATTGGTTATTGAAGTATCGGTGAAAATACTTTTGATAATATCAGTGGCCTGCTGAAGCCCCACAGCCCGGAAAAATATCCAGGCAAAGCAAACCAGGGTAAAAGTGATCAGCCAGCCGGATAGCCTGGAGAAGATGTTTGAAGCCTTGCGTTTACCCAGTGACAAAGCTTTTTCAACGGATAGGTAAACACCATGAAGTCCGCCCCAGATAATAAAATTCCAGGAGGCGCCGTGCCATAAACCACCGATCAGCATCGTTAGCATCAGGTTCTTATAGGTAGCCCATTTTCCCTTGCGGTTACCACCGAAAGGAATGTAGAGATAATCCCGGAGCCAGGTGGAAAGAGAAATATGCCATCGCCGCCAGAAGGCAGTAATGCTGGAAGCGAAATAAGGGAGGTTAAAATTTTCTTTGAAGCGGAATCCCATCATCCGGGCCACGCCAATTGCCATATCCGAGTAGCCGGAAAAATCACAGTAGATCTGTATTGCAAAAAATACAGTAGCTAACAGTAACAAGCCACCCGTTTGATCGCTGTGAGTGCTGTAAATACTGTCAACAAATGATCCTATGGTATCAGCCACCACCAGTTTCTTGAACAGCCCCCAAAAAAAGCGGGTGAAACCGGTGAGAAAATCCTGGTAAGTGATCTTTTGATCACAGGTGCGGAGCTGAGGCAACAGGTTTTGTGCCCGCTCAATAGGCCCTGCTACCAATTGCGGAAATAACATTACATAGTTAGCATAATTCAGCAGGTTTCGTTCGGCTCTAATATTCCCCCTGTACACCTCCACCACATAGCTCAGGCTTTGAAACACATGGAAAGACAGCCCCACTGGTAAAATGATCTCCCAATGTGGTATCCGGGTTAGTCCGAGGAAATTGAAGGAGTCTATAAAAAAATTGTAGTACTTGAAAACGAAAAGCACCAGGCAGGTGTTCAGTATTCCAAGCAGCAACATGTTCTTTTTAGTCTTTGCTGTTTTCCCGTCTTCTATCCGGATGGCAGCAAAATAGTCGATCAGTATCGTTATAAACAGAATGAAAATGTAATAGGGTATGAACCACATGTAAAAAATACAACTCGAAATAAAGAGAAGTACTTTCCTGTATTCACCCGGCAGAAAATAAAATAGCGGGAACACTATGGCGAAGAAGAACAGGAAGTCAAAAGAGTTGAATAGCATGGATCAGTTTAAGGCAATTAAAGGGTGACTATTTTTTAGGGCTATCATAAATAAATTTTCGTAGCTCCATAAATAATAAAGCTGCCATTTTTTCAGCACCGGCATTGGTGACATGTGTAAAGTCATAGAAATACGAGGAATTCTTTGGCAGTTGCCCGGCAAGATCGATCACAGGGGTCTTATCGCTAAATGAGCGCAGCACATCGTTGTACGATTCAAGGACCTTCTCCATCAACAGGCAGTTTTCTCCATTGGGGTCTTTGGTAAACCATTTATTGCCAACAGCAATATGAGTGACGGGATCCGTATAGAAACCATACAAGGAAGGCTGTGTAACAAGAATAGGAGTTATACCATTACGGAGGCAAATAGTTACAATACTGTCAATTCGTTGCCGGTAAGCGGTGAGATAAGACGTTTGATAATTTAGTTTTTTTACTATGACAGAATCTGGAAGCGGGTTGTCAACCAATTTTTTGATATCAATTTCCCTGTGAACCAATCCTTTTTTAAAAGATACACGGAGCTGGTAGTAATTCATGAAGGAACGGCCCAGTTCTGTATGATTTACCAGCGATTTCAAAAGGAGTTTTACAGAGCCGGTGTTTATTTTCTTTTCGGTCATCCGGTCAAACTCATCGGGCTGGTCCAGCTCCACATCGTTTACTCCTGTCATCAGGATAATATAACGGGGCTTGATCTTTAAAATATAGTTGTTTAACAACATCAAATGCCCGAAGGTGGTATGACCATCAATTCCTGCATTGTTAAGCCATACGGCGGGGTTTTCCTGGTGCAGCTTTTCATACAAGCGGGCGGGCCAGGTGCAGCTGTCCGAGAGGTATTTGCATTCAGTGGTGCTGCCGCCTACTGTGATTATTGAAATAGGTTTTGGGTCAGAGGCAGGCAATTCAGGTCCCCGAAACCCCAGCGAGTTTTTTGAATAGATGATCTTCTTATCCAGTTTGCTGATCCAGGTATTTGTAAATATTCTATGCTGATTTGCCGGTAGTAATAATTTACCACTTTTTACCGCGGAAGGGATTGGGTTATATACCCGGAGAACAATTTCACAAAGCAAAATGCCGGCAAATAAGCCAAGGGCAATTGCCTGCAGTTTCTTCCGGATATTTTTGGATGCAGTTGGCATAAACAGGAATGAAGATAGTAAAAATTGCAGGCAGCAGAAGGTCAGTTACATAAATAAGGAGCAGAAAATTTTCCGGAAAATAGAAATACAGGTGAGCCACAGACTTTTTTATCCGCCATATAAGAACGACTTTTGTCCATCTTATGCAATCAGTGAAGCAGTTCATTAAAAGATTTTTTGGCCACTGGATCTACAGGCGGCAAAAAGCTGCTGCCCGAAAAAGTGAATTGGAGAACTGGGTGAAACAATTCCGGGAGAAAACGGGTGTAACGTTGTCCGATACATCTTTTAATGTATTCACTTATCATGGTGAGGATGGGATTTTAGGTTACCTGCTTAGTCAATTAGAAAATATCCCGGAAACATTTGTTGACATAGGTTCAGGGGATTGTATCAAAAGCAATTGTGCTAACCTGGCGGTTCACTTTGGCTGGCAGGGTGTTTTTATTGATAAAGACCCAAAGCAACTGGCAGTAGGAAAATCTTTTTATAAGGATAAAATAAAACAGGGGTTATCAATCCGCTTTACAGAAGCCGAAGTAACAACAAGTAATGTAAATCAGTTGATAGCAGATGCCGGGTATAAAAATAATGTAGGCTTGCTTTCAATAGATATTGATGGCAATGATTACTGGGTATGGAAAGCTATTGAATCCATTCAGCCGGAAGTGGTGTTAATTGAAGCGAAAGTTGAATTTGGGTATAAAAGCCTGGCAGTGCCTTATGGCCTGCAAAATCATCATTCGGTTGACAGGGAGTATAATGGCGCATCTGTTGCTGCCATAAAAAAACTTGGGATAGCAAAAGGATATAAATTGGTGGGAGCCAACAAACAGGGGTATAATTTGTTTTTTGTAAAGCAGGAGAGAAATTTACCAGAAGCGACTGTTGAATCCGTACTGGATGATCCGGAAACGACACAATCTTTTTATCCGGAATCATTTTTTGAATCGCATCCCTTTTAGATAA
>CAYUCU010000260.1:0-4466 GCA_964443345.1 uncultured Chitinophaga sp.
GTGCTGAAGGAAGGCGGACTGATATTGTATCCCCCTGAGACGGTGTGGGGCATTGGTTGTGATGCCACCAATGCAGCCGCAGTGGAGAAGATTTATAAACTGAAGCAACGGCCGGATGAAAAAGCGATGATCGTATTAGTGGCAGATGAAAGAGACGTGCTGCAGTACGTGGCCGCACCCGACCTGCAGGTATTCGATTATCTAGAAGAAACAGCTAAGCCCACTACCGTTATTTATGAAGGGGCTATCGGTCTTGCAGATAACTTAGTGGCGGCAGACGGCAGTATTGCCATCCGCATTTGCAGGGAAGATTTTTGCAGGCATTTGATAAAACGGTTTCGCAAACCCATTGTGTCCACCTCCGCCAATATTTCCGGTTTGCCGGTAGCTGAATTGTTTACCGGCATCAGCGATGCTATCAAAGCCGGTGTTGATCATGTGGTCCGTTACCGGCAGCAGGATACCACTATTTCAGCACCCTCTTCACTGATCAGGTGGGAGAATGGAAAAGTTACTGTAATCAGGCAGTGAGAGCAGAGAATAGTGAATGGTGAAGAGTGAATAGTGAATAGTGAATTACGCTACGTCTACGCTCTGCGAAACCTCCTGGTTTCGCAGCCCTATTCTATGGCTTTCGGCCATCAAACAAACCGAGAGGAATGGCCCTGCGAAACCTTCCGGCTTTGCACCCCAACATCAAACCTTAAACTTTAAACCTTAAAACCGCAACTTCAAACCTTAAACGGGCAACTCCCGTTATCTTTGACCAATTTATGGAAATCACTTGCACAGAAAAGGAATTGGAATTACTGAATAAGATCGCCAGGGCGGCAGACGACCTGGGGGCAGAAACCTATTTGATCGGTGGGTTTGTCCGGGACAAATTGCTGGGCCGGGATACAAAAAGAGATATTGACATAGTTTGTATCGGAGATGGAATCGAACTGGCAAATGCAACAGCGAAACAGTTTAACCCTGTTCCGCAGGTTGATTTTTTTAAAACATTTGGTACGGCGCATATTAAAATTAACGTTCCGGCAAATGGGGACGAAGAAACCACAAACGCATACGATATTGAATTTGTAGGTGCCCGCAAAGAAAGTTATCGTTCAGATTCCCGCAATCCCGATGTGTTGCCCGGCACCATGAAAGATGACCAGGACAGGCGTGATTTTACCATCAATGCACTTGCCATCAATTTGAATAAAGAGGGATTTGGCAAACTCATCGATCCATTTGATGGAATAAAAGACCTGCAGGATAAAATAATAAGAACACCGCTCGAACCTTCCAAAACATTCAGCGATGATCCGCTACGGATGATGCGGGCCATCCGCTTTGCCACCCAGTTAGGTTTTACAATAGATGAAACCACCTGGCAGGGGATCATTGATAATGCAGAACGGATAAAGATCATCACACAGGAAAGGATTACAGATGAATTGAATAAGATCATCGAAGCAACAAAACCATCAGCTGGTTTCGACCTGTTATACCGGAGTGGTTTACTCCGTATTATTTTCCCCCTGATGGTGGACCTTGCCGGTGCAGAATATAAAGACGGACACGGGCACAAGGATAATTTTTATCACACACTGCAGGTGCTCGATAACTTGTCGGCTAATACAAACGACCTGTGGCTGCGCTGGGCCGCCATACTGCATGATATTGCCAAACCAGCCACCAAACGTTTTGAAGAAGGACATGGCTGGACCTTTCACGGCCATGAAGTGCTGGGCGGAAGAATGGTGCCAAAGATATTTACCAAACTAAAGCTGCCACAGAATGAGAAAATGCGATTGGTAAAAAAACTGGTGGAATTGCACCTGCGGCCGATCAGTCTCACAAAAGAAAACATTACCGACTCTGCCATACGCCGTTTATTATTTGATGCAGGCGACGATTTTGATTCACTCATGATGCTTTGCGAAGCCGATATCACTTCAAAGAACAAGCAAAAGGTGAAAAAATATGTGGAGAATTTTCAGTTCGTACGGCAACGCTGCAGGGAAGTGGAAGAAAAGGACCATATCCGCAACTGGCAACCGCCTATCACCGGTGAGATCATAATGGAAACATTTGGCATCTCACCATCAAAACAAGTGGGAATAATAAAAGATGCATTAAAAGATGCCATGCTTGACGGGGTAATACCGAACACATTTGATGTGGCATATGAATTCATGTTGAATAAAGCAAAAGAAATGGGATTAGCGCCTGTAAATCCCAAATCTTAAATCTAAAATCTTAAATTTGCTTTATGGCTATTTTAAAATTCAGGATCTATTTAGAAGAAGACGAGAGTGTGTACCGTGATGTGGTGATACGGCATACTCAAACCTTTCATGACTTGCATGAAGTGGCACTCAAAGCGTATGAGTTTGATAACAAACACAAGGCTACTTTTTTCCGTAGTAATGACCACTGGCTAAGAGGCCGGGAGATCTCCCTGGAACAATATGATAAAGAATATAAGGCGCCACCACTGATCATGAGCGAAACAACGATCGGTTCTGAAATAAGAGATCCCAACCAGCGGTTCATTTATTTATACGACTTTAATAAGAACTGGAGCTTCCTGGTAGAACTGATCAATGTGTCAAAAGATGAAAACCCCAAGATCACTTATCCATCTGTGATACGCACAGAAGGCATTGCACCAAGCCAGTATGGCACCAAAGGATTACTGGGACCAAAGTTTGCAGATATTGAAGAGAAATACGACCTGACACAAGTATCCGGGGACGGCTTCAGCGAAAAAGATGAAGAAGGAGAAGATGTAGGTTTGACGGAAGAAAGCGCCGGAGGAGAGGAAGATGCAGACGGAGTAAGCGATGAAGTTGACGTATAGCTTTCAATTTTGAATATTCTTGACACAATTCCCTTCCAAAACAGTTATCATCATAGCAGGACCAACTGCTGTTGGTAAAACGGCTGTAGCCATTACCCTGGCTAAACATTGGGGAACACAGATCATCTCGGCAGACAGCCGCCAGTGTTTTAAAGAACTGAATATCGGAGTGGCAAGGCCATCCCTGGCAGAACTGCAGGAAGTGCCACATCATTTCATCGCATCACATTCCATACAGGAAGACGTTACTGCTGCAACATTTGAGGGATTTGCCTTGAAAAAAACAGTGGAGTTATTTACCAAACATAACGTAGTGGTGATGGTGGGCGGAACGGGGTTGTACATCAAAGCATTCTGTGAAGGATTAGATACCATTCCGGCTATTGATGTAACGATCCGAGAAAATATTATAAAGCAATATGAATCAGGTGGACTGGATTGGTTACAGCAACAAGTGCAGCAAAAAGACCCGGCTTATTATGCTGCCGGGGAGATACAAAACCCCCAACGGATGATGCGGGCATTAGAAGTGGTGGAAAGCACAGGCCAGTCGATTTTGTCCTTTCAGAAAGGAGAGAAGGTGAAAAGGGATTTCCATATCATTAAGATCGGATTAGAGCTTCCAAAAGAAGAATTGCACCGGAATATCAATACAAGAGTGGAAGCCATGCTGGCAATGGGATTGATGGATGAAGTAAGATCTTTATCCGCTTACCGCCAGCTGAATGCATTGCAAACAGTGGGCTATGCCGAACTGTTTGATCATCTCGATGGGGAAACAACCTTACAACAAGCGACAGATAATATTAAAACACATACCCGCCAGTATGCCAAACGACAGATGACCTGGTTTAAAAAGGACAAGGAATTCTTATGGTTTCATCCACAGGAATTGGAAAAAATAAAAGAGCACCTGGAGGATGCTCTTTTAAAAGAATAGCATGAGAAAGAAGTTATATTTTAAATCCAACCGTTAGCAGCACATTGCCACCAGTTTCTTTCAGTGTGGCAAAAGTATTGGCCCTTGGAGCATTTACCCGGTACGGGAAGTTCACATCTTTGTTGATGTGGTGAACATAGGTCAGGTCAACAAACACCCCTTTATGACGATAGCCTAATCCTCCGCTCAGGTTCATTTTATTTGCCTTCAGTGCTTTGTCCTTATACGGGTTGCTGTAATACGCAAAACCCAACCGTGCCATGATCACTTTGAATTTTAATTCACCACCCAGCCGGAAATTAAAGGCGCTTTTATAAATAGCATCAATGGCTTCATTAAAAGGCTTGTAATATTCTTTGGATTCGGCCGTTTGTTCTTCACTGGAACCAAATTTCATCCATTTATAGTTGGTATATTCAATATCTAATGTTACAAACCCTTTCTGACGTTCAATATTCGCCACTTCCCGGAATACATAAGAGCCACTCAGGATTATTTTACCCGGAGTATAAGTTGTGTATTTGTATTGCTCATTTGTGTTACCGGTGATCATATAAGATGACACACTATCATACCCTGTATTAGGAGCAAAGAGTTTTTCAACATCTGTTGCCAGGCCTGAGCTAAATGTTTCTGTCAGCATCAGCATGTCAGGTGCATGAAAGGCAAGACCCA
>CAYUCU010000261.1:0-4402 GCA_964443345.1 uncultured Chitinophaga sp.
CAATATCGCCTGACAAGAGGGTTGCTGGAAGTATGTAATGAATTTAACCAGCCGGTGGGGATACTTACCAAAAACTCCTGGATACTGAAAGACAAAGATGTGCTGCAGGAAATGGCAAAGAAGAAAATAGTATCTGCCATGGTTTCCATCACTTCTTTTAATGAAGATCTGCGAAGAACAATGGAGCCAAGAACCACTACCGCCAAACAAAAATTGAAAGTGATCAATGAACTGAGCAGCGCTGGTGTTCGTATGGGCATTATGATGGGGCCGATGATACCCGGTCTGAATGAGCATGAGATGCAGCGCATCATGAAAGCGGCAGCAGATAACGGAGCTACTTTTACAGCCTACACTTTTATCCGGCTGAATGGAGCTATCAAGTTTTTATTTCACGACTGGCTGTATAAAAACTTTCCCGACAGGGCGGATAAGATATGGCACCTGATAGAGCAAAGTCATGATGGCAAAGTGAATGATACCCGCTGGGGCGTGCGGATGCGGGGCGAAGGAAATATTGCCGACATGGTGGCACAGCAATATAAGAAATATGGCAAGCTGTATAATATGAATGCGGAAGAATGGAGTTTGGATACAAGTAAATTCCAGGTACCGGGTGGGCAGGGGAGGTTGTTTTGAAAAACAGATACTTCTATCTTGTCATATATTAAGAGATCGGTCAGCGATATTTTAAATCTAAACTGTTTTTATATCAGAAGATATTGACCCCCTGATACAGAGTAGCAGCCGAATAAAAAAACCTCTGTAGAAACAGAGGTTGTAACCAAAACTAACTGCTTATGAGAAAAAGATAAATAACTTTATAATTGAGCGGTCTTTATTTTATTAATACGGCTTCCAAAAAAGCCACCTTCCCGTTCTTCCTGTTCGGTGATCACAAAATCTTCCTGGTAACTTGAAAACTTAAACGAAGAGGTCAGCTTTTTATGCTGCTTTAATTTTTTCAACGATGAATGGAGAAATTTGTTGATTGACTTTTTCATGAAAGTTGTGTTTTGCAGAATGTTATAATTCAATTTGCATGCCCTTCTAAAATGAAGAGATAATAAGCGGCATCAAAAAGATAAAAAATTGAATACCAGCCCGATGAGCTTTTTTAATAAGAAAGATGATTTCTGCTAATGGGGCAGAAAGTACACAGAATGTGATTTAGAAAGGCGGGTTTATACTTTTATATATATCTTCTTCTTATCCATCCACCAGCAGATAGCCCACATAAAGGTGATAATGCAAAGGGCATATGCCAGCGAACCATTCTCCGGCGGTCCGGGAATATGAATCAATACTTTTTTATACAGCCAGTTCCAGGGAGTTAATCCCTCGCCCAATTTTATAAGTGCCAACCCTTTTGCAAGAAAAGCACTCAGCGCAAAAACAAACAGTGCGTTTTTGCCAAACACATCAAAGAACCGGGCCAGTCCGCCTTTTATATTTTTAAACTCTATCAAATAGATCATCGTGGCGATGGTGATGATGGCCAGCCCGGTGGTGTAAACGGTGTAGGAACTGGTCCATATTTTTTTATTGATGGGGAAAACAGTATCCCAGCAAAAGCCCGCTACCAGCAAGGCTACACCTGCCACAAATAATCCATTCACCATTTCGGCGTTCTTTCCTTTCTTCTGAATATAATCCCCAACCAGGTAACCGAATATCACTTGCACCACCGCCGCTACGGTGCTCATCAATCCTTCAGGATCAAAAGGCACTTTCTGTCCATTCAGCACTTCCTGCTGGTAAATATGACGAAGCCCAAGGACCTTTACATCGTATTCGGTACCAAACCAACCGCCCAGGCTGTAAGGATCAGCAGGGTTAGCCACATAGCATACCATCCAGTAGAGCAACAATAGAATGGCACCAACCAAAAATGCTTTTTTAGGCCTGAGGTAATAGGCAATCACCGAAGCAAAGAAATAGCAAAGAGCTATTCGCTGCAATACACCCATGATGCGGACTCCTCCTTTAGGATTAGCCGGGTCGGCCCATTGCCGGAAAATAAGATGGGCCCCATCCCATTTAAAAAAAGGCCACCAGCTTAAAAACAACCCGATCCCAAAAATGAGCAATGTTCTTTTCAAGACTTTTTTCCAAAAAAGGTTGTTTCCTCCCGCCTCCATCTTTGGCATTACAAAAGCCAGGGCATTACCAACGGCAAATAAAAAGAAGGGAAACACCAGGTCGGTAGGGGTAAGGCCATGCCAGGGTGCATGTTCCAGCGGATCGTAAATGTGGCCCCAACTGCCCGGGTTATTTACCAGGATCATCAGGCAAACAGTGGCGCCCCGGAAAACGTCAAGCGAATAAAACCGTTGGTTCAAGGCAGCTGATTTAAGGAATTAAATGTAAGGAATTGGCAATTAACTGGTTTTAAAAACAACGGGACATAAAAAAACGATGTCTGCCTGGGGCATTTTCCGGCAGTAATAATATAAAAATACGATCCGGTTACAAGTAGTATAAGTTATCAACTTGTGGGGGTAAATCCTTCAAAATCTGTGCATTTTATTCTCCATCCACTCACATCTTCACCTATATTTGCAAGCAAAATCGGTAAATAAACACATTTGTTAGTACCACCTTCAGTAATTAGCTGAAAATCAATCATGTATTATTTTTTAATGTGATTGACCTGGCGAAGCCATGTAAAAACCACAAAATTGAGCAGGAAATGGTTAGCCGTTTACACACGGCCAAGATGGGAAAAAAAGGTAAACCAGCTTCTTATAGAAAAAGGACTGGAGAGCTATTGTCCGCTGAACAAGGTGCGCAGAAAATGGAGTGACCGGGTTAAAGTAGTGGAGGAGCCCCTTTTTAAATCCTATGTGTTTGTAAAAGTAAATGATGAGGACCGCACTGCTGTAAGGATGACAAGTGGCGCTATTAATTTTGTTTACTGGAATGGCAAGCCGGCAGTAATAAAGGAAAAAGAGATCACTGCCATTAAACGATTTTTGAATGAATATGAAAATGTGGAAGCCAGGCCCATGCAGGTAAAAGTGAACCAGCGGGTAAGAATAACAAATGGCAGCCTGATGGACAAAGAGGGCAAAGTGTTGGATATAAGGCATAAAATGGCAAAGGTGGCTATTGAGAGTATGGGGTACATTTTAATAGCCCATATTGAGAGAAGTAAACTAACTTCGGCGCATCCGGGTAGCGAACAATAGTCCAGTGATGCCTGAAGGCTCCTGAAAGCTATCATCGCTTTAATTATAAAAGCTGTATCAATGAAATTTTTACGGATATTATTGCTTGTATTTCCCCTTTATTTTTTTTCCTGCAAACCACAGCAACAACTCCCTTATTACCTGGAGAAAGTAAATGATACCACTGGTAAAGGAGAAGTAAAGATTCAGGACCTTAAAATACAGAAGCAGGACCTCTTATCCATTCAGATATACAGTCTGAGCACCAAGCCGGATGTATCTGATGCTATTTTCAATCAACCAATTATAAACGCAGCCCCTCCGGGCTACCTGGTGGATAATTCAGGAAACATCGAGCATCATCGGCTTGGGGTCATTCATGCCGAGGGCCTTACCAAGCAGGAACTGGCTGCTGAAATAAAAAAACGACTGACCGTTCCGGTGGAGTTGCTGGCAGAGCCAACAGTACAGATACGCTTTATGAATTTTAAAGTAACCATATTAGGACAGGTGGGAAAAGAAGGAGTGATACCAGTGCCCGGCGAAAGGATCACAATACTGGAAGCGATTGGGCTGGCTGGTGGGATCACTGATTATGGAAAAAAGAATACTGTAAGAGTGCTGCGGGAAATTGATGGCAAAAGGGAAACGGGTGAAATTGACCTTACCTCCAAAGACATTTTCGAATCTCCTTATTATACTTTATTGCAAAACGATGTGGTATTGGTGCAACCAACAAAGGAAAAAATGAAAGAGGCCGACCAGGCAAGAATCACGCAAAAAATATCGTTTGCACTCACACTGGTTACCGTTGCCGCCACATTAGGGAATATATTCATCAAATAATTTGTTTAGAATTATTTCTTATTAAACCTTTTAATGCAAGACCCGATTCAAAATAACAACAGAGATAAAAGTGAACTCTGGAACCTGAGTTTCAGAGATCTTTTTTATAAATACGTCAGGTTTTTACCTGTTTTCGTATTATCAGTTGCCTTTGCTTTATTAGCAGCCTTCCTGTACCTGCGATATACTGTTCCTATTTATGGAGTGGGAGGAACAATGCTGATCAAAAACGACCAGGGCAACGGCAGGCCGGATAAATTTGAAGAGATCTTTGGAAACAGCCGGAGCCAAAACCTGCAGAATGAAATGGAGATCTTACGGTCACGGCCACTGATGGAAAGAGTGGTAAAAGCGCTGCACCTTCAATACAGTTATTATGTAAAAGG
>CAYUCU010000262.1:0-4388 GCA_964443345.1 uncultured Chitinophaga sp.
AAAAACCATCCGCCGGAATGACGAATGGTTTTGAGGATCTGTGTTCTTGTATCTTTTATACCCTGAAGTGAGCAAAAGCCTTATTGGCTTCAGCCATACGATGGGTATCTTCTTTCTTTTTGAATGCAGCGCCTTCTCCTTTGCTGGCAGCTACTATTTCACCGGCTAATTTATCAGCCATGCTACGGCCATTCCGGTCACGGCTGTAGCGGATCAGCCATTTGATGCTTAAAGAGATCTTCCTGTCAGGACGAACCTCTGCTGGTATCTGGAAAGTAGCACCACCGATACGGCGGCTGCGAACTTCAACTGCAGGTGTTACGTTTACCAATGCTCTTTTCCAAACTTCATATCCGTCTTCACTGGTTTGCTTGGCCACTTTGTCCAATGCATCATAGAAAATATTAAAGGCACCGCTTTTTTTACCTTCCCACATCAGGTTGTTTACAAAACGGGTTACCAGTTTGTCATTAAACCTTGGGTCTGGTGCTAAAGGGAGTTTCTTTGCTTGTGCTTTCCGCATGACTTATAAATTGTATTCTTTTTTTATTTTAGGGAGACAACGCATGCGTTGTCTTTACTTTTCAATTCGCCAATCCGTGATTATTTCTTTGCTTTTTCTTTCTTCGTACCATACTTGGAACGGCTTTTCTTACGGTCTTTTACACCAGCAGTATCCAATGAGCCACGAACGATGTGATAACGAACACCTGGTAAATCTTTTACCCTTCCGCCACGGATCAGAACAATGGAGTGCTCCTGCAGATTATGCCCTTCCCCGGGGATATAGGCAATCACCTCAATTTTATTTGTCAAACGAACTTTTGCTACTTTACGAAGCGCTGAGTTCGGCTTTTTAGGCGTAGTGGTATATACCCTTGTACATACTCCCCGGCGCTGAGGACATTGATCTAAAGCCCTTGATTTACTCTTGGCCCTGATAATTTCTCTTCCTTTTCTTACTAATTGTTGAATTGTAGGCATTCTTGACCCTTGTTTTTGGGACGGCAAAGGTAGGGGATTAGATGATAATTTTAAACTGGAGTGATGATAATTTTTAAAAGCCCGGAATTTTCTTCCAGATAGCTGTAGAAAATGTGTAAAACCAGTCGAAAAAACTGGAAAATAGGCGATTAGAAATAAAACGGCTTGTCTTCTGACAACTATTAAAAACTACCTGTTCAGATCCTCTGCATCCAGCTGTACTTATCTTCTCTCCTTCCTTCCCGGATATCTGCCAGCCATTTTTTGATGGTGGGGGCTGTTTTCCAGTTATCCACATCGAATTTCATTTCAAAATCCTTGTATTTCAGCTCTTTAATGAGTGAGATCGTGGCTGCCGTTCCGGTACCAAATACCTCGTACAGCAATCCGGCTTTATAGGCATCGATTATATCCTGTATGCTCAAAGGTCTTTCCTCCACCGTAAAGCCCATTTCTTTTAAAAGAGTAATGGTACTTTGGCGGGTAACCCCGTCTAAAATGGTCCCCTGCTCCAGGTCCGGGGTGATGGCCGTGTTTCCAATTATAAAAAACACATTCATGGTACCACATTCCTGCACATATTTATGCTCAAATGCATCCATCCACAATACCTGGTCGTAACCCTTCTTTTTGGCCTCAGCAGTGGCAAACATTGCCGCACCATAGTTGCCTGCAGCTTTAGCATAGCCTACTCCACCTGGCACAGCCCGAACATATTGCTCCTCTACATAAATTCGCATCGGGGCACTGTAATAAGGGCCTGTCGGGCTCAGAATGATCATGAACTTGTAGGTGTCTGATGGACGTACTCCGATCAATTCATCTGACGAAAACATAAAGGGCCGGATATACAAAGAATGGTCTTCTTTTGAAGGTATCCAGTTTTTATCGAGTTCCACCAGTTGCCGCATCCCCTCCATAAACAATTCTTCCGGTACAGCGGGCATCTGCATTCTTCCAGCAGAAATCTTAACCCGCTTAAAATTATCATGTAGCAGGAATATGGATGCATTTCCGTTGGTATCCTTGTATGCGTTTATGCCTTCGAAAATGGCCTGCCCATAGTGCAAGGCTGCCAATGACGGGCTGAGCAGCAAAGGCTGGTAGGGTTTTATTTCAATATTCTTCCACTCACCATTCTCAAAATCAGCTTCCAGCATATGATCAGTAAAGTACTTGCCAAAAGGCAGGTTTTCCAGGTTCAGATCCTGTAGCTTGCTTCTTTCTGCTTTTGTTACTGAAATGTCCATAGCTGCCGTCATAAAAGTTTATTTTTACGGGGTCAAAGAAACGAAAAAAAGCTAACACCCATTCGCATAATTATCAACCGGTCTATGGATATTAATCATATTGATCTAAACCCTGCTTTAGTAGCAAATTTATATGCCGAATCACTTATCGGCACGAATGCGACCACAACTGAAAAACCGGTAGCGGCACCACCGGCAGAGGCCGGACCATCGAGAACAGATAAACCGGAAACTGCCTGGAAATCACTGGGCAATAACCAGAAAAACATATTGCTGATAGTGAATAATCCTGATATTGTTTATTTAGCTGACAATGAACTAACATTCCTCACTGGTATATTGGGCGCCTGTAAACTTACATTGGCAGATGTGGCCATTGTTAATCAAAACAATCATCCTGAAATGGCTTATAAAGAACTTATCACTCATTTCAAGAGCCGGATCGTCTTGCTCTTCGATGTGGAGCCTGCCACATTTGGCCTGCCAATGAGTTTTCCGCAGTACCAGTTACAATCTTTCGCCGGTAATACCTTCTTATTTTCTCCTTCATTGAGAGAACTGGAAAATGACAGGGTGGAGAAAAGTAAATTGTGGGTTTGTTTGAAAAGGCTGTTTAATTTATAAATATGCCGGGAAGATGTTAAAACAATAAGAAAAAAATGAGATTGATTTTCGCCACTAACAACCAGCATAAAGTAGAGGAATTACGTTCACTGATCACAGCTGAATTTGATATCATTACACTGGAAGAAGCAGGAATTGATATAGATATTCCTGAACCGTATGATACATTGGAAGCAAATGCTGCAGGTAAGTCCCGCACCATTTATGAAATGACCGGCACCAACTGTTTTAGTGAAGATACGGGCCTTGAAGTAGCTGCACTGAATGGTGAACCCGGTGTAAAAAGTGCCCGGTATGCCGGAGAAAGCCGTTCATTTGATGCTAATATTGACAAGCTTTTGATTAATTTGGCGGACAAAACCAATCGCAGTGCCCGTTTCAGAACAGTAATATCCCTGTTGCTGGAAGGCCGGGAAACCCAGTTTGAAGGCATTTGCGAAGGGCGGATAATTGATGAGAAAAAAGGACTACAAGGTTTTGGCTATGATCCGGTCTTTATTCCGGCGGGCTCAGACAAAACGTTTGCTGAAATGAGCCTGTCTGAAAAAGGGCAATTCAGTCACCGGGCCAAAGCCACCCAAAAACTGGTAGCATTTTTGAATACCTATAAATTAAACCACTGATTTTGACTCCCGAACGCAACCAAAATATTACCGAGAACGACCTAATAAGAGGGTGTATAGCAGGCGACCGGCGATTGCAGGAAGAACTGTACCGCCGCTTTGCCCCAAAGATGTTTGCGGTGTGTCTGCGATACGCCAGCAATGCTGAAGAAGCGGAGGATATTTTACAGGAAGGATATATTAAGATCTTTAAAAAATTGGACAGTTTTCGGGGCGAAGGTTCTTTTGAAGGATGGGTAAGACGCATTTTTGTAAATACCGCCATCGAGCACTTTCGCCGCAAACGGTACCTGACGCCGATCACAGAAAAGGAAGAGAATACAATAGAAGGGAAATACACAACGGTGTTGGATGACCTGGGCGCAAAAGATATCATGGCACTGGTACAGGAATTATCACCCGGCTATCGTACCGTTTTTAACCTGTATGTGGTGGAGGGATATACCCACAAAGAAATTGCAGATATGCTCGGCATCAGCGAAGGAACCAGCAAATCACAACTGTCCAGGGCTAAAGTGATACTGCAGGATATGGTCAGAACTTTTATTGATAAGCAAAGAGGTGTTACCACTAAATAATGAGCAGCGTACAAAATAAATTATTGAGCATCGAACTACCACCGCCTCCGGGTGTTTGGGAAAAAATTGCTGCCGAACTGGATGATTCAGCATCTGAACACCAGTTTCCTTCAAGACTATATCAACACGAAGTGCCTCCGCCAGCAGGTGTTTGGGAAAAAATTTCCAGTTCTTTAGATGCTATTGTTCCTAAGCCAACAGTTGCTGAAAAATTACTCGCATTAGAAGTAGCACCACCGGCTGCTGCCTGGAATAAAATAAAAGTATCGCTGGATGCGGAACATGAAGCCGCTATTCCTGAACACAGGAGAATGGCACCCCTGCTCCGG
>CAYUCU010000263.1:0-4305 GCA_964443345.1 uncultured Chitinophaga sp.
AGCTTTCCGACCGCGTCATTTAGCTGTTTGAAGTTTTCTCCAAATTGCTCTGTGTACGTATCAGGTACATTTACCTTCACCCAGGCCCACTCGCCATTGATAAAGGTTTTTGTTTTTGAGATCGTAGTATTAAAATCCACTGCAAAGATGTTTACTCTTCTTTTTATATCCAATGTCAAACCATCTTCCTCAAATTTATTATACACGCCACCCATATAAGAAAGGCCCAGCTCACCAACCCTGTTATTTCTCACTGCTACTTTTCCTGTGAATAACGGGCTGCCATTAAAACTCTCCTCGAATCTTTCGGGATTTTCCTTGGTGGCAGGCAGAAATGTTTTGTTCTCGGTATTAGATATGATCTGGTCATCAAACCCGTTGGTAAGATAGCCTTCATATGCATAGACCCAGTCTTTAGTGTATTTCTTTCCATACAAACCAAAGCCCACGTTGCTGAAAGTGCCGGGAAGCATTTGCGTGGCAGCGATCGGCCGGTCCACAAACTCCCATTTCGGTCCGTCATGATTTTGATTAAAAGCACCGATAGGGTTTACCACTATACCACCTCTGAAGTTTAAGAGCGGATTAAATTCTATGTCCAATGATGCGAATTCAACGCTTATTTCTTTTGCACCATCCTCAAATTCTATTTCGCTTAAAAATTTTATCCGGTTGGCAATGGTGGAAGAAACAAATATCGAAACCCGCCGCATCTGGAATTGATGGCCCTCTGAAATGCCATCCTCCTGCAAATACTGGTAATTCGCTTCGGCATATCCTCCCAGCGCCACCGGCAATTTGCCTACCTGCAAAAAAGGACGGCTGTATAGTGCATCCATATTCATTTGCAGTTTGCTGGTATCCTTTGGCACCCTTCGGAGTAAAGAAGGGTCGATCTGTGCAACACTAACCGTATTGACCAATGTAATAACAAAAAAGGATAAGACTATTTTTCTCATATTGCTCTTAAGTCAATAAACAATTGATTAGCAGAAACGGTTACCGGAAAATTTCGCAGGTTCCGGTCCGCCGGGCCATTTTTTACGGTGCCTTTGTTATCAAACTCACTTCCATGAGCGGTGCAATGCAGGTAATCTCCTGACGCCTGTAATTCGGCACCCTGGTGCGTACACCGCATCCATAAAGCTGAATATTCTTTTTCACTGAAACGATAGATACAAAGGGGATACTGCAGCGCTTCATTACGGACAATGATAAATGGCCGGTAGGTGGCCTTACCATTGTTCTTAATGATAAATTCTTTTTCATCTATGGTCAAACCATCCTTGCCTAAAGTGCCGCTTATATAACGGGTGGAAGTACAGGATGATAATACACCTGTTACTGCCACAGCAGAAATGCAGGCGGTACAGCTATTCTTTATAAATTTTCTTCTGTCCATTTATAATGATTCCAGGAATTTAATAAGTTGTGCTTTTGCTGCAGCGGGTAATTGCTGAAAGTTGGTTTTACTTTGTAAAGCCTCTCCCCCATGCATTATGATCGCCTCTTCAATGGTTTTGGCCCTGCCATCATGTAATAGAAAATATTGCCCGCCCTGGGAATTCTTCGATAGTCCCAATCCCCACAATGGAGGTGTACGCCATTCAAAGGTTTTAGCATTGCCTTCCGTGTATCCATCGTCCAGCCCTGGTCCCATATCATGTAGTAACAGGTCAGTGTATGGATGAAATGTTTTACCGGATAATGCGGCTACCGGTGAAAAAGAAGTTGTCAATGTTTGCCTGTGGCAGCTTTCACAGCCTGTTTGAAGAAAAATACTTTTACCCTGGATCACTTCCGGATTATCCTGCTCACGTTGTAGAGGTGCCTTTAATGTTTGCAGGTAAAAAACCACATCCCTGACCGTTTTATCAGTTACTTCAGCATCAATGGTTGCTCCTGAATACACGTCTTTGGGTTCGAATGTTGATGTGATACCGATGTCCTGGTTATAAGCGTTCACCGTTTGATGCAGTAAATTAAAAGCCGCAGCTTTTTTTCCAAAGCGATGAATATATCTTCCGTTTAGTTCGATGGCAGTAGCAGGAATGCTGGCGTACGAAGGCGGGTGGATCCAGTTGGGCACACCAGAAATGCCATCACCATTCGCATCATTCGGATCAGCCATTGCAAGAATAGCTGCATCAGGAACGAGTTCTAAAAATCCCAACCCGGTATTTGCCGGCGGAGTAAATTTTGAGGAGGTGGCACCGGCAGGAATTTGTTCCGGTGTGTACCCGGGCAAAGCCCTGTTTTGCAATTGAGGCCCGCCAAGATGTACGAACTGGTTACCGGTGCTGTCTGTTTGACCAAATCGTATAAGGGTGGTGAAAGGATGTCCTTTCCCATCACCTGCATGACAACTGCCGCAACTGGTGGCAACAAAGATGGGCCCCAGTCCTGTAGCGGCCGTAAATATCTCATCATTAAAAGCTACATCACCTGCTAAAAACTGCCTGTTTTGTTCGGGACTCAGTCCTGCTACCGGTCCGTCTAATAATTCGTCGTCTGCAGGAGCAGCGGGCAATAATTTGTTACAGGCAACAGCCATCACCACCACAATAGTGAGGAGGAACAGTAGTTTGTCTTTTTTGGTGAACCAGAACATATTTTTAGCCTTGTCTAAATTATTGTTTAGACAAATATAATACTATTCTGCAAATACAAATAAAAATGGTTGTCTGCTAAACCAGCCGGGTAGAGAGGTTACCCTATTTTCGGCTGAAGGCATTTAAAAAAGTCCGCTCCAGGCTCAGTTGCCAGCTATTATTTGCCATACGCTGCATGGTACCCCCAGCCTGGAAGCGATACCCTATATTAAGCTTTAGATTACTATTGAAGATCAATTGCATAGCAGGAGCGATATCAACATAGCCCGTCTTTTGATCCAGGGTTTGCTGTGCTAATAGCTCCAGGTACAGGTTCAGGTTTAGCTGCTTATAATCTGTGTATTCTTTTGGGAATAATAAATACCCTGCAGATATTGAATAATTCATTGCCTGGTAATTGCGGGCGGGCACATAGATGACTGTTTTGTTTTTTCTTGATTGGTCCAGCACCTGGGTATGGCTGATCGTGCCTGACAGGGCCAGTTTGTGCCACAGTTGTGTGGCAATCAATCCTGCTTCCACACCGCTCTTATCTCCCATCAGGGTGATCTCATCATAGTGAAAAGGAGCTTTTGTAGAAGAAGCATCTGCAAAAAAGGCCATCCGGAAATGCTTATGGATCTCATCCTTTGAAAGAAACCGGTATTTGGCATACAGGTTCACCGATTCATACCTGAAATCAGTTGTATGCATATTACTGAACGTGGTTCCCACATGGACCATTAGCTTTTTACTGACCCCAAACATTATCTGCGGCATCAGCCGGTGTGAGAATCGCTGATAGATATCATCGCTTGTTACAAAATGATCGGTGACTTTTACGCTAATGGATTTTGCCGGCATATTTGAAGCCGGTTCGGTAAAAACATATAACTCTTGTCCATTGAGATGACCGGCTACCAATAAAAACAAGAGGATACTAAAACTGTTTCGCATAAAATTTGACACTATTTATCCAGCAGGTACTTCAAAGCCTTCTCCAGTTCTTTACCTTCCAGGTCCATTGCCAGCAGCCTTCCGTCTTTATCAATAAGGTAAGAAGTAGGAATGGCCGAAATGGCCCAGGTATCTACTGTTTGAGAGGTCCACACACCTGCTTCGTTCACCTGCAACCAGGTTATTTTATCCTGCTTAATGGCAGCTTTCCAATTCCGTACATTATCGTCCAGTGAAACACCCAATATTTCAAACCCCTTTCCTTTATACTTGGAATACAACTTCACGAGGCTTTTATTGGAAACCCGGCAGGGACCGCACCAAGAAGCCCAGAAGTCGAGCAATACCACTTTCCCTTTCAAAGATGAAAGACGGATCGTATCGCCGTTCACAGAGGGCAACGCCAGTTCTTCAGCAAACTGTCCCTGGGTGGGTTGTGCTTCCACTACTTTTTCACTGAAAAAGAATAGGAGAAAGAAGAAAAGTAATTTTCGATTTTTCATATGTTGATTAAAAATCTGCTCCCACCTTTTGGATGGGAGCAGTGAATAGATCTAAATAGTAACATGATACACACGGGTATCAGCGGTAATGCCATCTTTACTGCAACACGAAGCTGCTTTACCTGTCAGCACACAAGTCATCGTTGTAACGGTGCAGATTTTCTTAAACTGTTTTGCAGATACAAATCCTTTATCCACTACGGTTATCGTTTGCTCTCCGTTCAGGGTCTGACTCTTTGCGCCTACAAACATAA
>CAYUCU010000264.1:0-4187 GCA_964443345.1 uncultured Chitinophaga sp.
GATTTCTCTTTTTTCATTATCTATCCCAAGCTGTTCATTTTTTACCTCATCCCAGATGCGGTTTAGCTTGGCTTCTACCGCAGCCGTAGCAGCAGAGCCGTACGATTTATTTGCCTTGAATAATAACGAATCTGTTTTTTTTGCCTGCCAGTCGATGGCGGGAATTACAATATATCCATCGTAACCCCCCGCTTTATAATCAGCCAGCACTTTTGCCACACTATCCTTTTGTACCAGGTCCAGGGTAGAGCTGTTATCTGCTATATTTTGATTCACCAGTACTTGCCTGGTAAAATATCCCGACGAGTCGATAACGGCTACATGAAGCGATTGCCGGCTTTTCTCTGCAATAAAACCCATTCCGAATATCAATGCTAAATACAGTAATGGAAATAGCAAGGTGGAAATGATAAACGTCTTTTTCCGTACCCGGGTCAGGTATTCCCGTTTTATGATGAGCCAGATCTTATGCATAAGAGATTATTTAGTTGGTTTTGGTAAGGTTATACTTTCTGAAATTGCCGGGCGGTAGGGGTTCCCTCCACCAGCTTTATAAATATATCGTTGAGTGAAGGCAGTATTTCGTGGAATGAATGAATGGCCACACCCTGGTTCAGCAGGTATTGTAACACATCATTCGGACGGCTGCTTTCTTTTATTTTCACGATATGTGAGGTGCCTTTTGTTCCCACCAGTTCAAATGGGGCGTTTCCGTTCAGCCCGGGCATCTGTTCTGCACCTATGCTGAACAAGTTTTCTTTAAAATCCTGTTTCACCTGTTTTACAGTGCCATCAAGTATCTTACTTCCTTTATTTACCAGTGCGATATGGTCGCATATCTCTTCCACCTGTTCCATCCGGTGCGTACTGAAGATGATAGTGGCCCCGTTCCTGGCCAGGTTGAATATCTCATCTTTTATCAGGTTACTGTTCACGGGGTCAAGACCACTGAAAGGTTCATCCAGGATGATCAGTTTCGGTTCATGTAATACGGTGGTAACAAACTGCAGTTTCTGGCTCATTCCTTTCGAGAGGTCCTCCACCTTTTTATTCCACCAGCTTTCCATTTCAAATTTGATGAACCACTGTTTGATCTTTGCCTGTGCCTCCTTTTTACTCAGCCCTTTTAACTGGGCCAGGTACATCGTTTGTTCCCCGATCTTCATTTTTTTATACAATCCTCTTTCTTCCGGCATATAACCGATATGCCCAACATCATTGACCGGGTCAAACTTCTTACCATCAAATATGATATTTCCCTCGTCAGGATAAAAGATACCGGTGATCATCCGGATCAATGTTGTTTTGCCGGCACCGTTGGGCCCCAGCAAGCCAAATATCTGCCCCCGTTCAACAGAAAGGCTGATATCATCCACCGCTTTTTGAGTAGCGAAATATTTTTTCAGATTTTGTAGTTCCAGGATGGACATATAAGTTGGTTTGTGACACAAAATTAATAGTAAGCAATGACTGGGGAAGATAATTCGACAAACTGAAGGGCAACGGGTGCGAATGGCAGAAAATGGCCGCTAAACTGCAAGTGTGAGTTGAATTATTTGTTTCGCCACCCGTTCCCCATCCATGGCAGCACTTACAATGCCACCGGCATAGCCGGCGCCTTCACCGCAGGGATATAAGTTTTTTATTTGCGGATGCTGCAAGGTATCCCTATCCCTTGGAATGCGGACAGGAGAGGAGGTTCTTGATTCGGTAGCCACTACCACTGCTTCATTCGTCAGATAGCTGCTCATTTTTTTGCCATAATCTTTAAAAGCCTGCTGCAGGCTTTCCTGTATAAAAGCAGGCAACACTTCTTTTAAGGAAGCAGAACGAATACCGGGCAGGTAAGAACAAGAGGGTAAGGAAGCAGAGACTTTGTTTTCGGTAAAATCCACCAACCGCTGCGCCGGTGCCACAAACTTTCCACCACCCGCCGTAAAGGCCTTAGTTTCCACAGCTTTTTGAAAATCCATGAGGATCAACGGGCCTTTAGAATTATTAATTATTAATTCTTCATTCTTAATTATATTAATAACATCTTTCTCTTCCACCGTCACCACAATACCACTGTTGGCATACGGGTTATTACGTTTGGAAGGGCTCCATCCATTCACCACCAGTTCTCCGGGTGCAGTGGCAGCAGGAGCAATAATACCTCCGGGGCACATGCAAAAAGAGAATACGCCTTTGCCATCCACCTGTTGCACCCAACTGTATGCAGCCGGGGGTAAAAAAGCCCCCCTTGTTTCACAATGGTACTGGGCGCTGTCTATCAATGCCTGCGGATGCTCCACCCGTACACCGAGTGCAAATGGTTTTGATTCGATTACTATTTTTTTAGCATACAGCAATTCAAAAATATCTCTTGCCGAATGACCGGTGGCGAGTAGTACTGCATTCGCTTCAAAAGAATTGCCATCTGCCGTCTTCACTCCTTGTATTTCATTGTTCTTTATAATAAGGTCCGTCACTTTTTTCTCAAATAGGAATTCACCACCGCAATCCACTATTTGTTTCCGCATGGCAGTGATGATCTGGGGCAGCTTATTGGTACCGATATGGGGATGTGCTTCATATAAGATATGTTCTTCGGCTCCAAAATGGACAAACAGGTTCAGGATACGGTTAATATCACCCCGCTTGGTGCTGCGGGTATATAATTTGCCATCGCTGTAGGTACCGGCGCCACCTTCACCAAAACAATAATTGCTCTCAGGATTTACTTCACCTTCCTTATTTAATATAGCCAGGTCCCTTCTCCTGGCCCGAACATCTTTGCCTCTTTCCAGCACGATGGGTTTAATGCCTGATTCAATAAGTTGAAGAGCTGCAAACAAACCTGCCGGGCCGGCACCAATGATGATTACCCTTACCGGGGCAAGGTGTACGTCCTTAAAATGAAAAGGAATTAGTTCCCTGGGCTGGAAGGGCTCATCAATAAATACTTTCAGGGAAAGCTGGATCCAGGCTTGCCGGCCCCTGGCATCTATGGAGTGTTTCAGGACAATATAGCCTGACACAATCGATTGCATTATCCCGCAGGCTTGTGCTATATACTTCTTAACCAGCGATTCATTAGCTGCTTCGGAGGGCAGCAGTTTCAGTGAAATGATCTTTTGCATACTGTCAGGTTTTTATCCTGAAAAATTGACAGTAAAGATGCAAATAAAAAACCGGGATTAATTTTTTAAATCCTTGCTACACCAATAAAATATTAATATCTTCAAACAAGTTCACCGGTTATGAAAAAAAATTACCCTTTTGCACTTGCCCTTCTATTCTTCCTGTATACAGGATTGTCCTGCAACACTACTTACCAAAGCCAGACATTAGAACACAAGTCATACCGCATTACCGATGCACAGGCCAAAGATTCATCGGTACTTACTTTTTTACAGCCATACAGCAACAATGTAAACAAGACGATGAATGATGTAATGGGAGTGGCAGATGTCAGCCTGGATAAAAAGCAGCCGGAATGCACCCTCGGAAATTTTATGGTGGATGCGTTTCTCACTATGGCCGCAGAAAAATATAATACCAAAGTGGATGTGGCTTTTGTAAACTTTGGTGGCATCAGATTAAATCAGTTGCCGGCAGGTAATGTTACTACAGGAAAGATATTTGAGCTGATGCCTTTTGATAACCTGTTAATCCTTCAAAAATTGAAAGGAGATATATTACAACAAGTTTTAGATCTTATGGCGGCAAAAGGTGGTTGGCCTGTTGCCGGCATGACGATGCAGATAAAAGACAAGAAAGCCATCAATGTAATGATAGGTGGAAAACCGCTTGATCCTAATGCCATGTACACTATTGCCAATTCCGATTTTATTGCTAATGGCGGAGACAATGCCGATATGCTGCGCAATGTGCCGCAGATAACCAACGGCTACCTGATGCGGGATGCCCTGTTCGACTATATTAAGAAGCTGAAAGGCAACGGAAAGAATATAAGTGCTAACATTGAAAACCGGGTTACCAATGCTCAATAGAAAGAAATTTATCCGGCAGGCAGCATTATCTGCCGGGGCAATAATGGCAGGCCCCTCTTTATTGGAGGCAGCTGCATACTTCAGTCCGCTGAAGCTGACCATTTTACATACCAATGATACGCACAGCCGCCTGGAGCCATTCCCGAGGGATGGTGGCCGCAACCAGGGGTTGGGTGGTGTGGCAGGGAGAGC
>CAYUCU010000265.1:0-4186 GCA_964443345.1 uncultured Chitinophaga sp.
ACCGGCTGTTACTGCGGCCAGGTTTAATGTAGCGGCTGTGGCGCCACCGATATTGGTAAAGGCCGGAACAGCTACAGTGCTTACCTGCCACTGATAGGTGCCGGTTGCAATCACACTAAAAGAAACGTTTGTGCCGGTGCATACCGTTGTGTTTACCGGCTGACCGGTAATAGCGGGGCCGGAGCCGGGATTGATGATAAAACTAACAGTGATGTTCTGCGTTACAGCCGGGGATGGACCAGAACCCTGGATCGTCACATTATAGGTTCCGGGAGAAAGTGTATTGGCATTATTCAATGTGACTACACTGCTGTTACCCGGAATGACAGGATTAGTACCAAATGAAATGGTAGTACCCGCTGGTACACCGGCTGTAGCAGATAAGGTTACTGGTAATACATAACCGCCCTGTGATACTGTCTGTAGTGTTACATTCATCGCAGCTGGTGCGGGACAAGCAGCTGTTGCGGGTGCAATAACTCCAAACGTGAATCCAACCAGGGGTATCGTGATAGAAAAATTAGCATTGGAAATATCAAAGAAGATATTACCAATAGCTTCGATCTTTATTCTTGCGGTTGCAGTAGCAGGTACGGAAGGAATGATGATTGATTCAGTGCCATCATTAGCAGTGGTCGCAGCAATAACGGTTGGATACGTTAAACCGCCATCAACAGAAAGGCTGATCTTCACATTGGCCACATTAAAAGGCGCAGCGGTGGTGCCCGCATTATTCCATGTTATTGTTTGTGCAGATCCTGCGGGATATGATTCACCGCCATTAGGTGAGGTTATTGCAAAAGGCGTAGTGCCCACCGTATTTACCTGGAAGATGGTACTGCTTTGGCAACCATCTCCTGCTGACACTACTCCACCACCACCTGAACGATTATCCCGTACGGTAAGCCTGAATTTCATGGCACGGGCAACGGTTGGCAACACTTCTCCCCGTAGCCCATCCATGGCAGAAGGGGCTGCAATGCCCGGGAAATTCGCTGCGATCACTCTTATATCCGGGAATGTACGGCTGCCCGTTGTTTTGGAAACCCTTGTTCTGAATAAAGGACGGGTAGTACTACTGGAAGCAGATGGCCATGAACCGGCTGCGCCAATATCCCATCCTTCCCAGTTATACGTTAAAGCGTCACCATTCGCATCGGTAGCGGTAGCATCTAATGTAAAAGGTGTATTGACCGGGATGCTTACATTGTTATTGGATAATGGCGCAATTACCGGTAGCGTATTGCCGGTAGGCGTTACTACTGCGCAGGAAGCGCCACCGCCGGAAGAAATGAAAGTCCCAATCTGGTCAATGCTCATAGCATGAAAGATAGGGTCGCTGTTAGGCTGAATGTTTTCAGTAGCGGCACAGATACCTGCATACGCCATAATGGTGGTACCACTGCCCGGCTCGTACGAACCTCCTGCACTTGCGCAGGAATTACTATTGAACGTATGGGATGCATCGAATTGGTGTCCCATCTCGTGGGCCACATAATCGATATAATATGGGTCTCCTACCGGGTTAAGACCGCCGGTCAATCCCATTCCTTTACTTCCGCCGCATACTACGCCGAGCCCGGCCACACCAGCATTGTTTGAAGTACATCCCAGGTGCCCGATATCATAATTGGCAGAACCAATAGCACCGTTCAGTACACCGGTAATGGAAAGCAGTTCAGCAATCGATCCATCATTATTCCATGGATCTGTTGCCGGGTCAAGATATTCCACCAGGTTATTATTAGCAATTAATACCAACCGTACTGCCAGTTCCACTTCATACACCTGTGTCACCCGGTTCACACCGGTAACAATAGCTGCATGTGTTGGCCCTGCTGCACCGCCTCCTACTGCCATGGCAAATTCGCCGGTGCAGGTAAATGCAAGCCTGTACGTCCTCAGGTCTGTACCAAGGCATGGACCCGCATCCGTAAATGAACCGGCGGATGGAGTGGCTGTACCCAGCACATCACAGGTAAAGGCATGCGTTGATTGCACATCCCTTGCATAATAAGAGATATAGCTATTAATATCTCTTCTTGCATAAGGATCGATGAACACCCTCCCGTTGGGAGATAATACCTGTGCGCTAAAACCAAAATAAGGATTGAAGTCACAACGGATGGTCGCGGCAGGATCATCGATACCTTGCCCGGCAAATGTCCTGATCTCTGGAAATTTTGTTTCAAGTCCCGGCTCCTGTATGCTGGCTTTCCATACATGGAAACGGGCAAAGCTGCCATCCGGCATTGGAAGGGATAAGATGGGCGCTGTACTCCTGTTATACAGGAAATTCTCTTCTGATGGCAACGACCATAAAAAACTTTGAAGCGATGATACTTCCAGAAAAGAGGTCCTGAATTGTTGTGGAATGATCACCCGCTGTCCGGTGGTAGCAAGGGCTTTGTTTTGACCGGCATCTGTAAAAAACTGGTTTTGCCCATAAAGTAATGGTGAAGCCCCCACCAAAACAATAACCATAAAAAAGATCATGTAGATTTTTCTCATATACAATCCTGGTTTAGTTAATATGAATTGATCATATAACAACTGGCCATCGGCCATCTGTACAGGAAGTGTTATGAATTAATCGGGGAACGTGTTGCCAAAAAAACTATTGGCAGTTGGTTATAAACGAAGGGTCTTCTTAATTGCAGTTTGCACAAAGCAATTACTGTTTCGTAAAAATACTGATCTCAGCATTCTGACCAAAAATATTTCAAAGGAGCAATCAACCGGTTTGAAAAACAGGATATCCCCGGCAACTTTATAAGCACCTGGCCTGGAGAATACAGAAAAACATCCAGATCAACTATCCATCCACTAATTATCACCTCTCCCGTTCAAAAAAAATCCCGTTCCGGAAAACCGGAACGGGATCGTATGAGTAGTAAACTCAGTTCTTATTTAAAGATCACAACACTCACCCCTTTTCTTGACACTTCTCCCCTTTCATCATTCGACAGGAAGATATGATAGGTGCCGTTGGGCACATTATAGAGGCTCACCGGTATCACACTGCCATAGGTAAGACCGCTGGCAACCTGGGTCTTAATGATCTGGCCATAGCTGTTGTATATCTTAATGTTCAGCGTCGTGTACAGGTCTGTATTCAGCCTGATGCTGAATGTACCATTGCTCGGACTTGGATAAACCCGTACAGCAGGGAATTCAGGCAGTGTCAGATGACGTTCCGGACACTCATTTACCTGGATCGTTCTGGATACCACTGACTGGCAACCTGCATTGATCGCTGTATAAGTAACGGTCTTGGTTCCAATACCTGCAGTAGCCGGAGTAAATGTGCTGCCTGATACACCGGGTCCGCTGAAGGTTCCACCCGCAGGTGTGGCACTTAAGCTGAATGCAGGATCAGATACACAAACTACATCAATAGGATCAAAGACGATAACAGGGTATGCATTTACAGTAAATACTGCTGCAGTGGAAGTAACAGATCCGCAACCGGCTGTTACGATCACCCTGAAGCGATAGCCATTCTGACCCACCGGAACTGCTGCCTGTGCAAAGGAAGAGGCGTTAGCTCCGCTGATGTTATTATATGTAGTACCACCATCTGTGCTTAACTGCCATTGGTAGGTCAATACGCCTACACCGGTAGTAGCTGTAACGCTTACAGTGGCTGCTGCACCTTCACATATGGTCACGTTTTGAGGCTGCGTGGTGATAACAGGGAAGGTATTTACAGTAAGTAATGCACCGGTGGATATACCTGGTGTACAAACACCATTCGTTACCACGGCACGATACCTGTAGCCATTAAATGTTGGTGGCACACCGGTGATCGTCAGTGTAGGTGTGGTAGTACCTGAATAAGGGGCCACAGCACCTACGTTATTGTAAGTTGTACCGCCATCAGTGCTTACCTGCCATTGATAAGACAGTCCTGAACCTGCTGCTGCTACAGTAAAGCTGGTAGTAGTAGCCTCACACACCGTTACCGGAACAGGGTTCGTGGATATGGTGATAGAAGAATTCACTGTCAATGTAGCGGCAGTAGTATTTACAGAACCGCAGGAATTGGTGAGTACACAACGGTATTGATCGCCATTCATTGCCAGCGTAGTGGCGGCAATAGTATAAGTAGCTGAAGTAGCACCCGGAACATTTGTAAATGCCGGTACTGCTATTGTGCTAACCTGCCATTGGAAGGTTGGCGCTG
>CAYUCU010000266.1:0-4176 GCA_964443345.1 uncultured Chitinophaga sp.
GACGTTAAATGTCGGGACAGATAAGTCAGATCCACAGCTTCTAAATATCTTCAACAACATATTCAAAAGCTCATCTGATTTACCGGGTGAGCTTTTTTTTATTCCTCCCACTCCCGCAGTAGTATGGGAGAAGGCTTCCCCCCGATAACCTTTTTTGGTAAGTACAATAACTGGTCAACATTGGCAGTGTACCACATTCAGTTTTGAACCACAATAGAAACATTGATGCATAGAAATACACATTACACTGTGTAAAACCCTATGTTCCTGTGATCCCATTGTGGTTCAAATTCAGGCAAGCACATCGCCAGTAATTCCTTAACACGTAAAACCAAAAAAAGATGTTCAACAACAAACCAACGATCAACCCTGCCCCATCATCCGGGCACCTCATTTGGCTCTGTCATGCCTTTGTAAGAGTAGTAACAGGCAACACGAACAGTCATTTGAAAAACAACTCCTTAACATTTATTTTAAATAAAACAGGCAAATAAATTTGGAACCGACAGGCAAAGTCCACTACTTTTATAGGGTACAATGATACACAACGCAGCATATACAACATTTATCCGCACAACTCAGTTGTGTATTTGTTGCCAGTGTTGTATGCGTTAAGCATACATATAAACTCTACCCCCGAAAAGGGCCACCGCCCTTCTTTATTGCCTGCCACCTTTTTTGAAACTGAATTGTAAAACAATTAAATCAATCTATTATGAGTAACAATCTCCATTTTGAAACCCTGCAATTGCATGCCGGTCAGCAAATTGATCCCACAACCAAGTCAAGGGCAGTGCCCATTTATCAAACCACTTCGTACGGGTTTAATAATTCAGCACATGCGGCCAACCTCTTTGGTCTGAAAGAATTTGGCAACATTTACACCCGAATCATGAATCCCACAACGGATGTATTCGAACAGCGCATCGCCGCTCTCGAAGGTGGTGTGGCCGCATTAGCCACCGGCTCCGGCCAGGCAGCTCAATTCCTCGCTTTAAATAACATCCTCCAGACAGGCGATAATTTCATCACCACCACGTATCTCTACGGTGGTACCTACAACCAGTTTAAAGTAGCTTTCAAACGCCTGGGTGTAGAGGTCCGCTTTGCTGATGGTGATGATGCCGAAAGTTTTGTAAAACATATCGACAAGAACACAAAAGCTTTTTACCTGGAAACAATCGGTAATCCCCAGCTCAACATTCCTGACTTTAAAAAATTTGCTGACCTGGCAAAAGAATATGACCTGCCTCTTATCGTTGACAACACCTTTGGCGCCGCCGGTTATTTATTTCGCCCATTGGAGCATGGTGCCAATGTGGTAGTGCAATCGGCTACTAAATGGATTGGCGGCCACGGCACCACCATCGGCGGTGTTATTGTAGATGGTGGCAATTATAATTGGGGTAATGGAAAGTTTCCGCAATTCACTGAACCATCAGAAGGCTATCATGGATTGAAGTTCTGGGAAGTGTTTGGTGAAGGCAACCCGCTGGGACTGCCCAATATCGCATTTGCCATTCGGGCAAGAGTAGAAGGACTAAGAGATTTTGGCGCTTCGCAAAGTCCGTTCAATTCTTTCCTCCTGCTGCAGGGCCTTGAAACATTAAGTCTCCGGGTACAGCGGCATGTTGATAATGCATTGGCTTTGGCACTGTGGCTGGAGCAACATCCCGCCGTTGATTTTGTACAATATCCGGGTCTGAAGATCAGCCCCTATCATGAGCTGGCGAAAAAATACCTGACTAACGGTTTCGGAGGGGTGCTCAATTTCGGTATCAAAGGATCTAAAGAAAATGCCAGCAAGTTCATTGATTCATTGAAACTGGTGAGTCACCTGGCCAACGTAGGCGATGCCAAAACACTTGCCATTCATCCGGCCTCCACTACACATGAACAGCTGAATGCCGAAGAGCAGATCGCATCAGGCGTATTGCCCAACCAGGTCCGCATCAGTGTCGGCATTGAACATATAGATGATATCAAAGCCGACTTTGAACAGGCATTTGAAAAAGTTTTTACTAAAGAGTTAGTAGGATAAATCGGGTGGAACAAATGAACAGAAGAACAATGGAACAGAACAACTGATGAACATTAAGCAAAATGACAACAATTTATAACCATACCAGCCCATTTACAGTAGAGTCAGGTGAAACCCTTCCCGGTTTTCACCTGGCTTATACCACGCATGGAAAATTAAATGCCGCAAAAGATAATGTCGTTTGGATCTTTCATGCCCTCACTGCCAACAGCAACCCCGTAGAATGGTGGCCCGGCCTGGTAGGTGATAGCAAGTATCTCGATCCTGCAAAGCATTTCATCATTTGCGTAAATAAACCGGGCAGTCCCTACGGCAGCATTTCACCACTGAGTAAGAATCCTGCAACAGGTGAGCCGTACTACAACAGCTTCCCTGTATTTACCATCCGGGATATGATACGGGCCTACCAGCACCTGAAAGATCATTTGGGAATACAAAAGATCTTTATTGGTTTGGGTGGAAGCACCGGCGGTATGCAATTACTGGAATGGGCCATCGAAGAACCGGGATTGTTTGAACATATCGTTCCCATTGCCACTAATGCAGTGCTGTCACCCTGGGGCATTGCCTTCAATGCTACTCAGCGTATGGCTATTGAAGCAGATACTACCTGGCAGGAGCATCACCAGGAAGCAGGACAAAAGGGACTGGCCGCAGCCCGTGCCATGGCCCTGCTCTCCTACCGGCATTACACCGGGTTCGACATCACACAAAGAAGGGATAAAGCTTTTGTACCATTAACCGAAGACGTAAGATATGCAGCAGACAATTACCAGCGCTACCAGGGGTTGAAACTGGTAAACCGCTTCAATGCGCTTTGCTATTACCGGTTGTCGCAAAGCATGGACAGCCATGATGTGGGCCGCAACAGGAATGGCGTGGACGCAGCATTAAAAACCATCAAAGCAAAGACACTGGTCATTGGTATCACCTCCGATGTGTTATATCCCATTACAGAACAGGAATATTTACAACAAACCATTCCCGGGGCACAACTATTAAGCATCCACAGCGAATATGGTCACGATGGCTTCCTGCTGGAGTATGAAAAGATAGAAACAGCGCTGGCAAAATTTATTGACGAAAAAAGATCCTCTTATTTAAAAATAGTAAACGACTGATATGGAAACTCAAAAAAAACTGACGATCGGCCTGTTTGGATTTGGTGTGGTGGGCGAAGGCCTCTATAAAGTATTACAACAAACCCCCTCACTAAAAGCCTCCATTAAAAAGGTCTGCATCAAGAATTATGGAAAAAAAAGAAATGCACCCGCCTCCTTATTTACAACCGATAAAGACGAGTTACTAAACGATCACGACATTAATGTAATAGTTGAAGTGATTGATGATGCCGATGCGGCTTTCCAGATCGTATCTGCTGCACTGACAAATGGAAAAGATGTGGTAAGTGCCAGCAAAAAAATGATCGCTGAGCATTTGCAGGAACTGCTGAAGCTGCAGCAAGAAACCGGAAGATCATTCCTGTACGAATCAGCAGCCTGCGCTTCCATCCCCGTTATCCGCAACCTGGAGGAATATTACGACAACGACCTGCTGCATTCCATCAAAGCCATTGTAAACGGCTCCACCAATTTTATCCTGACCAAGATGTTTGAAGAAGGTCTCGACTTCAAACAGTCATTACTGCTGGCACAGCAGGCCGGTTTTGCAGAAAGCAATCCCGTATTGGATGTGGAAGGATATGATGCGGTAAATAAATGGACCTTCCTGCTGACACATGCCTACGGAATTATTGAGTCGCCAAAGAATATTTTATTCAACGGTATTCAAAATATTCATGCTGCGGATGCAGTAGTGGCCAAAGCAAAAGGTCAGCAGATCAAACTGGTGGCCCAGGCACAAAAGTTGAAAAGTGGAAAAATTACCGCCTTTGTTCTTCCCCAATTTGTAAACCACGATGATCACCTGGCATTTGTAAAGAATGAATACAATGGCGTAGTAATAGAAAGCAGCTTTGCTGATAAGCAATTCTTTTATGGCAAAGGGGCCGGTAGTTTCCCTACTGCTTCAGCTGTGCTGAGTGATATTGCCGCATTGCGTTACCAGTATAAATATGAATACAAAAAGCTCTATCACCACCAACCGCATGAATTGAGCGACGATACTTTTCTTAG
>CAYUCU010000267.1:0-4173 GCA_964443345.1 uncultured Chitinophaga sp.
GCATGGCCAATAATTCGGCGGTACAGGAATCATTGATAGCATTTGGTCCCAGGATGGCTTCAATAGCTTCTTCAAAACTGTGATAAGTAGCCGGGACTGACGACGGTAACGATGACACTCCAAATGGTGTGTTGATAGCGCAACCCTTGGAACAAATATCCACCAATGCTGCCCGTAAGGTAACAGAGTCTGCAGGGCTGATATTACACCGATTCAATACCCGTAGCCAATAATCAGCCTGGGCTTCACAAGTGTTTTTACATTCATTTATTATGTCCTGCTCACTTTGTGAAGAACCCTGTTGCGGGTTTCCGTTAGATATCTGATTCAGC
The DNA here is from genome assembly GCA_964443345.1 of uncultured Chitinophaga sp. GTDB lineage: Bacteria > Bacteroidota > Bacteroidia > Chitinophagales > Chitinophagaceae > JJ008. The sequence continues at coordinate 333 of CAYUCU010000267.1, forward strand.
AGGTCCTTCGGGTTTACATATTCGGGATAGCGCCGTTGTTTATGTTTATACAGTGTATCTGTACCCGTACCTATGCAGGAGGAAGGAAAATCATCTGCCGGCTGCAATAAACAGGACGAACACAGGGTGTTACTTGAAGCAGTAAAGCTTACTACTCCCACTGTTATCACCGGGTTAACAATAGTAACAGTACCGATATCAACTACGTTTGAGGCTGGTGTGGTGTAAGAAGGAGTCACTACCGTGAGGTCAGTTGTACTCGCACCGGAACAGGAGCCGGCATCGCCAAATTCATCTATCCGCATCACGTACACATCATTACTATCTGCCACCGTTCCCGGGTTATTATTAATACCGGCACAGGCATATCCGCCGCCAGGCATTGGCACTATTGAACTAATCTGCTGTTTACCGGTAGTGTTATACTTCTTAGACCAATCCACATTGCCGCTTGCATCCACATGGCATATTATGACATCTGATCCTGAATTATTCGCTCCATTCACCCCAATAAATCCACCATCAGAAAGCGGATGCCAGCCATAGCTTATGGTCCAGTTGCCGGGTATTGCCAGTTTTCTTATATCCTGAACAGTTCCATCTGTATCCAAATTCCAGATACACTCCTGCTGATTTTGATCTCCGTAATTATCTGTTATAATTGAAAATACCTGGTAGCCGGAATTTGTTTTGCTGATCTTATTGAACCAGGTACTTCGGTTTTCGGCATCATATCCATTTATCCACTCTACCGCTCCATTGGAGGTGGTAAGCTTCATCAAATAGCCTTCATAAAATGATGTTCCCTGGTAAAAACCGGTCACCAATAATGAATTACCATCTTCCAGTAAACCGGTGGCATCGTCTGACAGGTTATTACCATACTGCTTGCTCCAGACAGCATTACCCTGGTTATCTGTCCGTACCACAAAACTTTGTGCTACTCCACCAGCGAACTGGTGTACTCCGCAAAATGCATAGCCGCCATCAGATAGTTGTATCACATCATACGCCATTTCACCATTCACATTTCCATCTCCGTATTTTTTTGACCACTGTACGGAGCCAGACGCATCAAATTTTACAAGCCAAACATCCCCGGCCGTATTACCATATGATTTCGTCTGTCCACAAACCATAAATCCATTGTCTGTCGTTCGGATTATCCTGTCGAAGAAATCATTCCCTGTACCACCCACGGCTTTACTCCATACTACATTCCCTTCACCATCCACTTTTGTCAGCAAGCCATCATATCCGCCGCTGCCAAAACTATTCGTCTGACCGGCTATTACGTACCCATTGTCATGTGATGGTACAGAATGGTAGCTAAAGTCATCTTTATTACCACCATATTTCTTTAGATAATATGCAGTTCCGGTAGTGCACACTGAATCCGGCGGACAAATGCCACCACAAGCAGAATCATACTCACAAACCCAAACATTGAAGAAGCGGCAACTGGTGGTTGGCCCGGTGTATAATTCAAATGCCGGATAAAACTGGCAATTGCCATAATTGGGAGGTGTCCCGGAAGGTGCTGTATTGGGGTTGCCATATTCAACATAATAAGATATACTATCCCTGTCGTAAGGGTTATAAATTCCTCCGGGGCAATAGGTGTTACAGGTAGAATCAGTAAAAGGAACATAACTTGTATCACACAGTACTTCTACAATTTGCGTGAAAGAATATATATGAGGCACAGAGTAACATTGGTATAATTGGTTAGCCGGGAATAGTACACTAACTGTATCATCAGTATTTGCTATGAAGTTGTGACGCTGAACTCTCAAAATCAGGGAGTGGGATATTGGGTTAGTACCCACATAACTGATACTTTCATCAAACCCCGGCGGACAGGATGGTGCCCCACCCAGAACAAATTGGGATACAGGCGGCGGGATACAGGCATCATCACATAATATTTCAAGCAAAGTAAACGTAGTTGCTATGTTGCCAAAAGGAAGCTGAGCTGCAGAATCGCCCGGGTTCATTGTTACATAAGCAATACAACCACCAGGGCAAAGGGCATTACTGTATCTATATTTTAATATGATTGGGTTGACCAGCGTTTCATAAGCCGGATAATAATATTCCATGCAATCAGAAACAGGTAAGCCGTTTTCAATACATCCCCTTAAAATAAATGAACTGGTGGGTGGTTTGATGCAATGTGATTCAGTATCATCAATAATATCTCCGCCAATATGACAATTGGTACAATTGGCAAATTGAGGATTGGTACGCCTTGCTTCCTCATAGTATTTTTGTTTGAGATTCAGGTAAAGGGTTTTGTATAAGAACCATTCCCTGTTGCGGCTGCGGCAGGCGCTGTCCGGATTACAGGCATTCCAGCCATTTGGCTGCGTTTTGCAATACAATACCACATCAATGAACTGAAGTATGTTTTTAGCACCCAGCGCATTCCGCATGTACCTTCGGGAGAAGAACTGCAGGTCCCTTTTCATTTTTGTGTATCGTACTATGTTTGATCCGCCGGCAAAGAATGGATCGGCGTCAAGTATTTTATAGTACACCGCAGGATCAAACCATCCTTTCGCAATTGCTGTGTCTGCATCCATCAGGTTTTCCACATCCCTATCAAATTCATAACTGGTGGAATTGGCCAAACACCAGAGGTAATAACAATATTCGGGGTGCAGCCGTACTAATGAATCGGCCCATACATCTTTCCAATTTTTGATAAATAAGGAATCGCTGAGGTCTTTCACATCTACTTTCACGGAGTCGTCCCCATCTGTATTATATATTACTATAGAGTCCCGTATGCCCAATTCGTTGGTAAAAAAGAGAATTTGGTTGCGCCAGGCAGTATCCAGCCGGTTGATTGGACGTTCTAATAAATTATAGGTACTATCATACAAAGCATACTGACCACCGGGGCTGACATCCAGTTTTAGCATGGCCAACTTTTCATCACAAACATTCAGATGGCAATCCACCTGTATGGCCTGGCAGTTGGAATAAAGGGAGTCATATAAAGCAATTGCCCAAAGAGAATCCGCTGTACCAAAGACCAAGGAGTCGGCCTGGTAAAATGACTTGAAGGTTTTGACAAACTCTGGCTTAGTGCCCAGTTTATCGAAACAGGTTTCGCAATTGCTGTAACATCCGTAAAAATCTGTTTCCTTTAATTCTTCCAGCAGGAAGTAATTTATTTTCTTAATGTCTGAATTCTTTACGAGGTGAACGCTGTCATAAAAATTCAAGGCATCCTGGCTAAGGCGCAACGTATAGGTGATATAGTACTCCCCTATCTTATTGAGCGTTACATTCATGGTGCCCTGTATCGTATCGGGTTGGTTGGCACAAGCGGTATCAAATACAGCACCTGTAGAAAGGCCTACGCTGTCTATCAGGTTATTACAGTCATCCTTGACAGTGATCTCCAGATCATAATAACAATCGCTGCAGATGACGCTGTCTTTGTCAGGACCGTATAATTTTTGATACACCAAAGGATCTACCCTGTAGTTAAATACATAGGTACCTGTAGCAGCTGCAAGGAAAGTGGCCGAAGCTGACAAGGAGTAATCACCGGGATTTCGGGAAAAATCTCCCGGCTTGATAAGGTCATTGGATACCTGTACGGCAGTGCCAGTTGTATTGGAAGGCAGGTCGTGCACATTGGGAGGTGTGGCGCCGGCCAGTGCTGTGGCAATTGTTTTTCCACTGGCATCCTGGTAGCTTACGCTGATCTGGCCATTGGCATCCTGCACCATGTTTTTCAGATAATGGCTTGCATTACCTGCTTCTGATCCAAAAAGGCGATCGAGTTCTGTCTGGGTTGGTTTTCCGTAAAAATATTTTGTAGCAT
>CAYUCU010000268.1:0-4144 GCA_964443345.1 uncultured Chitinophaga sp.
GCAATTATATTAGAACGAATCAAGTGTTATATACTACTAATAATAGATTCTTATATACTCTTGAGCAATGTAATTCAGCTTATTATTCAATTGTTCTGCAGTCTAATATTAATTCTTTACAAACAACTTTAGGAAGCGGTTATGGCACTGGATTTTCTGATCCTGCTATTAATCTAATATTATTTAATCAACTCCAACATCAAAATTACAATACTTTTCAGCAAAATAACCCATTAGCTTTTCCACAAAATAATCCGTACTATAGATATAAATAACCTAATCAAAAAAGCAGGTAACAAGTTATTATTAATTTTTAGTTGAGTTCACCCTTTGATTTCCAACTTTATCAAGAATAGTTACAAATGCCCTGGTGATCTTTTGCGCCCGCTGATCAAAACTGCCGGCACAGCCTACCCAAAAAAGTATTTCGGGGCTTTTGTTGCTGGCGAATAATTCAGCTACGGTTGGTACGTGCATATATGATTTGTATTTCAGCAACAATATTACTGAAAACAGGCCAACTTATCAGCCCCAGCCTCCGGACCAGGATGCAAGGATAGCGATCAGCAAGACTACTGCCAGTACGATCAGTCCGACACCTATCCATCCCAGTATGATGGCTGTCTTTGCTTTTCGGTCTTGCGGGTTCGCTTTTCTGGCCTGGTAGCCAAATACCAATGCCAGTATGATGCAGGGGATAGAAACGATGCTTGCATAAGGGATCACTAATGTTACCAAACCTACGATTCCCAGTATCAAAGCTGCCTGGCCCAAATTGCCTTTCTCTTTTCCTTTAGGCAGTAACGATTGCTTACGTAGTTTCCATTGGTAAAACTTAATGGCCAGTTTTTCTTTCAGGGTGAATTTCCGGCCGGCCATTTTTTCAATATCCCTCATCTTCATCGTGGCAAACGTTGCTAATGCAGGAGAAGGGGCAGGGCTTTCAATAGTCATTCGCCCTGATGGTGTCACCGATGACGGACTTATGCTGCTGAATACTGGAACAGAAAAACACAACAGCAAGAATATTGTAAAATGTAGTTTCATGTCATTAGTTTAGTATAAATGGAAAATTGGTTAATAAAAAGTGTTGCTATGTTATCAGGAGACTTATTTTTGTTCACCTGAAATAAAGATGAAGAAACTCTTTCAAAAAATTACGAATTGGGAACTCTGGAACTTTTATGTTCTTTATTTCCCTATCGGGCCTGTTTGGTTGTGGTACTGTTTGCGCAGCTGGTCGTTCTGGTTTTTCAGCTCTTCTAATCCAACGATCACTTTTGGCGGGTTTGAAGGCGAAGGGAAAAAAGAAATGTATGATCAGCTTCCGGCCCACCTGGTGCCCAAGACCATCTACATCATGCACGACTGGGAATTTGACAAAGTAAAAGCTGCAATCGCTGCATCTGCATTCAGCTATCCCTTTATTGTAAAGCCTGATGTGGGCATGAAAGGCATCCTCTTTCGCAAAATCGATAACGAAGAACAGTTGCACAAATACCATGAAAAAGTTCCGGTGGAATACATCATCCAGGACCTGGTGGAGCTGCCTGTGGAAGTAAGTGTGTTCTACTATCGCTATCCCTGGGAACAAAAAGGGGTGGTGAGCGGCTTTATCAACAAAGAATTGTTGCATGTAAAAGGAGACGGTATACTGACATTGAAGGAACTGGTGGAAGCACATCCGAGGGCCCGGTACAGAATGGAGGAAATGGAACACCGGCATGGGCACCGGTTTGGCAGGGTATTACCCAACAATGAAATATTTTACCTGTCCTATGCCGGCAATCATAACCGGGGTGCTCATTTTACCAATCTTCATAATGAAATAGACGAGAGCATCCATACCGTGTTTGATGAGCTCAGTCACTATACCGACAAGTTTTATTATGGCCGTTATGATATTAAGACCACTTCCATTGAAGACCTGAAAGCCGGAAAGAATTTTCTCATACTTGAGTTTAATGGCTGCGGCGCCGAACCCAATCATATCTATGATTGTGGTATGAACATCTGGAAAGCGTATGGGATCATACTACATCACTGGAAAGCATTGTACAGGATCAGCCGGTATAATCATAAAAATGGTACACCGTACTGGTCTTTCAGAAAGGGACAGAAATACCTCCGTGATGCCAAACGACATTTTAAAATGCTGGAAAAATATGATTGATGTTCGCTAAATTGCGGGTACTTACTTTTATTCTATGGAAGGGGACGATAAATTATTGCTGCTGCGCAATTACGACCTGTGGTGCCAGCTGGATGACAGCGAATACGAAGCACTGAATGTGGCACATCATTTTGTGGAAGCCAAAAAAGGCGAGTATATCTATTTTGACTCGCACCATCTCAATAAACTGTATTTTGTAAAGAATGGCTACATCAAGATCGGGTATGTGGATGAGGACGGTAATGAGATCATCAAAGAAATCATAAAGGAAGGAGAGATATTCGGACAGTTTGCACTGGAACGCACCAACCTCAATGGTGAGTTTGCCCGTGCCTATAAGGGCAATGTAAGTCTTTGTGCCTTTTCCATTGAAGACTTTGAAAAACTGCTTCGCCAGAAACCGGAACTGGCCATTAAATACAGTAAGCAGGTGGGAGAGAAGTTGCGCCGGGCCGAATTTCGACTGGTGAACATGCTTCATAAAGATGTGCGGGCCCGCTTACTGGCCTTTTTTTATAACCTGGTTATAATGGAAGGATATGATGGCCAATCCGTTTCATATAGCCTCACTAATTTTTTAACACATGATGATATTGCCAAACTGATCGGCAGTGCCCGACAAACGGTTACCACCACCATCAACCAGCTGGAAGAAGAAGGGTTGCTGAAAATTTCCCGTAAAAAGATTCTGGTCCATGATGTGAAGAAATTAAAACAACTGGTGATCGTTACCTGACATGGTGTCTCAGTTTGAAAACTGGTTGTCGTTAAATGCAACTGAACCACATAGAAGCATAGTTACATAGTAGAAAACATAGAATTTTTTGTGTGTATTTCTATATATCTATTTTTCTATGTGGTTCAAATTTATTTCAAACTGATACATATGGTTATCCTTTTTTTCTACCTCATATTTGCTATTTTCGTTTCATGTTGCCCCTGCTGAAGATATTTTTTATTGGCATGCTGGTCAGTTTCCTGGGCTCCCTTCCATTAGGAACGTTGAATATCGCAGCTATGCAGATCTCCATTTCAGATGGGATACGATCCGCTTTGCTTTTTTCAGTCGGCTCGTTGCTGGCAGAGATCATTTATGTGCGGCTTTCGCTGGTGGCAATGGACTGGGTACGTAAACAGGAAAAGATATTCCGCATACTGGAATGGATCACTCTGCTGATCGTAGTGGCATTGGCTGTCGCCAGTTTTTATGCCGCCACTCATCCATCAGAAGAGAAGAATGTGATCCTGAGCAGCAACCTTCCCAAGATCCTGCTGGGATTTACGATGAGTGCTCTCAATCCCGTACAGATACCCTTCTGGTTTGGCTGGAGCACCGTACTGTTTACCAAAAAAGTGTTGCTGCCAAGAAAAGACCATTACAACTCTTATATCATTGGCATCGGGCTTGGAACATTTATTGGCAACACTGTTTTTATTTTTGGTGGCCGGCTTATTGCAGATAAGATCAATAATAACCAGGACATCCTTAACTGGATCATCGGTGGCATATTTACCCTTACCGCATTGATACAGGTATGGAAAATGATCCGGAAAAAAGATGCAGTGCATCAATTAGAACATCCCGAAGAGGTGACGCATAAATTTAATGAACAGATCGAAAAGATCGAAGAAGAGCTGGAGCGGATGAAACGCCGGGATAAAGACTGATCTTCTTTTACTATTTCCCCCATTCCTTTTAATAAAAAATCACTTTTTCAGTACTGGTCTGCAGAAACATCCGTTTCATATAGCAGCGCCTGTTACTCAACGGTAGTTTGCTGTTCCGGTAGTATTGTTATTCATCCCGGTGCCAGCACAGTTCTTCCAACGATTGGAGATGTTCTCCCAACAGTCGGAGAGGTTCTTCCAACGGTCAGAGATGTACTTCCAACGAGGTGAAAAGTGCTTCCAACGAGGTGAAAAGTGCTTCCAACCAAAATGAAAGTGCTTCCAACGGTTTGAAAAGTGCTT
>CAYUCU010000269.1:0-4127 GCA_964443345.1 uncultured Chitinophaga sp.
TCAATACTGGTCGGGCAACTTTTCATGCACGGAGCATCATAACAAAACAAACAACGGTTGGCATCCACCTTGGCCGCAGTTATATTTTCATACGGCGGATGAATGTCAGCAAAGTTTGCTTCGTATTGTTCTGTTGATAGTCTGTTGTTTGTAATTGCCATAGTAATTAAATGTGAGAATGTGATAAATGTGGAAGTGTGGAAATGAGACGTGGTGCTTTAGGGTTAATTTTCACATTTTCATATCTCCACATTTTCACATTAAAGTTCTACAAGCTTCCCATACGTCTCCGGTCTTCTATCCCTAAAGAACTGCCACACACTTCTTACTTGTTCGATCATATCCAGGTCAAATTCAGCGATCAATAGTTCATCATTATCTTCACTGGCTTGCGCAAATATTTGTCCTCTTGGATCCACAAAGTAGGAAGAGCCATAAAACTTACCGAGGTTCCAGGGCTTTTCTTCACCCACACGATTGATACAACCCATGAAGTAACCATTGGCGGCAGCATGTGCCGGTTGCTCCAGTTTCCATAAATATTGAGAGAGACCAGCAACAGTTGCAGAAGGATTATAAACGATCTCAGCGCCATTCAATCCCAAACACCTGGCACCATCCGGAAAGTGACGGTCGTAGCAGATATATACACCCACCTTTGCATACTTGGTTTGAAAAACAGGATAACCTAAGTTGCCTGGCTTAAAGAAAAACTTTTCCCAGAAGCCTGAGGTGTGTGGAATATGGTTCTTTCTGTATTTGCCTAAATATGTTCCATCTGCATCGATCACGGCAGCGGTATTATATAATACACCTGCTTGCTCTTTTTCGTACACCGGAACGATGATCACCATATTATACTTCTTTGCATACTCCTGCATCCGTTCAATAGTAGGGCCGGGAACCGATTCGGCACTTTCGTACCAGGCTTTATCCTGTCCCGGACAAAAGTAGGGCGTATTAAATATTTCCTGGAAGCATAATATCTGCACGCCTTTCTTTCCTGCTTCTTCTATCAGCGGAATATGTTTCTGTACCATGGCTTCTTTGATCTCAGCGATCGTTCCTTCGCCTTCAGTTTTGGGCAAAGACATTTGGATGAGTCCTGATTTGATGATTCTGGGCATAGTTTGTTTTTTTAAATAGTCGGGAAGACCGTAATCTGTAAAGTCCGGAAGACGGTAAGTCGGAAAGTCCGGGAGAAGAGTCTTACAGTTTATAAAACTCTGTTGATATCGGAAGCTTTCTTTCTGACTTCCTGTCTTTCCGACTTCCTGACTTCTGACTATATCTTTCCTTCTACTTTATTTCGTTTAATAAATTTACCATATCCTTTCTCTATCACACAACTATTATTTTCAATCGCCACTTGTCCGCGCAGTAAAACTGTTTTTACTTTTCCGATTACTTCCCAGCCTTCATAGCCGGAGTAATCGACATTCATGTGGTGAGTTTTAGCTGACAAAGTATGTTTTTCGTTCGGATCAAAAATGACAATGTCTGCATCGCTTCCTACCGCAATGGTTCCTTTTTGCGGGAACATGCCGAATATCTTAGCCGGGTTGGTACAGGCCACTTCCACATATTTGTTCAGGGTGATCTTTCCTTTGTTTACTCCTTCGCTGAATAATAATTCCATCCGGTTCTCAATAGCCGGATGCCCGTTAGGTATTTTAGAAAAATCATCTTTGCCCATCAGCTTCTGTTCCCATTTGAAAGGGCAGTGATCAGTTGCCACAACCTGCACAAGTCCCTGGTTTATTCCAGCCCATAAAGTTGCCTGATCTTTCTTTTCCCGCAGGGGAGGGCTCATTACCCATTTTGCCCCTTCGAAATTTTGTTCGTAAAGACTTGCGTCAAGAATTAAATATTGAATACAGGTTTCTACAAACATTTTTTGGTTTCTCCGGGTGGCATTGCGAACAGCATTCAATGCGCCTTCGCAGGTAAGATGTACGATATAGCCCGGGCAACCAGTATAGTTGGCCATATCTGCAAACCGTCCGCTGGCTTCTGCCTCAGTTACTTCCGGTTGTGATAAATAATGATAAAGAGGAGAGAGTTTTCCTTCTGCCCGGTGTTTAGCGATCAGGAAGTCGATCATATCGCCATTGGTGGCATGAACGTTTATTAAGCCGCCATGTTCTTTTACTTCTTGCATCAACCCGATCATCTGCCGGTCATCGATCATCAATGCTCCTTTATACGCCATGAATGTCTTGAAAGAAGTGATACCTTCTTTCTCGATCATTTCCTGTATTTCCTTTTTGGTGTTGTCGTTGAAGTCTGTCACCGCCATGTGGAAACTATAATCACCCACACAGTTATTATCACTACGGCTTTTCCATTCTTCCAAGGCAGAACGCAGAGAGTTGCCTTGTTTTTGTAGAATGAAATCGATGACCATGGTGGTGCCGCCAAACAAGGCTGCTCTTGTTCCTGTTTCATAATTATCTGATGAGAAGGTTCCCATGAAGGGCATATCCAGATGCACATGCGGATCGATACCTCCGGGGAAAACCAATTTGCCGGTGGCATCTATTGTTTTTTTGGGGGGAGACAAGGCATGCCTTGTCTCTACAGCCGAACCCAACAAATTTTTTCCAATTGCCTTTACCGTTTCTCCTTCAATGAGAATATCTGCCACATAATCGTCGGTAGCGGTGATTATTCTTCCATTTTTAATTAATACAGACCCGGCCTCCCTACCCTCCAAAGGAGGGTTCTTAGACTCCGATGTTTTAATGGTTTCCTTTTTTTGATCAGACATTTTATATTTTTTGCTTCTTACTTGTAATAAACAATAATTGAGCTGTCGGGTACTAAAGCCCCTCCTTCGGAGGGGTTGGGGAGGCTATCCAATATACAAAACCGCTGACAAAAAAACCAATGAACCAGGCGAAATGATATAATTGAGATATCCAACCCGGAAATACATCTGCTGAAACAACTTTAACCTGCAATAAAAAGCCGGGTATATTCGGAATGATGCCGGCAAGCAGGGCAATGATAGCGGCTGAATTAAAACCGCCCCCGTACCCATACCTGCCTGTATGACTATACAGTTCTGCTGTTTCCAGTTTTTGTTTCCGGATAAAATAATAATCAGTGATCATAATGCCACCAATGGGCCCTAACAGCGCTGAGTAGCCCACCAGCCAACTGTAAATATAACCGGTTGGGTCTTCCACCAGTTTCCAGGGAAAGATCAGTATCCCGATAATACCAGTGATATAACCTCCCGTTCTGAAATTGATCTTCCTGGGAGCAAGATTGGAAAAATCATTGGCGGGACTTACAATATTAGCGGCAATATTAGTGGCAAGGGTGGAAATGATGATACCCACCATTGCCAAACTGATCAGTATTTTATTTTCAAATCTTCCGGCAATAGTAACGATGTCCCATTCTGTTTGTCCGTAAATAATTGTGGTGGCCAGCGTTACCACAATGGCTACAAATGCGAATAAGGTCATGGAGGGAGGTAAACCAATTATCTGCCCGGTGATCTGTGCTTTTTGTGATTTTGCATAGCGGGTAAAGTCAGGAATATTTAGTGAAACAGTTGCCCAAAAACCGACCATACCGGTTAATGCCGGAAAAAAGTATTTCCAGAATGCAGCTCCGTGAAGAGATGATGGCTGATTCAAAATCGGTCCAAACCCTTTTGCTGCACTTACGGCCCAAATTAGCAATCCTAAAGTGGCTACCGGAAGGAAGATAGCTTTAAATACTAGCAGCTTACGAATACTCTCTACGCCCTGGTAGATCACATACATATTCAACAACCAGAAAATAAAAAAGCAGAGCATCGGCAATGCCTGCGGAAATAAGGAATGAGAATCAATTGGCGCCAACGAAGGGTCCCATGCTCTTATAAGATTATAAAGCGATTTACCACCGATCCATGTCTGAATGCCAAACCACCCGCAGGCAACGAGTGCCCTTAAGATAGCAGGAATATTTGCTCCCTTTGTACCAAAGCTTGCCCTGGCCAGCACCGGGAAGGGGATACCAAATTTTGCTCCCGCATGCCCGGTCAATATCATGGGAATTAAAACAATGGTATTACCCAGCAAGAACATAAGAAGGGCCTGCCACCAGCTCAGCCCATCCTTTATCAGGCC
>CAYUCU010000270.1:0-4110 GCA_964443345.1 uncultured Chitinophaga sp.
GATATCGGTGGGAAACTGGTCGGTATCCCAGCCATTCTGGTAATCACCGCGGTTGGCATCCATGCTGCCGAGCAGTCCGGCATCAGCAGCCACCTGTAATTCATGTGTGAAGGTGTGACCGGCCAGTGTGGCATGGTTCACTTCTATATTCAGACTAAAATCATTCAGCAGGTCATACTGGCGGAGGAAACCGAGTACGGTCTCACAGTCATAGTCATACTGGTGTTTGGATGGTTCACAAGGTTTGGGTTCAATAAAGAACTTTCCTTTGAAGCCATTCTTCCGTGCATAGTCCTTTGCCGTATGTAAGAAACGGGCCAGGTGCTCCTTTTCTCTTTTCATATTGGTATTGAGCAAACTCATATAGCCCTCACGGCCACCCCAGAATACATAATTTTCTCCACCCAGTTCAATAGTAGCATCGAGTGCTGCTTTTACCTGTGCGCCTGCATGTGCCACTACATGAAAATCAGGATTGGTGCTGGCGCCATTCATATATCTCCTGTTGGAAAACAGGTTGGCAGTGCCCCATAATAATTTTACACCGCTGGCCTGTTGCTTTTCTTTAAAATAAGCAGTGATGGCCTGCAGTCTTTTATCATTCTCGTTTATGTCGTTGGTATAATCAACAGCATCCACATCATGAAAGCAGTAATACGGTAATCCCAGTTTAGTAATGAATTCAAATGCGGCATCTGCTTTATCTTTTGCCCGCTCTACTGCATCTGCCTTTATGCTCCAGGGAAATAAGTGGGTGGGTTCACCAAACGGATCGGCACCGCTTCCGCAGAAGCTATGCCAGTAGGCACAGGCAAAGCGTAACCAGTCTTTCATCGGCTTGCCTGCCACTACTTTATTCTCGTCGTACCAGCGAAATGCCAGGGGATTATCTGTACCTGTGCCTTCAAATTTTATTTGTCCCACACCTTTGAAATATTCTTTCTGTCCAATTAAGATCGCCATTTTGAATAGTTGATTGGTTTAGATAATTAAGTTAAACTAAATGACAAAGCATTCGTTTTATCGGGTGTATTTATTTTCTCTGTTAGTAATTCATTCCATTGCTCATACAGTTCATTGTACAAATTGGTTTGCTGTGGTTCCACTCTTGAAACAGGTTTCCGGTCCTTATACGCTGATGCTGCACCGGTGTACACGCCTGCTCCAATACCTGCGCCAATGGCAGCGCCAAAGCTTCCATCGCCTTCATAAAATTCCACTGCCACATTATTTACATTGGCAAATGATTGGGTGAAGATGTCGCTTAAGAACATATTGGCCTTACCGGCCCGTACCACGGATGGGTTGATACCATTCTCCCGCATGATATCCAGCCCATAACGAAATGCAAACGCCACCCCTTCCTGTACCGCCCGTACCAGGTGTGCCGTGCTATGAATATTAAAATCAAGATTCAATAAATGTGCGCCTACCGTTCTGTTATTCAGCATCCGCTCGGCCCCGTTGCCAAAGGGCAGCGCCACTAATCCTTCTGCACCAACAGGTACTTTTGCTGCGGCTTCATTCAATCCTTCATAAGTATGATTCAAACCCGCCATATTTTTTACCCAACGGTTGAAGATACCGGCGCCGTTGATACATAGTAGTACACCGATCCTTCTGTCATCCACTCCGTAATTGACATGCGCAAAACTGTTGATGCGGGATTGCTTATCATACTCCGGTTCACCACTTACACCATAAATAACGCCGGAAGTGCCGGCAGTGGCGGCCACTTCACCGGGCCGCATCACATTTAATGATAACGCATTGTTGGGCTGATCGCCTGCTTTATAAGAAACAGGTATGCCCGGCCGTAAGGACAACCGTGCCGCAACAGCTTCTTTTATATAACCATGCGGTGCAAACAACGGTTGCAGCTTCGGGAAAAGGGAGGAGGAGAAACCAAAGTAGTTCAGTACCTCATCAGACAACTTGTTTTCTTTAAAATCCCAGAAGATCCCCTCTGATAAACCGGAGATGGTGGTAGTGCAATCACCCGTCATTTTCATCGCAATGAAATCGCCGGGCAACATGATCTTGTCGGTTTTTTCATACAAGGCCGGTTCATTTTCCTTTACCCATGCCAGTTTGCTTGCTGTAAAGTTTCCGGGAGAATTGAGCAGGTGTGATAAACATTTTTCTTCACCGATATGTTCAAACGCCTTGTTGCCAATATCCACTGCACGGCTGTCGCACCAGATAATGGAATTGCGCAGCACATGCTGGTCTTTATCCACGAGCACTAAGCCGTGCATTTGATAAGCGATACCGATGGCGCCTATATCAAGCGGATCATACAGACCGGTGGAATGACATTTCAGTATCGCCTGTTTTACATTTTCCCACCATTGGTCGGGACTTTGTTCCGCCCAGCCGGGATGCAGGGTGATGATCTCCGTTTCAGTTTCGGGATAGGTTGCTGAGGCAATGCATTGTTGTGTTTCCGCATCCACCACCGAAACTTTTATAGAAGAAGTACCAATATCTGTTCCGAGCAATAACATGATCCTGTTTTACTGATTAAGTTACTGAAAAAATTAAGGAAGGATGAAAGAATTCACCCCTCCTGTTGATTGCTGTAGCTAAAACTGCTTTGCCTGAGAAACTGTTTACTAATTCATTTAAACATTTTTAATACTATCGGTTAATAACCCGGGTTCTGCGGATACTTCGGCCCGGAGACAACCCGGTCGATCTGGTCCTGTGGTATGGGCCTTAGCATATGTTCCGGCTTGATATTGGTACCCGCTTCTGTTGGGTTCCAGGCTTTCACCCTGGTGACCAGTGATTTTGTCCTTACCAGGTCGAGCCACCGTACCGATTCTCCATAGAATTCACGGCTGCGTTCGTCCAGAATAAAATCAAGCGTTACCTGGCCCGAAGTGATCGTCATAGCTGCTTCAGCAGTGGCCTGGTTAAAACCAGGGGCATAAAGATCACCTGAAGAAGTAGAAGGATAACAGGTAGGGGAACCTGCAGCACAACCGGTTCCATTAGGTGCGCCTGTACGAAAGGCTGCTCTTTTTCTCACTACATTGATCATATCAGCAGCGTTCTGCAACTGTCCGAGTTTGAAAGCTGCTTCAGCAGCGATCAGGTAAACCTCTGAGAAACGGGCATGCACCACCGGTCTGTAAGAAGGGTCGTTGTGATGTAACCTTCTCGGGTCAGCCAGTTTTTTCATGTAAGGAAAAATATTGTTATTCTGTAAGGCAGGTGTAACAATGATCCCCTTAAAGGGATTACCGTTATTATTTTGTGGTGCACCCACCACTTCATAATCCGGGAACCATATAGCAGTATCAAGGCCGGCTGTCAGCTGACCTCTTGAACCCGTTACACTGGGCCCTGAATAAACGCCCACCACCATCTGGTTACCGCCACCACCTGTACCACAGTTGGCCAGCCATACCGTCTGGAATGTTTTATCATAACGTGAATCAACAGGCCTGTTCACAAATGCCTGGTCTAAAATGTAGCTCTTTCCGCTGTTTGGGCCAGAAGTGAGTAATGGCATATTCGGACGGATCCTTGTAAAAGGCCTTCCAAACTGAACATCCCTGTTGATCATAGTAGGACCAGAACTGGCGAATGCGCCGGATGCGTTCTTGGTTGAATTCACACCAACAACAGCTGGTGCGTTGAACAATCCCATCCATGGCGTTACATTTACTCCTGCGCCACCTGCCTGGCCGCTTCCTGTTGTAAGAAATCCATACTTGGGATCATTGGTATGATCTGTTACAAAGATCGTTTCCTTTCCATAATCATTTGCGGGGTTGAAAGCATCTGCATAATTCTGCCAGAGGTCAAATCCATAAACAGCTTTAGTTGTTATCAGGTCTAACGCTGTGGTGTAGGCCAGCTGAAAATCGGGCTGTGAATTATTCAACCATCCCCGTGTGAGATATACTTTTGCCAATAACCATTTAGCAGCCCCGGCCGTAGCAGCCTTTCCTAAGAAAGGGGCCGTTGGCGTATTGGGCAGGTTGGTGATAGCAGCGGTAAGATCAGCCACGATCAGGTTATAAATATCATTAGCGGGAGCAGGGGCTGCAGCCTGGGAAGGTTCCGTAACGAAAGTAGCCCGCAACGGAATATTACCAT
>CAYUCU010000271.1:0-4047 GCA_964443345.1 uncultured Chitinophaga sp.
GATACGTGACTTTGATAACCTTTCCATTACACCGGACAGTGTCGCTATTTGCACCGGTGCTGCAGCACAACTGGAAGCCGCAACCGGCTATGCGGTTTATAAATGGAATAACGGTGCCACCCTTAGCAGTGCTTCTATTCCCGATCCGGTTGCCACACCGGTAAAACCTGTAACCACTTATACCTGCACAGCCGGTACAGGTACCTGCTTTGCCCGTGATTCCGTATTGGTAAAATGGCGGATGCCGGTTGTACAAATAGATGCGGGTGGCGATACTATCATTGCCATCAATCAGCGGTTACAACTGAACGCAGTGGACCTGAACAATGCCGGCATCACCACTTATAAATGGTCTCCTTCCAATTACCTCACCGATCCCACCATCGCCAATCCGATCGCCACACTTACCAATGAGTATCATTATGTGGTGACGGGTACCACCGCTGATGGTTGTGAAGGAAAAGATGAGGTACATATCAAAGTATATAAAGGCCCCGATATCTATGTGCCCACTGGTTTTACACCGGATAACAATGGACTGAATGATATCCTCCGCCCTGTTTCAGTAGGCATCAGGGAGTTCCGTTATTTCCGGGTGTTCAATCGCTGGGGTGAGCTGGTATTCTCCACAAAGGATATCCGCCGTGGATGGGATGGACAGGTGGATGGTGTTGCCCAGGTGACCGGCACCTATATCTGGATGGCTGAAGGGATCGATTACAATGGCAACACTGTCGCCCGCAAAGGCGTCGTTACCATTATTCATTGATCCTGTTCCGCATTTTGTATTTTATATTTGAGGTATGAAAAGATCATTGCTGGTACTATCCTGCCTGTTTATTGCCGCCACCCTCTTTGCCCAGGTGGATTCTGTAAAACATCCGTACCAGAAATTTCCCACCTACCCTCCCGTACGGTTATTACAGACCGACAGCGTTTCGTTTTATACAAAAGAAGACCTGCCGAAAAAGAAACCGGTCATGCTGGTATTGTTCAACCCGCAATGCCAGCATTGCCAGCACGAAGCAGAAGAACTGACCAAAAATATCGACCAGTTCAAAGACGTGCAGATCGTAATGGCCACCACCATGCTTTTTGATTCGATGATGACCTTCCGGGAGAAATACAAACTGGCAGACCATCCCAATATCGTAGTGGCACAGGATACCCATTTCTTCCTCCCCTCTTTTTTTATGATCCACAACCTGCCTTTCCATGCCTTTTATAATAAGAAAAAAGAACTGATCTCCGTATTTGAAGGCTCGATGACGATTGAGAAGATGGTGAAGGAACTGGAGAACAAGTGAACAGAAGAACAGGTGAACAGAAGAACAAGGAACAGATGAAGTAAAAGACCCCGAATGGGGTCGAACTTGAATAACTCCGGGTCGCTACCCGGTGACAAAAGAACAGAGGAACAGATGAACAAGGAACAGATGAACAGATGAAGTAAAAGACCCCGAAGGGGTCAAATATGAATAACTCCGGGTCGCAACCCGGTGACAAAAGAACAGAGGAACAGAAGAACAAGGAACAGACGAACAGAAGAAGTAAAAGACCCCGAAGGCCTGCCTGCCGGCCTTGCTCCGCTGAAGCTATGCGAAGGCGAGTAGGCAGGGGTCAAATGTAAATAACTCCAGGTCGCTGTCCGGTGACAAAAAACAGAAACCCTTAAGAACTGACGAACTCAATACTCAAATTCTGAACCCCGCTGCTTACCTTTGCCCGCAAATTAATTACTCACATAATAAATAACTTTTCATGAAAGTAACTGTTGTAGGTGCTGGTGCAGTTGGTGCTACCTGCGCTGATAATATTGCCCGTAAAGAACTTTGCCACGAGCTTGTATTACTCGACATTAAAGAAGGCATTGCCGAAGGCAAAGCCCAGGATATGATGCAAACCGCCACCCTGCTTGGATTCGACACCAAGATATCCGGAAGCACCAACGACTATTCAAAGACCGCCGGCAGCGATGTGGTGGTGATCACTTCCGGACTGCCCCGCAAGCCCGGCATGACCCGTGAAGAATTGATCGGTGTAAATGCCGGTATTGTAAAAGGTGTTTGTGAAAACATACTCAAACATTCTCCCAATGCGATCATCATTGTGATCAGCAACCCGATGGATACCATGACCTACCTCGCACTGCAATCAACCGGGCTTCCCAAAAACAGGATCATCGGAATGGGTGGCACACTCGACAGCAGCCGTTTTAAATACCAGCTAAGCCAGCACCTTGGATGCAGCCCTTCAGACCTGAATGCTGTAGTAGTGGGCGGACATGGCGACACCACTATGATCCCATTGATCCGCCTGGCCACCTGGAACAGTGCACCTGTTACCAGTTTCTTATCAACCGAACAACAGGAAAAGATCGTAAAGGATACAATGGTAGGCGGCGCAACATTAACCGCCCTTATCGGCACTTCTGCCTGGTATGCACCGGGAGCAGCCGGGGCCGCACTGGTGGAAGCCATTGTACGGGATGAGAAAAAATTATTTACCTGCTGTGTGGCACTGGAAGGTGAGTATGGTCAAAAAGATATTTGTCTTGGCGTTCCGGTTACCATCGGTAAGAATGGCTGGGAAAAGATCATCGACTTCAAACTGAATGAAACCGAACAGGCAGCCTTCAATAAAAGTGCCGATGCGGTGCGCAGCATGAATGATGTGCTGAAAACGCTGTAAAAGGAAATGGTGTTGCGCTTTTAAAAGCGCAACACCATTAACACCGGCCAAAAATGAACAATCCATTTGCTAAAGCAACTGCTCAGATACCATCATTATCAAAATGATGTTTGCGCAACTCTCTTCTGCTTTTTCGGTAAATGATCCTCACAATAAGCCAGGCCAAAAATGTGGCAATGATCGCTGTAGCGATCAGCAGTGTAACCATTCCGGGGGTTACAGATTCCATTTCCATAGTAGTAACGTTTTAAATTGGTACGACAAGATGATATCAACCTGATCGCCCATTCTTAAAAGAAAGGCCATCATGCTTTCATTCATGCTCATGAAGGTTAAATGCAGTACCAGTAAAACGGTATGTTGGAAGTGAGGGTCAATCTAATCCCGAAAAATTATGCCAAAGGTTCCGGCCCGTTCAAAAACCGGATAGTGTCTCCGTTTAAAAATCGATTGTCTTTAAATCTGCTTGCCCCATAACTTGTCCCCGCAAATCCGGGATTGGTTATGGTTCAAATTTACTTCAACTGAGAAACTACCAGGAACCGGGTCGCTATGAAATAATCTGCTCAGGCTATTAAATTCGGGAAATTGGCTATTACAACTGCAGCAAACAATTCTTTCTGCGAAATCAACTACCGACCCCTGCTGCTATTGACTCTGTAATAACCGGAAGTGTTTGTCTTCCGAAAGTACATTTTTTGTGGAAAATAAAAATAATTTCAGCATAGTTTTTTCGCCAGGGCCGCCCCTGAAATTTAATGCTTGTCCCGTATAGGGACATTTCATGGGCAGCCCCAAAATAGCGAAAGCAAAAATGTTCCGCAGGAACATCTGGTACACATTCCCCGCAGTGGCCCTTCTGCAATTTTTGCCACCATTTCCGTCCAAAAAAAGGGCTCCCGGCCGTAGTCTGAAAAGCCCCTCCTTAGCTGAAAAAGCGGAGAACAAAATGAGATATATGCTTCCCGGTTTGCCCCAGGAAACATGCTTACACCTATATAATTTTGTGCAGGTGCGATTGTGTACGGTGCAGGTGCGATTGTGCACGGTGCAGGTGCGATTGTGTACAGTGCAGGTGCGATTGTGTACGGTGCAGGTGCGATTGTGTACGATGCAGGTGCGATTGTGCACGGTGCAGGTGCGGTTGTGCACGGTGCGGTACCCTGATACAGGAAAAACGGGATGGTTGTAAGCAAAAAAAACTCCCCACCAGCAAAGTGATGAGGAGTTGTATCGACACAGGTACCAGTAAACCCTAAAATTCATATACTTAATTATCCTGCTTTTTCATCAGACAGTGCAGCAGGCTGCTTCTTCTTATTCAAGAGTGCGGAACCGTATGGCATTCGTGCTTTT
>CAYUCU010000272.1:0-3994 GCA_964443345.1 uncultured Chitinophaga sp.
TTCGTATTCCCGGGATCTTATTGGTAAGAAAGCCCTTAAAATTATGCTCGATATGTGCGAGGGTATAAAACCCTGACGTATTGCTGTACTTGTAAATCGGCAGCAATTGAAAACTATTGAGGTATTCTGTGGCCAGGGTAGAAATGTTTCCATTAAAATGATCGTAATCCGGCAGCTGTACTTTATCCCTGTTGAGGAATCCGCCCATTCCTAACCGGTAACGGAACTTGCCCCGCAACTTTAAATTGATATCATCTGAAACCGAGAACTTCCATTTGCTAAACCGGGAATCACTTCCCAAAAAGCCATCTATTCCCTGAATGTATTGCAGGGACAAAACAGGATATTTAGAACCGATGTTGATCTTTCTGCCGGGCAGTTCTACATATTTAGTTCCGGGCTGCCAGGTGATTCCCAATAATGTAAAGAATGCCTGGTGCCGTTGAATATTGGCTGTTACGATCTCATACGGGTAATTGGGAGTGTATTCCCTGCCTGCTTTATTTCGCCAGGTGTAATCGGTAATGTTTTCCAGTGGTGACCGGTCCTGGTATTGAAACCCGGCGGTAACTGTAAATCCTTCTCCTATGCCCCGCTGGTAGGACCCGCGGAAATAAATGGCTTCGTAGGTTTTGGTCCGGTTCTCCTCACTCAGCAAACTGGACAAAGTGTTGCTTCTTTCGCTGATCGGGCTGTTGTTATTGAACTGGAACACTCTTTTGCCACCCGACAAACTAAGTGATGAGATATATTTTTTTCCGAACGTATAACGAACTGTCAACCGTGGATTAAAATGCTGGTTGGAAAACCCGTAGCGAAGCGCCGGAGCTATGGATATTGATTTTCTTCCGGCTATCGTTGTATCAAGTCTTTTTGTCCAGATCAGTTCTGTATTTAGCACCAATCCCTCGGCAGGGTTAAAGTTTACCTGGTCCATTATGGAAGGAATCGTTATCCAGGACCTTTTCTTTGAATTGGAAAAGGTGTGCCCGATCAGTAACAGATTTACCGGGGATATCTTATTACGTACCCTGTCTATTGAATCCAGGTAGCGGGGGTCTTTTCGAACTATTTCGAGGCTGTCCTTTCTTTTATAATCCTTTACCTCATCTGCCAGCAAGGGAACAGGTCGTGTCTTTTCCCAATAGTCTCCTGTTTTTTTATTAGCGCTGTCCGTATACTTTATAACTGTATTATTGAATGTATTCTTATCAAATGACGGGTTGACATCAAAGCCGGAATAAATATTGACAAAACTTCCGTACACATCAAAACCAAATACTTTAATGGCTGGATAGATCACCTGGCTGCTTACATACCACACTTCTTTATTCAGCGGGCGGTACAATTGTTCGATGCGCAGCGAATCCACCACTTCCATCTGGGATGATTTGGTGAGCAGCAACTGAAGGGAATGAATGCGCCAGTCATCTTCGACAATATTAATATACCCGCTGAACAACGGCTCAAACTTTCTTTTTGGAATTACCTTAATCCGGTTAATTTCTTTACCATCTTCCATGAAGCTGCCTTCCAGTTTGTACTTATAATAATTAAGGGCATTATCTGATATGGGAGAAATAAAGCCCCGTGGATTAAGACTATTGCCGATAAACACATTGTTGTTGTAAAAGGGAAGAAAATTTGGTGCGGCTAATCCATACCCATCACTCTGACCGCTTACTTTGGAAGAGACCACTTCCACCTTTACCTTATTCGGCTTATCTACATAATACTTTGAAATCGTTTCTGACAGGTAGAGCATTTTTTGCTTGCTGGTATCACCATCTTCAAAGTCAACCTTTTTACCCAGGAATTTAGTGGGGTAGTTTCTTACCCGCATCTGTCCTTTCGTGTACACTTC
This sequence comes from uncultured Chitinophaga sp., assembly GCA_964443345.1. Lineage (GTDB taxonomy): Bacteria > Bacteroidota > Bacteroidia > Chitinophagales > Chitinophagaceae > JJ008. Next base: position 1,865 of record CAYUCU010000272.1, read on the forward strand.
GCATTGAAATTTATCCAGCTGCTGCTGATGGTAGGTCCTTTTCTTTATGGCATTCCGGATGATCTGGTAGGCCGGGTCTTCTCCGTTCTTTATCACCACTTCTCCCAAAGTCATTCCCTGGAGTGTCAGTTTAAAATCCACTTGCAGTTCTCCGTTTCCGATGGTGATCTTTTTTTCTTCCTTCTGGTAGCCGACATACTGGCAAACTAACGTGTAAGTTCCGGGTTCCGGCTTCAATGAGTATTTTCCTTCATTATTCGCATTGGTGCCTTTGTTATTCTCTTTTATAAATACAGATGCAAAAGGCAGGGGTTTGCCGGCCGTATCAGTGATGACACCTTTGATCTTTTGAGCATACGTAATTAATGATGCAGATGTAAGTGTGGTAATAAAGAGGATCTTTCTCATACTTGTGTGGTATGGAAAGGTAAGGCTGGTAAACCGAATAACTCTTTTCAGAATTGCTTGTTTGGAAACTTTTAACATCAGGCTTTGTCAGATGCTCTCAGGTAACTGCCCGTCATGGCTGCAAATCCCGCCACCAAACCACCGATAATGCCAGTAACTAAAATCAACAGCATAGCATTACCACCTAATGGAAGTACTGCGGCTATTTTTTTGGATAATACGCCGTTGTTTTTCATGTCGATCCACCAGGCAAGTCCGGCCCATAAAATAAGTACACCAAGAAATCCGGAAAAAAATGCTTTCCCTGCTTTTTGATGGATGATCACTGCCACCAGTAATGAAGTAATGGCCATTCCCCACCAGGGTAAAAAAAGTCCGCTGATGAAAGCCAGTAATGCAGTTAAAAGTATTGCGACAAAGAATTTCATATCCTGTTTGTTGATCGGTTAATTAGTTAATCAGTTTATTGGTTTATTCGGAGTGCCTGGAAATATAAGATCATTCGCAATTTCCACATTTTCAAATTTTCAAATTCTCACTACTTCTCATTCCTGAATTTCATCGTCCACTTGATGTTCTTATCCGTCCGGTCTCCTTCCCGCATAAACCAGAGTTTGTTATATTTTCCGGCCACCCAATTATCAATATAATCATCATAGAATTTACTGCCGGGGTTACCACTCTGCCCGCCGGGATAAACACCATAGGCTTCTGTTGGTGATGTCAACTGTACGACCATTCTCCAGCTGGGACCGTGGCTGTGAGTCACGGCATTTACAATATCGCCATTACCTCCCACATTCAATCCTTTTCTTGCAAAAGCCGGAAGCGCATCCTTCAACAAATGATACACAGTAGGATTTTTGAATTTTGTCCATTCCAGTTTACCCACCGACTCCAGTTGTGATAAATAAACAGTCGCTTTTTTTAATGCAACCGTCACCACATCATACAGGCTTTCTTTCTGTGGTGTATTTACATCATCGATGAATGCAGCAGCTGTATCTTTCTTCAATAATTCCATCAGGGTTTGTTTTTGGGGCCAGGGTGCTTCTGGTTTTACTTTCGACAACTCGTCTTTCCATACTCCCACTTCCAGGCTATCCCACCAGGCCTGGTACACTGTCTGCCCTTTTGAATCGGGCGATGCCATCAGGTCCCACCCTTTGAACAAGTCAAGGTATTTTTTTTCGGTAGCGCTGAGTTCGCTTTCTTTTACATATCCCAGCAATATGCCTCTCGCATCTTCGGCAAGGGTGTTAAAGTAGTTATTCTGCAGGGCCATCATATCTGCAGGGGTGATGCCATTCATTGCAGCAAGTTTGTTATCAATGGTGATACCGCGGGGCGTAATATAACTTCCGGGAATAAAATAAGGATAGGTAGAATCAACCGGTCGCTGGTTAGCACTTTGCAGGTACCCTCTCGCCGGGTTCTTGCTATGCGGATTCTCTGTTTGCGGAATAAACCCCTGCCACATATAGCTGGTATCCTGTCCCGGCATGATGTACAAGCCCTGCCTGTTCCAGCGGGCGGGAAATTTTCCCTGCTGCCAGATAGCAATGTCACCCGCTTTGGAAGCGAACACAAAATTCTGACCTGGGCATTCAAATGATTTTATCGCTGCTTCATAGTCATCATAATTCTTTGCCCGGTTCAGTTTATAAAAGGTCATGCCCTCATTGCTGGGATCATGTGCCACCCAGCGAACGGCAAGGTTTC
>CAYUCU010000273.1:0-3973 GCA_964443345.1 uncultured Chitinophaga sp.
CCTCGAGCGCCAGTGGCTGGAACCTGGGTTGGGGCTGGAATACCCCTACTGCTGACTTTGTACACTCTTTTGAAGCAGGCGATCCCCGAAAAGGTTCCTCTATTTTATTCACCGGTCAATCTGATGATCCCGCTACAGGTGGTTACGGTGGTGTGCTTCCTGCGGGCCTTGTTCAGCCCTACTGGAATAAAAAAGTGTACGCAGACCCTGCAGTAAGACAATCAACCGGGTACCTGGATGGTGCTTACTGGATAAACCAAAGGGTGATTCGCTATGCAGATGTGTTGTTGATGGCAGCTGAGTGTTTAAATGAAACCGGCAGCGGCGCATTGGCTGCACCATTGGTCAACCAGGTTCGTGGCCGTGTGGGCCTTGGTGCCATAGCATTTGTTGACCAGGCTCAAATGAGAACTGCTATCAAGAAAGAAAGAAGAAGTGAATTAGGACTGGAAGGCGAAAGATTCTTCGACCTTGTAAGATGGGGTGATGCTCTTTCGGTGCTTGGGCCATTGGGCTATGTGCACAGGTGCAGATACTATCCTATTCCGCAACCTGAAATTGACAGATCAGGTGGTATATTGATACAGAACCCCGAATGGTAAGTTATTATATTGGTCAGTCCGTAACAGTCTTAAGTGCGGACTGACCAATTCCATAAACTCTAAAATTTTTTTGAAAATGAAAAATAAACTACAAATATCCCTGGTGTCAATTTGCCTGGTTTTATTGGCGGCAGGTTGTCAAAAAATGTCGCGGCCGGAGTTGGGCACTTTTCCAAAGGATAGCGATCCCCGGTTTCCGCTATATCCCGGCGGGCCATTAAAATTCTTCGCAGCGTATAATGGTTCCTCTACCAACCCGTTAATGAATGCTGTTGATAGTGTAAGAGCAAATTTCGCTTCGGATAACCCATTGGTTTCCGTTGCAGGGATAAACGGAAAAGGGATACAGGGAGATGGAGCAAAAGCAATAAGGTACACCTCTGCAAATGACTTTAAACTGTCAACAAGTTGTACCATATCTATGTGGGTAAACAATACAGTAAATCCCAATACCGAACTTTATTTTTCTTTAGCAAACAAGGATTTCTGGCATGAAAGTGCTGCATTTTTATTGGTAGAACACGCCACAGTTGACTCCTGTACTTTTAAGTTTGCCCTTCAGGACCATTGGGTGGAGTACACCAACAAATCTTTTAAGCGGCCACTATTTGATGGCCAATGGCATCACCTGGCGTTTACTTATGATGAAACCACTTCTATATTGAAAATCTATTTTGATGGCCTTGAAGTTCCTACACCTGGAACCTCCGGAAACCTGGGACTGGGCCAATTAAATTTAAAAAATTCAACTAACCTGGTTGTAGGTGGTTGGAATAAGCATGCAGGCGTTTCCGGCCCTACCGATAGTTGGATCGGTGCCTTTACCGGTAAAATGGACCAGTTTCGCTTATATGGAAAGACATTAACAGCATCAGAAGTGATGGCATTATATAATAGCAAGTTATAAAATGATTGGTTGAAACTTTTTTTAGCAATCGCAGAGCATAAGCAGAAAAAGGGGCTGAACAATATTTTGTTTCAGCCCTTTTACACTTAAATTGGGTATATCAAAAAGAAATTTGTTACATGGGTAAGGTTCATTTTTTTCAGCTGCGAATTTTCCTTCTTCTTTTTGTCACCACGGTGATCTTCAACAGTTGTAGCAAAAGCAAAAAAACATTATTTACCAGCCTTCCTTCCAGCCACACCAATATCACATTTGCTAACAAACTTGAAAAGAAAAAATTGTTTAGCATCCTGTACTATCTCTATTACTACAATGGTGGCGGAGTGGCGGTAGGTGATATAAACAATGACGGTCTGACGGATATCTTCTTTTCGGCCAACAGCAAAGGAGCGAATAAACTCTACCTGAACAAAGGCGATTTTAAATTTGAAGATATTACCGGTAAGGCCGGCGTGGCGGGCATATCCGACTGGTGCACCGGTGCCACTATGGCTGATGTAAATGCAGATGGCTTCACCGATATTTATGTTTCAACAGTAAGCAGCAAATATGGCTTAACGGGACACAATGAATTATATATCAACAACCACAATAATACTTTCTCAGAAAAGTCAGGTGAATACGGGTTAAACACCTCCTGTTTTACCACCCAGTCTGCTTTTTTTGATTACGACAGGGACGGGGACCTTGATTGTTATATTTTAAACCAGTCGCATCATCCCCATGCCAATATCGTGGACACGGTAAACAGAAAAGAGTACGATTCGCTATCCGGAGACAGACTATACCGGAACGATATAAAGTCCACCGGCAAGTTTACCGAAGTATCGAAAGAAGCCGGCATTTATCAAAGTAACCTGGGCTATGGATTAGGACTTGCCATCGCAGATATTAATAATGACGGATGGGATGATATCTATGTAGGAAACGATTTTCATGAGAATGATTATTACTATGTGAACAATGGCAACGGTACTTTTTCAGAAAGCGGTGCCAAACACTTCAGGCACTACAGCCGGTTTAGCATGGGAAATGATGTGGCAGATTATAATAACGACGGACAACTGGATATTGTCACAGTGGATATGCTGCCGCCGGATGAAAAAACATTGAAAACATACGGGAGTGATGAAAACCCCGACATATATAAAGTGAAACTGGAGTTAAGAGGATACCAGAACCAGTATTCAAAAAACTGTTTGCAGCGCAATAATGGAAATGGTATAAGCTTCAGCGAAACAGCTTTGCAAAGCGGCGTTTCTGCTACTGACTGGAGCTGGAGTGCCCTGTTTGCTGATTTTGATAACGATAGCAATAAAGACCTTTTTATTACAAGCGGAATAGAAAAACGGCCTGTTGACCTGGATTTTATACGCTTTGCAGACAAGCAGAAAGCAAAAGGTATTGATGCAACAGATAAGTATGATGATGAAACCATCGCTGCTATGCCCGATGGCAGTTCCCACCCCTTTTTATTTAAAGGCGATGGAAAATTTTCATTTCAGGATGTAAGCAAAGACTGGGGTACCCAGAGCCTGAAAGGATGCTCCAACGGTGCCTCTTATGCTGATCTGGATAATGACGGCGATCTCGACCTTGTACTGAATTGCCTGAATGCCCCCGCCATCATTTTAAAAAACAACGCTCCCAAAAGAAATTATATTTCCATTTCTTTTAAAGGAGACAGCCTGAATACAAGCGGAATAGGCTGCAAAGCTTACCTCTACACAGCAAACAAAATGCAGTATCAGCAAATGATGCCTGTTCGGGGTTTTATGTCAACCTCTTCCACACAGTTGCATTTTGGAATAGATTCTGTCAATACTATTGACAGCCTGGTGATCGTATGGCCCAGCCAGAAGTGCCAGGTAATAAAAAACCCGGCCATCAACAAAAACCTGGTTGCGAACAAAGCCGAAGCAACAAAAGAATTTGTTTACACCGATCTTTTCCCTCCGGTTAGTGAACCGATGCAGGATATTTCCACACAGGTAAATTGCAACTGGCGACATATAGAAAATGATTTTGTGGATTATAATGTACAATACCTGATCCCCCATCAGCTTTCTTCAAGGGGACCAAAACTGGCCGTGGCAGATGTGAACGGAGATGGCCTCGATGATTTTTATGTATGCGGCGCCAAACTACAGCCGGGAGCTTTGATGATACAACAGAAAGATGGCCGGTTTGTGATCAGTGACACGGCCGCATTTAATACCTATGCTGTTGCAGAAGAAGTGGATGCCGTTTTCTTTGATGCCAACGGAGATACTTTTCCTGACCTTTTTGTAGTAACCGGCGGTAATGAAATACCCGTAAATGGAAAAGCGCTGTTCGACAGGCTGTACCTGAATGATGGGAAAGGCCATTTTAAATTAGCTGACGATCCTATGTCTGTGGTGTATGAGAATAAATCCTGTGTGACCACAGCAGATGTGGACAATGATGGCGACCAGGATATTTT
>CAYUCU010000274.1:0-3922 GCA_964443345.1 uncultured Chitinophaga sp.
AAGGGAAGCAGTAACGTGAGTTTTTTCATGATTGCTTTCTCAGGTCTATGAATAAATCAGTATTCGTAACTGTTAAGGGGAATGTGCGTAAATGAGTATCCGCAGGGCCACTGGTTACCTGGCCTTTGTTATTAAACTCGCTTCCATGAGCAGGGCATTGTAAAACATCTCCCGAGGCCTGTAATTCTGCTCCCTGGTGTGTGCATTTCATCCATACGGCAGAATATTCCTGGTCACTGAAGCGGTAAACACAAATCGGATATTGAAGGGCATCATTTCTCACAACAACAAATGATCTGTAAGCCTTACTGCCCTTTTGTTGGATGATAAATTCGTCCTTGCTTATTGTCAAGCCGTCTTTTCCGAGGTTGCCAGTTGTATAACGAGTAGAGGAACAAGCTGGAAGCAGGGTTGAAATGGCCGTTGCTGATAAGCAGGCTGCACAGGCATTTACGAGAAAATCTTTTCTGGTCATTGCTTTAACGGATGCTTTACAGGGATTCCAGGAACTTTAGGATCCTGGATTTGTTTTCAGGCGAAAGTTGTTGAAAGGCGTTTTTGCTTTGGGTGGCTTCACCGCCATGCAGTAAAATGGCTTCCTCAATACTCCTGGCTCTGCCATCATGTAACAAAAACACCTGTCCACCCTGCGAATTTTTAGATAACCCCAATCCCCACAAAGGAGGTGTTCGCCATTCGCTGGTAAGCGCTGTCCCCTCAGTATAACCATCATCTAAGCCCGGACCCATATCATGCAGTAGTAAGTCGCTATAGGGAAAAAAAGTCTTATTTGACAAAGCCGCAATAGAAGAAGCACCGGTCTGTAGTTGTGGCGTATGACATTTGTTACAGGAGATATTCATGAATATCTGCTTTCCTGCGACTACATCCGGATCCTGTTGGCTTCGTTGTATTGGCGCTTTAAGCGTTTGTAGGTAAAAAACCACGTCGAGAACAGTCTGGTTGGAAACTTCCGGATCGATTTCTAATCCATTATACGTATTGTATTTCTCGTAGGTTGAGTTCACGCCCATGTCCTGGTTGTAGGCATTAGCTGTTTGCTGGTGTAGATCATACACCGCAGCTTTCTTACCAAAACGTCCAATATATTTTCCGTTACGCTCTATAGTACCGGTACGAATCAGGCAATAACCGGGTATATTAATCCAGTTTGGACGACCTGAAATACCGTCGCCATTGGCGTCGTTCACATCCGCCAAAGCAAGTAAGGTGGCATCAGGTACTGCTTCCAACAGGCCTAACCCGGTATTGGCCGGGGGAGTAAATTTAGAGAAGGTTGCACCGGCCGGAATCTGCTCAGGTTGATATCCGGGAAGAGCCCTGGCCTGCAATTGTGGTCCGCCTAAATGAAGGGATTGGTTTCCCATTGTGTCGCTTTGCCCAAAACGGGTGAGAGTAGTGAAAGGATGCCCTTTTCCATCTCCGGCATGACAGGAACCACATGAAGTAGCTACGAATCTTGGTCCCAGACCATTATTTGCAGAAAAAATTTCGTCATTGAAGGCTACATCTCCCCGTAAAAAAGCCTTACTTTCCTCGGGGGACAATCCCTCAATAGGACCATCCAATATGCTGTCGTCTGTAGGGGCGTCAGGCATAATTTTATCGCATGCCAGTATCCCGGTTATCAACGAACACAATATTGCAATAATCCAAAACTGCTTTTTCCCCATATTGTAAGCTTTCCGCAAATATATATCAAAATTTGATTAATCGAATAATATAGTTAGACTAATCTAATTATTAAGTTGTGCCGATATTTATATCTTTGGGGAATGAAAGCCATGCAATTAAGCTTTACCGAGGAAAATTACCTTAAGGCTATTTATTCCCTTTCCGAAAGAAATGAAACCTTTGATACTTCCACCAGTGAAATAGCAGAAAGAATTAAAACGAAGCCACCAACCGTATCCGATATGCTTCGAAAGCTGACAGTGAAAAAATTAATTTCCTACGAAAAATATAAGCGGGTCCAATTAACCAAATCGGGTAAGCAGGTTGCTATCTTGATCATTCGTAAACATAGATTGTGGGAGGTGTTTTTACACGACAAATTACAGTTTGCATGGGATGAGGTGCATGAAGTCGCAGAACAACTTGAACATATCCGCTCAGAAGAATTGATTCTACGATTAGAGAAATTCCTCGGATTTCCAAAATACGATCCCCATGGCGACCCCATTCCATCTGCTAACGGGGAATTAGGCCTTATACAACGAACAACTCTTTCAGATGCCGAGGCCGGTAATAATTACCAAGTGGTTGGTGTAAAGGATAGTTCGAATGTATTTCTTCAATATCTTCAGCAGATGAACATCGGTATCGGGACAAAAATAAAAGTCATTGAAAAAATCGCGTTTGATGGATCGATGATCATTAATCTTAAAAAAAATCAGGCCGTTTCTGTATCGAAAAAATTTTCAGATAATCTTCTTGTGACTTCCTGACCAACCTTACCCACATGTGAGATGTTTGCACACCCGTAATGGGTGTTTTGGTCATACTTTCTTTTTTTGAATTCGGACTGCATTAAGTATTGCTAGCAAGGCAACACCTACATCAGCAATTACGGCTTCCCATAGCGTCGCCACCCCACCAGCCCCAAGGATCAAAACAAAAACCTTCACCACCATTGCCAGGATAATATTTTGCCACACAATACTCCTTGTAATCTTACCGATCTGAATTGCAGATACGATCTTACCGGGTTGATCATTCTGAATAACTACATCCGCAGTTTCGATGGTTGCATCACTTCCCAGTCCACCCATTGCAATACCTACATCCGCCAAAGCAACAACGGGAGCATCGTTTACGCCGTCACCTGCAAATGCAATACGCCGCCCCTCATCTTTTAGTTTTTGTACTTTTTCAACTTTACCTTCCGGCAGCAGATCACCATAAGCTTCATCAATACCTATCTCCTTTGCAACTTTGTCAACTACTGATTGTTTATCACCTGAGAGCATGACCGTTCTAATATTCAAAGCATGCATATCTTTAATCGCCTGCACTGCATCTTCCTTAATTTCATCGGCAATCGTAATATAGCCTGCGTACTGGCCATTCATAGCTACCACAACTATGGTGTCAACTATTTTTTCAATTTCTGGTGGATAGGAAATATTGAATTTCTTAAGTAGTTTAACATTTCCGGCAAGTATTTCTTTTCCCCCGACCTTTCCTTTAAGTCCATGTCCAGAGACTTCTTCGACGCCTTCTGCCTTCATTCCACTTATGACGTCACCGGCATAATCAGTCACGGCTTTTGCAATTGGGTGTGTGGATTGGCTTTCCAAAACGGCGGTGAGTTTCACTAATTCCTTTTCGTCCTTATTGAGGGCTACTACTTCCTGTACCTTGAATACTCCTTTTGTCAGCGTTCCGGTTTTATCCATCACAACGGTATTCACCTTAGTCATTACATCAAGGAAGTTCCCTCCTTTAAATAAAATCCCGTTGCGTGAACCAAGGCCAATGCCACCAAAATATCCGAGTGGAATAGATACGACTAATGCGCAAGGACAGCTGATTACCAAAAACACCAGCGAACGATAGAACCATGTTTGAAAGTCATAAACGTCAACGAAAAAGTAAGGAACAAAACACACAGCAACGGCAAGGAAGAATACAATTGGCGTATAGACCCTGGCAAACCGGGAAATAAAGAGTTGTGTCTGAGATTTTCTTGCAGTGGCGTCCTGCACCATCTCTAATATCTTACTGAGTTTACTATCCTTAAACAGCGCCTTAACTTTTATCTCAATCACGGTATTCAGGTTTATCATACCAGCCAGTACTGTCTCTCCTTTGTATTTAGTATCTGGTTTACTCTCACCAGTCAGTGCTGCGGTATTGAAAGAACCATTTTCAGATAGAAGCTCACCATCCAGTGCCACTT
>CAYUCU010000275.1:0-3920 GCA_964443345.1 uncultured Chitinophaga sp.
TTAACAGTTAATGGCACGGTAATAAATACCAACGGTACGCATACATTTACCGGGGCTACTGATTTTACAGCTAATAGTCTTTACCAGCATAACCGAAACGGTAGTGTCATTCCTGTTGGTAACTGGAACCTAACTTCTACTGTTGAGTTTACGGGTATTGCCGGAACACAACCTTCCTCAGGATTAAATCAAACCTTTGGAAATGTGACCTGGAATTGCCCGGGGCAAACAGCTTCTGTTAACCTCGGCGGTGCATTGACCACTATTGCCGGTAATTTCACTATCACCAGTTGCTCACCAACTGCAGGAAGAGTTGTTCGTCTTGTTGGTACCGCTGCTAACCCAACGTTCACTGTAGGCGGAAACTTTATTATCAATAATGCAGACGGAAGATTTGAATACAGTAATGGAAATGCTACCGGGGCGGTATTGAATATAGGAGGTGACTTTCTCATGAGTGCGGGTTCCTTCGCAGCAAATGTCAGCGGCAGTATGTTGGTTAATTTCACAGGAGTGAACAAGAACTTTAATCAATCCGGCGGGACACTGACAAATACACAGGTCAACTGGAATGTAAACAGCGGTGCTTCTCTTAATCTTTTGACGAACCTGCCTGTCGCTAATTTAAGGACACTTACCATTGACGGTACTCTTAATGCTTCAACATTGCAAGTAACCGGCGCAGGCGGTGTTGCCATCAATGGTACACTCAGATCTTCTAATGTAAATGGTATTGGTGCTACAGGTACACTAGCAAATACTGGTGCCATCACATTGGGTGCTGCTTCTGTTGTTGAATTCAATGCAGCAGGTGCAGAAACGTTTACCGGCCGTGCAGACTATGCTAATGTTATCATAAACGGTGGCGGTGAAAAAACACTGAATGGTAATGCCACACTCAGCGGAAACCTTACCCTTACCAGTGGTAAAGTGGTATTAGGTACTAACAACCTGGTTGTAGGTGGTGCCATTAATGGTGCTACGTCTTCTAATTATATCGTTACGGACGGTACCGGTACTCTCACCCTTAACAATATTGGTGCAGGCGCCGTTACCTTCCCTGTTGGGCCAAGCAATGCCTTATATCATCCGGCTACGATCAGCAATATTGGTACTGCAGATAATTTTTCTGTAAGAGTTGCATCAGCAGATCCTGCCTGTGCACCGGGACAATATGCTGTTAATGCCACCTGGGATATTGCTGAAGCAGTGAGCGGCGGTTCTGATTGCGCTATCACGTTAGACTTTACCGGCGCCACTACCGGCGTAGCTTATACTGCGGCAGGTGCACAAATGATCCATTGCACGGGTGCGGTGGCAGATTATCATAGTGGCAGTGTAACGGGTACCGTGGCTTCCGGCTCCGGCTTTACCACGTTCTCTCCGTTTGGTGTTTCTGCTGATCCTGTTGTATTGCCGGTTAAGTTTGGCAACGTAAGGGCTTACCAGCAGGGCAACAACATAAAAGTAGAATGGAGCAACCTGACAGAGGCCAATGTATCCGGCTACACCGTAGAACGTTCTACCGATGGTGTCAACTTTACAGCGATGGGCGCTACGGTTGCTGCTACACGAAATGATGGTGGTGTGGCCAGTTATTCAGTACTCGACCTTTCACCAGCCAATGGCATTAATTTGTACCGCATCCGCTCACTGGAGTTCGATGGCAAAATATTGTACAGCGCTATCGTGAAAGTGAACATCAAAGATGGTGCTGCGGACCTGGTAGTATATCCTAACCCGGTTACCGGCGGACAATTATCCATGCAGCTTACTTCTTTACCAAAAGGAACTTATACGTTGCGGATATTTAATGCAGGGGGACAGCAGGTACAAAGCCAGGTGATCATTCATAATGGCGGCGCTGCTTCACAGGTAATCCAATTGCCACAAGCGGCTAAGTCCGGATTGTACAGCCTGCAACTGAGCAGCGGTGATATAAAACTGACAAAGACCTTTATTGTTCGTTAATTAACCATGACACAGACAAATAAAAAGGGCCCTGGTAACGGGGCTCTTTTTATTATTATTATTTGCACTCGGATGACACGGGTTGGACGGATGAACACAGATTTTTATACAGCTTCGCAGAATAAATAAGGATTAGTTCTTGACAGGTTATAATAGATCAGGATTTATGCAAATCCTGAATGCTGCAAAGCAGCATCTATCTTTATTCATCCGTCCAACCCGTGTCATCCGTGTGCTTGTATTTCAATTCTACCCTTCAAACAATTTTGCCACACCAAATGCCGCACCGGCGGCCACTGCACCGATCAGCATGACCCGCAGGGCACCCCACCAGGGGTTGATACCCGTGAGTTTGCTTTTGAAATATCCAAACACAAATAAGCAAAGCAAGGTAACCAGCACGGATATCTTCAGCGCTTCAGCAGAGGATTCTATAAAGAAGTAGGGACTTAAGGGGACCATGCCGCCCACCACATACGATAAGCCGATATTCAATGCCGATTTGGTGGCCCTTTTTGGATCTGGTTTTTCCAAACCGAGTTCATACTTCATCATGAAGTCCACCCATTGTTTCTTATCCTGTGATATTTCTTCTGCCGCCCTGTTTTGCAGCTCTTCACTCAGCCCGATATTGGCAAAGAATTCTTTGGTCTCTTCTATTTCCCGGTGACGAAGATGCTCCACTTCATAATATTCCCTTTTTACTTCACTGTTGTAATGGTCCTGTTCCGTTTTACCCGCAAGGTATCCACCCAATCCCATGGCAATGGAACCAGCGGCCACTTCCGCAATACCTGCAATGACAATAATGCTGGTGGAATCCACGGCACCACTCAACCCGGCTGCCAGTGCAAACGGTACGGTGAGACCATCACTCATCCCGATCACAATATCCCGAAGCGCTTCGCTGCTCTTCATGTGTTCCTCTTTGTGAGGATGATGGTCGTGGTGCAGGTGGGTGTCCATAGCAATTTTTAGTTTAATACAACAAATACCAAATAGCAAATTCCAAATCCCAAATCCCAAATCCCAAATCCCAAATCCACTACAACTTACAACACACTCAGCGATTTTCCGATGATCTTCACACAATCCATCACTTCTTCTTTTGTGATCACTAAGGGTGGTGCAAAGCGGATCTTATCACCATGCGTGGGTTTGGCGAGTAAACCATTCTCTTTCAATTCCAGGCACAGGTCCCAGGCAGCATCTTTATTATGATGTTGGATGATGATGGCATTGAGTAATCCTTTTCCTCTTACTAATGCAATATGTTCCGATTGTAGGGCATTCAGTTCTGTTCTTAATAATTGTCCCATGACAGCGGCATTCTCCGCCATCTTTTCTTCTTTTAATACGGCTAAAGATACCATGGCCACTTTGCAGGCCAGCGGGTTGCCACCGTAAGTGGAGCCATGCTCTCCTGGTTTTATCGTCATCATTATCTCATCATCACACAGTACAGCACTTACGGGCATCATCCCGCCGCTTAATGCTTTTCCCAATAATAATACATCCGGACGAACATTCTCCTGGTCACAAGCCAGCATTTTTCCGGTACGGGCCAGCCCTGTTTGAATTTCATCTGCTATGAATAATACATTGGCCGCTTCGCACAATTGTTTTGCTTTGGCCAGGTAGCCATCACGGGGAACGAGCACACCGGCTTCACCTTGTATAGGTTCCACCAGGAAGCCGGCCACATTCTTATCTTCCAGTGCTGCTGCCAGCGCTGCCGTATCATCATACGGAATGATTTTGAAGCCCGGCATATAAGGCCCGAAGTTCTTTTTGGCCGAAGGATCGCTGCTGAAAGAAATAACGGTGGAGGTCCGTCCATGAAAATTACCTTCGCAAACGATGATCACGGCTTTGCCTTCTTCAATACCTTTTACTTCATAGGCCCATTTACGGCAAAGTTTGATGGCGGTCTCCACAGCTTCCACGCC
>CAYUCU010000276.1:0-3919 GCA_964443345.1 uncultured Chitinophaga sp.
GTATTTATTTTTTTACTGGCAGGGGCTGTGTTATATGCTGCCTGCCGGAAGACCGACCGGGAGGCCTATAGTTCGCCACCGGAAAACAAAGAGTCGAGGTTTTTCGCAGATCATGCATCTGCCGATCCACTGGTTCAGTCTATCAACCACTTTGTGAAAACTCAAAATGAAACATACCATTTCGTGGACAAGATGATAGATAAGATCGGCTACCCGATCTGGGATAAGGTAATTACCGTATCCGGCAATACTGCCGCCAGCGTAGTTGGTGACACTGTGCAACTTACCTTCATTCCTTTTGTAAGAGACTCTCAGAACCGGGTGAATGCTACATTGGCCGTGGCCACCACACCAACAGACACTTCTTTCCGCATCGTTTGCGACTGGCAATACCGGGACCCGGCTGCCACAGGAATGAGTGAAAAAAACATGGCCTTGACCATGATGCAATTAGACGAGGCTGTTTTTGGCAACCGCCTTTTTACTATTACCGACAGTACCCTGTTTGACAACAAAACAAAATTTGTGAAGCTAAAGGAAGGAACCAGTAATAAGGTCCCGATCACCGGGCCGGCATCATTAGTAACTTATATCTACAGCTACACTATTTGCTGGACGGAATACCGGGACAAATACCAGGGACAGCTTCATGGTTGCTATCCCGGACAGCTAAATTGCAATGAGTATAATGAGATCGAGCAATGCATTACCGTATCATGGGAATTAGGTGGCGGTACTGGCACAGGAGGAGGAACTGGAGGCACAGGCGGTACCGGTGGTGGTACTGGAGGTGGTGGAGGTAGTGGTACAGGTGGCGGATGGGTACCTCCTGATCCTGACTGTGGTGAAGCAAGCTTTTCCGGTGGCGGAACAAAAAACAATGTGACGGGTAACTGTGAACCGGGTTGGGTGCCGGGTGGTGGAAGTCCATCTGCCAATCAAACCATTATTGATTCCTTGCAGGGGTATCCTTGTGCGCAGGGAATACTGGCGCAATTACCGGGACTAAATAATACAGCAAAGACTATTTTGCAAAATGTTTTTGGAGTAGATTCATTGGTAAATATTGTATTTGTTGCTGATTCTACCCTGCCGCAAAATGTGAATGCGCAAACACAGGTTAGTACAATGCAATACAATCCTTCTAGCGGGTATTTTAAAATCCGAGTTAGAATGAATCCGTGGGTCCTAAAAAACTCATCAAAAGAGTTTATTATTAAGACAATGTTCCATGAATCAATTCACGCTTATATTAATTATCAATGGAAAAAATACGAGAACGGCCTATTGGACTCAACTTCTTTCAAGCTAATGTTTCCTAAAATCTGGGGTTACAAAAAAACTCCGTACACAAACTTAGCGCAACATACGGAAATAGCCCATTCCTATGTAGGCCATATAATGAGTATCGTTAAAAGCTATAATTCGCAAATAGCTGACTCAACAAACAAAGGAATTTCCTGGAGTGGCTTATATGAAACACAAGCCTGGAAAAACCTGGGAAGCGATACGATACAATTAAACAGACTACGTACTGCTGCCAGGAACGGGACAATGGCCGAAATGACGGCATTAAAACTTAAAAAATGTAACTGATATGACAAAGCTACTTCTGATCTTTTCCTTATTACCGGCGGTCTTCTCCCATGCACAGTCGAAAGGAAATTTTCCTTATGCCGGTGGGTTAATCAATCTGGAGAAAGACATAAATACAATTTTTGTAGAGGCGAGTGACTCGGGAAGGATATATTTTGTAGAAATTACTTATATAAAAAAGGGGAAAAAATTAGTCCCGATTGTTCATGGCGCTACTGAGGATGCAACTAAAGATTTAATTATTCTCTTTTTTGAGAAAAACATTGATAAATGGGATAAAAGATATGTAAAAAAAACAAGTGTACTCATCCCATTATTTATTGAGGGGATTGATTTTTTAAAATTATCAGTTTTAAATAGTACAAATCTATCTATACAAGCTAGTAGAATTTCAGCTTCCTTTGAGATGAAAAAATGCTTAATAACAAAACCCTATTTGATTACAAAATCAGAATTTAGTTTTGATTTGGATAAATAGGATTTAATACTTCTGACTATAAATGTATTTTATGCCGCTGGTTGTGTTTAACACCAACAGTATTTGAGACGCATTTCACGAGACAGCAGCGCAGCCAGGATGCAGTTATTGAATCTTACAAAATGTAATTAAAATGAGAATATTAGTATTAATTGGATTTTTCCTGCTTTGTCATCCAGTTTTTACACTTGGCCAAAACAAAACCGACCTGCCCTATAAGGGTGGGTCGGTACAGTTTGATAAGGAGGTTAGCTCGTCACTGTTTGTCCTGTCTGGAGATACGGCGGGCATTTATTTTGTTGAGGTGTATTACTCAAAGAAAAATAAAGAAGTAGAGTTTACTATCCACGGAGGTGATGGAAATGAAGCAATGAGGAAGCTGGTGGAATTGTTTTTTACCGGTAGCAAGGGAAATTGGGATGCATCTTCTTTAAAAAAGCTAAGTGTAATTATTCCATTGGTTATTATTCAACGTAACAATATCAGCAATAGTGACGCCGGTTCTGTTTTCGTGAACAGTGTTGTTTTAAATGAATACTTCAGCAAGAGCTTCAGACCGCAAAAATATTTTTTATACAAGCCCCTTTTCTTTTTCAGGCATGTGTTAGAAGTTGATGTAGAATAGTAGGAAATATTATAGTAGCACCTGCATATGCGATGCAGGCAATAGGACTTCAAAAATGTAAAAAATAATGAAACACCTGAAAAACATAATATTACTCGCCACCTTTATCCCAACTGTGGCATGCAGCCAGAAAATTGATCCGGGAACTTATTCAGTCCTGAAAGACTTCTTTAAAGAAACACAGGCCACCATTAAGTTCCCCTTCGTACTACATACTGAGATACTAGGGTATAACAATCACTGGATTAGTTTTGACAGCGTTTTACAGGGATCATTTTTTCAGGAGGAGCTGTATTTAAAGAATAAGGATGCCGTGGAAGACATTATATTTTCCGAAAGGGATCTTCAGTATATGAAAAATCAGGTTCAGTCATACAGGACTTCTTCATTTCTTAATTTACGAAAATTAGAAAAGGCGGGAATTCATTGTACAGACAGTTTATCAAAAGAGCAGTTATTAAATCCTCAGCCCACAATATACAGGGCCAGCCTGCCACTATTTTCAAAGAACAGGCAAAAGGCATTGTTATATACAGAATACCATTGTATCGGAGATTGTGGGGCCGGAGATTTACATATACTGATAAAAAAGAAAGGGAAATGGTATCTTCTCGCAAGTATTAATGTTTGGGTAAGCTGACCTTTAAACCTTAAAAAGTATAATTAGATGAAACCACTTCGATTTTTTTTATTGACCGTCTTTCTTTTTCCTTTTCTTGTATCAGGCCAAAAAGAAGAAGTCTTTCCTTACAATGGAGGAGAAAATCAGTTGTTGCATGAGTTCTTTGACTTTTATTATCGAAGTAAAAATAGCAGGGATGAATTAGAAAAGTGTTTGAGAGGTTTCAAAGATTCAGCCGGAATTTATTTCATCGAAATATCTTACTCCCCTGATTCAAAGAAAGTCAGCGCAACAGTCTATGGCTCCATAGGCAATGATGAGCTGGCAAAAATAATACGCCAATTTTTTGAGCAGACAATTAATAACTGGGACAAGAAGCTTGTAAAGAAAAGCAGGGTGATCATTCCTGTTTTGATTGCTAATGCAGTGGCAATGCAGCCAGACGCTGTTCATATTGAATGGACCGAGTTGTCAAGGAATAATACTAAGATGAGATCAGGGAGTTGTTTTTTTGTGAAGCCTATTGTGCGGTCATTTTGGTGTAATCCACCGGATATGGAGCAGTTTCCTTAAAACCACTGTGCAGAGCATTGGTTTT
>CAYUCU010000277.1:0-3903 GCA_964443345.1 uncultured Chitinophaga sp.
ACATGATAGATCGGTTCCAGTATCTGCGGATCAGCCTGCTGAAATGCCTGGCGAAATGCCTGCAGTCCTGCAATCTTGAAAGAAATATCATTACTGTCTACCGGGTGCATCTTGCCATCATACACACATACCCGGATATCTCTTGCATACGACCCGGTAAGCGGCCCGTTGTGCATTTTTTCCATTACTCCCTTTAATATGGAGGGTAAGAACCGGGCATCAATAGCGCCACCAACGATACAATTATAAAACACCAGTTTGCCACCCCATTCCAGGTCGTTTACATCACGGCCTCTTACGTTGAGGTCAGCAGGTTCAGGCATTCCTTCATACCAGGGTTCTATGCGCATGAATACTTCGCCAAACTGGCCGGCACCACCACTTTGCTTTTTATGCCGGTAAGTGGCATCGGCCATTTTACGAATGGTTTCCCGGTAAGCGATCTTTGGTTTTACGAATTTTACTTCCAGCCGGTGCTGGTGCTCAATTTTCCATTTAGCTACGGCCAGGTGCATATCACCCTGGCAATGAATTAATGTTTGTTTTAATTCAGGAGAAACTTCTACAGATAAAGTGGGGTCTTCTTCCCTTAACTGGTGCAGGGCCAGGGATAATTTTTCTTCCTCTCCCTTTTTTACTGTTTCAATGGCCACTGTCATATTATGAGAAGGGAATTCTATCGGTGGTAATTCAAAATTCTTCCCTTTGGTATGCAGGGTATTATTTACATGGGTATTTTTTAATTTTAATGTGGCACCGATATCACCTGCCACCAGTTCATGCACGGTAGTCCGTTTATTGCCTTCCACCAGGAACAGCTGGTTGATCTTCTCTGTGGCACCCGTGCTTTCATTTTCCAGTTCCATTCCCAGTTTTACTGTCCCGGAATACACTTTAAAGAAAGACAGCTCTCCAACGTGTGGCTCAGAAATGGTTTTATAAATGAAGATACATACCGGGCCATTCGCATCGCATTCCGGCTTTTGCCCGCTTATAGCAAGTTGCGGTGGCATTTCATTGGCACTCGGACAAACATTATCAATAAAGCCCATCAGCCTTCCGCTTCCCATATTACGTTCTGCAGAAAGACAGAATAACGGGAACAGGTCGTGATTGATCATCGCTTTTTTCATTCCCATTTTCATTTCATCCTCATCCAGTTCGCCTTTGTCAAAATATTTTTCCATCAGCGTCTCATCGTTACTGGCGATCGCTTCGATCAATTCTTTATGGAGTTCTTCTGCCTTTGCTTTTTCATCATCTGGTATGGGCAGTTTTTCCGGTTTGCCGCCGTTGTCTTTAAACTTGTACATGGTCATCCGCAGCACATCTATGATCTCATGAAAGCCAACCCCGCTTTGATGGGGATATTGCACCACCACTACTTTGCTGCCAAAATGGGCTTTGGCTTCCCGCACTGTTTTTTCAAAATCGGCATTGTCATCATCCAGTTTGTTTACGGCAAAGATCATCGGGGTTTTAAATTGTTCGGTGTATTCCCAGATTATATCCGTGCCTACTTCCACTCCCATCACTGCATTGAGCAGCATCACCCCGGTATCAGCTACCCGGAGGGCAGATATCACTTCACCCACAAAATCATCATAGCCCGGAGTGTCCAGGATATTTATTTTATAGCCCCGCCATTTAGTGTGTAATAGTTTACTGAAGATGGAATTACCTCTTTCCTGTTCCAGCTCATGGTAATCCCCGGTGGTGTTTCTTTCTGCAATGCTGCCGCGACGGTTTATTAGGCCAGCTTCATATAGCATGCATTCCGCTAATGTGGTCTTACCGGAGCCGGCATGGCCCAGCAAGACAATATTTTTTACGTGGGAGGTATCAAATTCTGGCATAGCAATAAGTTTATTTATGAAGAAATTTGTTTTATCAAATACAAATCTTCGAAAGGGCAGAGAATAGACTTATGAACACCATTAGGTACTAAGGTGATTCTGATCAGGTGATATGAAGAAACAAGTATTACGTTCGTTTTAGAAAATCATCAAATTCTGACCGAAGGTCGGCTAAGGTTTGTTCCAGCGCCTGGTACTCATCATGCAATGATTCATGACGTACAAGGGTATCTTCATTGGCCGATCCGTTAAAAGCTGCCATTTCAAAGTTCATTTTGCGGTCATGCACTTTGATGGATTGTTTGAGATCATGAATGTTGATAAGCTGGATGTGAAACTGGTTGTGGAGGTGTTCTACTTGCTGGAGCTGTTCTTTGGAGAGGGGCTGACCGGCTGCTTTTCTGAGTTTGGCTTCATCTGTTGTGAATTCTTCACGATAAGAACGAAGCTTTTCTCTCCAGCCGTTGCACTCCCTGGTGAGCTGTGAGATGTCTACCTGAACCATGGGATTAAAGATTTAAAGCCTGCCTCCTCCAAAAGTTCTGCGGAACGGCAGACAGGGTGAAAAAATAAAGAACCTTTTATCCTGCCTGTCGGTAGGCAGGGTACCCCGGGTATTGGATTGATGGTGCAGGGATTAAAACAGGCGCTCAAAAGTCTGTTTTAACCTGGCTCTTAGTAAGGTAAAACGATTTTTGTGAAAAACAAATATTCTGAAGCACATTTTTTCAACACGCCGCTATTTCAAAATAAAGGAGAGTTTTAGACCTGCGGGGAGCATTGGCCGGATGGATTTATTGAGGCTGGTCTGATTGCCAATCTGGAACAGGCTCCTGTTTGGTGGGTTTACAAAAGCCCCTCCTATGGGCAGATCGGTTTCTGTAAATCGTAATGTTTTTATGCCTACACCTACATATACTTCAAAATTCAGGCGGTTATTTTTGTTTATAAACGTCAGGGGTGTGATCATACCCGCTTTTACCAGTCCGCCGATCTCCCTTTTTTTCTCGGTATATACAGCTTGTTGAAAATAGGCACATTGTCCCCCCAGGCAATTTATTCCAAACAGGTCTTCTTTTTTGGTGCCCACTGTTTTATAATGAAACTCTGGGGCCACAAAAAAGTCCGGCTCTCTTGAATTTCTCCGGGGCATATGGAAACGAAAATCAGCTCTTATTTTGAATCCGGATGGGATAATTTTTCCGTTCTCATCAGATACAGGCCCGTTATATAAGATCCAGGAAGGTTCAAGCGAAGCAGAGTACTGTTTACTCCACCGGTAATTGATACCCAGCATAAGACCCGCATCATAATCTATCCAGGAAGTAAGGCTGGTGCGAAGACTTAATTCGGGATACGAAGGTTCTATGGCTGTCACTTTCTGAGAGTAACTTGTATTACCGGCTAAAAGAAACAGGCACAGGATACAGGAGAATTGCTTCATCATTTAATTCAGTAACCGTGAAAGGAATATGGGTTGATGGCGGACAGATATGTCATATAAGACAATACCATTACTTACCTGGCAAATAAGTGTATTTCCGTAAGGTATCACATCGTAATAAGTGTCCCCGGTAATGGTGCGTACGAATTGAGGGTCGTACGTATCACGGATATTGTACACATTCAAACCTGTTGTGCCATCACAAACATATAATGCCGTATCGCTGATGCCAAGCCCATAAGGTGCAGTAAGGAACAGTGTTCTTTTCAATTGTGGCCTGGCAATATCCTTTATATTGTACACCACCAGCTGACTGCCTCCGCCCCCACATGGCCCGGCACTATTTAGTGTGGCATAGGCGGTGCTGTCTTTGGCCACTACCGGATCACAACTCATTCGTACAATATAATCTGCCTGTGCCAGTTTGGTTGGTTTTTCCGGATTCGTCAATGAAAAAATATGCATGGAGAAAGACGAACCAATAAAAAGTTTGTCCTGGTATGGAAATATAGTTTCAATATTTATTCCAACAGCAGTTGTTTATTTCGATATGGTGGCAACCGCAGTATTAGAAATATCAAATGCCTTCAGGTTCGTATGTTC
>CAYUCU010000278.1:0-3877 GCA_964443345.1 uncultured Chitinophaga sp.
TATTGTAGAGTAGATATTGTTAAACCCCCAGTGAGTATTGGGTGAGGCTAATTTTTTCCTGGTTATATACTCAGGTGATATAGTGTATGTATAGAAATTCGACCTGGAAAAAATATAGAGACCACTGGTTATACTGCCGCAATATACCTGGCCGTTGTACGGATTAATGGTAACACAAGAAATATCAGGGACTTTTACCGGAAGTACGGCAAATAAAGTGGCGTATATTTTTCCGGCAACACTGCTTATGCTGAACAGGCTGTCACCAGATAAAATAAATGGGGTGCCCAGGACAGTATTGGGAAAAAAATAACTGGACGCTGAGCGGACAACCGGATCTGTTTCTATTTTTTTGACCTGCCAGGGGTTTATTGAGAGTTGGTAAACTGTACCGCTGGCAGAACGGGAATATAATCTATCATTAAGGACAAAGAATGCAGCTGGCCCCAGCCCGCTTTCGGTGTATTCATTTATTATTTCCTTATTATTGATATGATAGAAGCCTTTTAAATTACTAGCAATATAATCTGTTTTGTTTAGCCAAAAGGTTTGAGAAGAACCCTTGGGCATGTACTCCATATGCAGATACGCTTTTGCAGAGGGTTGCAGATCCAGCAGATTGCCATCGTCGCTGTTATAATTAGAGAAAGAGATCCCAAAATCAGTTAACTGACTATAATAAGATATACCAGCACTTGCAGGGATATCTTTATCAATGGCGAAGTGGTCTTCACTTAGCGTAAATACATAAACCTTTCCATTGACCGATCTCATAAACTTTTTGATGCGGGGAGATTTGATACCGGGTAAATTCCTGCTGTCAAATGTGGCAGCAGTTTTACCATTATATCTTACCAGCCCGGCTTCGGTAGCGACCCAGAGAAAACCAGTGCTGTTATCAAAGTACATATCCAGCACAGAATTTTGGGGAAGGGTACCACTGTTCACATCCAGTTTTTCTTTTAAGATCCATTGCCGCTGTGGTTGTGCAGGCATTTCAAAATAAAGTAAGAGGAAAAGGCACGACAGTGTAAAAGCGGGTATAATATTATAATATGGCTGTGTATTCCTGTTCATGGTGCTAAAGGAAACATTGCTAAAACGGGCTGCCGGACCGGAAAAAAGAGGGCATTTGTTTTATTTAACGCTTATAATCAATGATTTATATTATTTTCGGCTGCTTTACCGGTCTAATAATCCAAAGTACAAAAAAAATAAAAATTCTTTCATTTATAGAGATTTCTCTATGCCCGGTTTCATTTAAAAGTATAAGTTTTGTAGCCAAGTTAATGGTTAAACAGTAAAGTATGAATAAAATATTGCTGGCAGAAGACCAGGGAATTGTAATTGCAGGAATGAAAATTTTGTTGCAAAATGAGTTTTCTGACTTTGGATTAGATGTGGTAAAGAGCACGGCTGATCTTACAGATAAGTTACGTTCTCAGAAATACGAGATTGCGATACTTGATATGCAATTGGAAGATGGAGGCGTATTGCAAACGCTGTCCGCTATTTTAAATTTATATAAGGACCTGAAAGTACTGGTATTCTCTGCCAACCCGGAAGAGATTGTTGCGCTGCCCTTGTATGTAAAGGGAATCCGGGGTTACCTGGGAAAGGAATCGGATGATGAGGAAATAGTGGCGGCTATTAAAAGTGTGCTTGATGGTAATATATATATAAGCAACCGGTTGAAAAGACATATTCTGAAAACCAGTGATTCAGAATCAATGGAAACATTAGACACTCTTACAGAAACGGAGCTTAAGATCGTGACCATGTTAATGCAGGGAAGAAGGGTAATGGAAATATCGGCGGCGCTCAACCTGAAACCAAGTACCATTTCCAATAGTAAGAAAAAAATATTTCAGAAACTGAAAGTGGAGAATGTAATGCAGATCCAGCAATTAATGTTTCCGAAGGGCCAGCAATGGAACAGGTAATGTTCAGGAGCTTGCGGTATCGTTTTCTGCGGCCTCAGTCCCAAGATCAGAACTGCGTCCACCGCCACCTTCATGATTTTTGAAAAGCTCTTTCAGCTCGATAGGGTTTGTAATGCCAAGCTTCTCGAAAATTTTTAATTTATAAGTGGCTACGGTACTCGACTGCACATTTAATTCCGCACATATCTCAGAAGTTTTTTTCCCCATCTTCAAAAGGTTAGCCACTTCCATTTCTCTCGGGGAGAGCTTGTCTAATACATTTAATTTTCCTTTAGTGCCCGGATTGCCTACCATCAGGCTTTTAAAATTCTCACTCATGTATACATTTCCTGACAAGGTATGCCGGATAGCTTTATTTATTTCCTCATCATCTGTCAGTTTATTCAGGTAGCCCTTTACACCTGCTTTAAACAGCCGCTTTGCATATATTTCTTCAGGATTAGCAGTAAAAACAAGAATATTAAGATGAGGGTACAGCTCCAGTATATCACCTATCATATGAAAGGTGTCTCCATCCTCCAGTTGAAGGTCTATGATCGCCAGTTCATACGAATTATGTTTCAGAAACTTCAGCAGGTCTGATGAATTCTTTACCACATCAAGAACATAACCTTTGATCTCTGTCTCAAAAATGATCTTGACTCCCTTTATTACTATAGAGTGGTCTTCAGCAAGCAAAACTTTCTTAGCCATTGTTAGCGGTATAACAGGTACAAAAAATCACGGAATCTGAAAAATGGGAGTATTTATGGAGAATTCCGGCGGAAAGGTTTTTTGGTCAGGGTCTTCATATCAATTTTCCAGCCCCAATTTTCGCTAAATCTCCATTTTGAGCAGGTAAAATGTAAAATTTTCCTGATAAAACATTGATTTATAGTCGAAAAGACTAGAACTATCTCAATATCTGCCCTTATAAAGATAGGCCGGGGCACCCATTAAACAAAGAAAAAGTACTCGAAATGACAAAATTTTTTTTGTCCGGACATAGAGAAATCTCTATGGGCATAGAGAAATCTCTATGCCGACATAGAGAAATCTCTATGCCAACATAGAGAAATCTCTATGCCCTCCGGCGAAAGACGGCTCTACTTTTATGCCGTAAACAAAATTGTTCATTTAAATTTTATGTTATGCAGAAAAACCGTTTATCCGGTGCATTGACACAAAATGACCAGGACAGGATCAAGAGCTTTCTGGCAGAGATCTCTATTATCCTTAAACCCTTTATCCAGGGCCTTTCCATTGAGGAAAGACAAACGTTGCCTAAAATGAAAGACAAGACCATTCCCTTTGGTGATAAGGTATTGTCTTACTGTGACAGCAACCCGGAGTTTGCTCCGAATTTTCTGGACAAGGCCGAACTGAAAAAAGACCTGGTTCTTGCAAAAGCACTGAAGCCCATCTGGGATGCCGTTAGTGTGCTGTTCAGCGACATTGACGACACCATGATGCTGGCAGGGAGCGAAGCCTATGAAGGCTCACTCTTTTACTATCACAGTGTGAAGTATGCGGCCAAAAAGGGGAATGCCGCCGCCAAGCCGATCATTGAGGATCTGGCCAAGCGTTTTCCGGGCCCAAAAGGCAGGAAAAAAAAGGAGGTGCCCGAACCCAAACCCTGATGGGTGGGCAACAAGAAGACCGGTAGCAACAAAGCTGCCGGTTTTTTTGTGCCGGCTGCTGAAAAAAGATACTAAATAGCTGCAAAACAATCCATTCTGGTGATCCATACCCTCATTAACCGGAGTTCGGAACACCCTATTATGTACCCTGGAACACCCTCATAATGACTCGGGAACTCAATCATATGTACTCCGGAACACCCTATTATATACTCCGGAACACCCTATTATATACTCCGGAACACCCATGTATGTACCCGGGAACACCCTCATAATGACTCGGGAACTCAATCATATGTACTCCGGAACACCCTA
>CAYUCU010000279.1:0-3827 GCA_964443345.1 uncultured Chitinophaga sp.
GAACCACATAGAAGCATAGGTACATAGAAATACACACAAAGAATTCTATGTTTTACTTTATGTTACTATGCTTTTATGTGGTTCAGAAGGCATATAAAGGAAATCGGTTTTCAAACTTAGACAGTACCTTTGACAGACAACCGAATGGGAATTAATTATACATTTGATAATGGCAATGCTAAAAAAGTTTCGCACCCTGAAGTCGGAAGTGAACACCGGTTTCGGTACGAACAGCAATAATACCGGCGGTCGTTTTTTTAATAAAGACGGCAATGCCAATACGCTTAAGCGGGGCACAGGTATCCTGGAGCGTTATAGCTGGTACCATACCATGCTGGGAATGAAAGCCGGGAAATTCCTGCTGCTGCTTTTCGCCATCTATATTACGATCAACCTTTTATTTGCCGCCATTTATTACCTGATCGGGATCGAACACCTTACCGGCGCCAATACCGGGGATGAATGGAAAAATTTTTCTGAAGTATTCTTTTTCTCTGCACAAACATTCACCACGGTAGGCTATGGCCGCATCAGCCCGCATGGATTTGCCGCCAGCGCCGTTTCCACATTCGAAGCTTTTCTCGGGCTTTTAAGTTTTGCCATTGCCACTGGTTTGTTTTACGGACGTTTTGCCCGGCCGCAGATATATTTGAAGTTCAGCAACAATGCATTGATCGCTCCTTATAAAGAAGGTATTGCTGTCATGTTCCGGATGTCGCCCTTTAAGAACAATAATCTTTCTGAAGCAGAAGTAAAGGTCACTCTTGCTATTTCTACAGAGGAGAACGGCAGAACCGTTGATAAGTTTTATTCGCTGGACCTGGAGCTATCATCCATAAATATCCTGGCCCTTAGCTGGACCATCGTTCATCCCATCAATGATAAAAGTCCGTTCTGGGGGTTTTCCAAAGAGGATTTTGCCAATACAGACATGGAAATGATGGTATTTGTAAAAGCCTTTGATGAAGTGTATTCCAATGTGGTAATGGGCAGGACCTCTTATATCAACTCGCAATTCATGTATGGTGCCAAGTTCAACCTGATGTACCACCCGAATTCAGATAAATCAAAAACGATCCTTGACCTGGGCAAACTGAATGATTTTGATATGGTGCCGCTTCCCGAACCCGTTATCACCATCACTAATGAAGCACTGGTACCAGACGAAAAAAGTCCCGCCGGTTTAGATAATAAAACATCAGCAGATAAATAAGGGGAAAGAAACTAAAGACCTTTAATACCAGCAGCCCAGTTAAAAACCCGGACAGGTATAACACGGCCAGCAAACCCAGTCCTATATACAATTGCTTATCGTTGACAGCACACACCACTTTAAAACAATAGGTATGCAGGTCATTATACACCAGCTTCAGCGGTTTGGTGATATGATAGCCGTCTGTAATAACGATGCGGGGATTATTTTCCAGCACCGGGATCACTACGGGCTTTGTATTCATTAAAGGATAGATATCTTTCCCGTTCACCACAGCCCTTACTTTCAGGAAGCTCAGCAGCACCTGGTTCTTTCGTTGCAATACTATGTGGAATGGAGCGGCGATTGTTTAAAAAGTTACGGGTTATGAGATACGGGATTCGGGATACGGGATTCGAGATACGGGATTCGGGATTCCATCACTTGCCATCCTCTACTAGCCTCTCCCACTCCCCACTTGCCATTCCCTACTAGCCTCTCCCTACTTCAACGCTTTAATGATCTCTACAAAATCTGCTGCCACCAGCGAAGCGCCGCCTACCAGTCCTCCATCTACATCCGGGTTGGCGAACAATTCTTTGGCATTACCGGCCTTTACACTTCCGCCATAAAGAATGGGAATTTCATCAGCCACTGCTGCACCATACTGACCGGCGATCACAGAACGTAAAAACAGGTGCATTTCTTGTGCCTGTTCTGTAGTGGCTGTCTTGCCGGTGCCAATTGCCCAGATGGGTTCATAAGCAATAACGATCGTTTTGATTGTTTCTGCCGAAAGGTGAAACAACGATTCTTTCAGTTGTGCTGCCACATAGTCATTTTGACTGCCGGCTTCCCGGACCTGCAGTGGTTCACCACAACAAAAGATGGGCGTAACAAAATATTCCAGGCACAGGTCCACTTTCTCTGCCAGCACGGCATTGCTTTCATTAAAATACTCCCTTCTTTCACTATGCCCGATCACACAATACTTTATATTCATCGAGTGCAGCATTTCGGCAGACACCTCACCCGTATAAGCACCGGATCTTTTATTATAACAATTCTGTGCTGCCACATAATAATTTTTCTCTCCTGCTTCCACTTCACTCCTCGTCATCAGCAGGTATGGATAGGGAACGGCAAAAATGGTTATTTGATGCGCTGCCAGTGGTATTTCCGCACTAAGAATATCATCTAATAATTTTTCCCCCTGCTGAAACGTAAGATTCATTTTCCAGTTGGCTGCTGCGATTTGTTTTCTCATGATCTGTTTATTGGTTTATTGGTTTATTGGGAAATACAGGGCCGGAGGGTTCTCCTGATTAACCAATTAACTGATTAACTAATCAACCGTTCAGTTAACTCTTTCAAAAACATACTTCAAGATCCCCTTCTCCTCATCCTTCAGCACCTGGCCTTTTAATTTTTTCCAGTCACTGATATCCTGCAGGGCTTTTTCAAAATCATATCGTGTCACGCCATCACTGCCCCAGCTGAAATGCGGAATGTATTTTGGTGTCAATCCTGATCCAAATACATTACAACAAACCCCGATCACTGTTCCGGTATTGATAGCGGTGTTCACAGCGGTGCGGGAATAATCGCCCATCATCACCCCGCATTTCATTCCGGCATTCATTTCTCCTTTGGGTGTCCATATTTTTACGTCACTGGCATTGTTCTTTATATTGGAATTGGTGGTACCGGCACCCATATTACACCATTCACCTATTACCGAATCTCCGAGGTAGCCATCATGTGCTTTATTGCTGTTGCCAAACAGTACGGAGTTTTTTATTTCCCCTCCTGCCACACAGCGGGGCCCCAATGTGGTGGCGCCATATACTTTAGCTCCCATTTTCAGACAGGCGCTTTCGCCAATGGCAAACGGGCCACGAATGATACAGCCTTCCATCACTTCCGCATTTTTACCAATATATACCGGGCCGATAGCTGCATTGATAATACAATGCTCCATTACAGCGCCTTTTTCTAAAAAGACCTGCGAGGGTTTTACCACCTTATTGGTCTTTGAAAGCGGTTCTGATCTTTTTCCTTTTGTCAGCCATTCAAAATCCTGGCGCAATGCCCAGTCGTTCAATTGAAAAAGTTCCCAGGGATACTGAATGGTCTTCACTTCAGCAGAAAAGGTAACGGCTTTGCCCACTTTTATTTTATGCTTGTCTGCAATTTCATTTTTGCTGATACGGAAAGCGATACTGTTGCCACCCGGTGTGGCAATGAATTCTCCATCTTTCAGCCGCAGAATGGCTTTTACCAGTTTGGGTGTGGGCAGCACATTGCCATGTATCATATAACAATACCCGTCTCCAATGGCTTCATCTATATTAACGGAGCGGTCCAGGTCTTTGTAATCATCTTCTTTTTTGTCATAAGATATTAACCCGAGCTGTTGCTCCCATTTTTCCCTGATGGTGAGAATACCAATGCGGATATCCTGCAACTGACGGGTCAATGTGAACGGATGCAGGTTTTCCGGCTGGCAAAATTCTTCGGTGAAGATGATCTTATTCATTACTGATTAATAACCTTTCAAAAATACTTAAACCGTTGCTTCCCGGTGCTTATTTCCCCTTTTCATTTCCGGCGTCACGGCTTTTTTTGACTCATA
>CAYUCU010000280.1:0-3779 GCA_964443345.1 uncultured Chitinophaga sp.
ACCTCCTACCGGCAGCACTATTGCTCTTTTAGCGCCTGCGGCTTTCATTCTTTCACAAGCAATATCAATTCCTTTTACCGAACCGCTTATTACGAGCTGACCGGGACAATTATAATTAGCCGCCACCACCACTTCACCAGTTTCATTTTGCACTTCCGTACAAATGGCTTCCACTTTATCATCGGCAAGGTTTAACACCGCGGCCATTGTAGATGGAACAATATCACAGGCTTTTTGCATGGCCCCGGCCCGGATAGAAACCAGTTGCAATGCATCTTCAAAACTTAATGTGCCATTGGCCACTAAAGCCGAAAATTCACCAAGTGAATGACCTGCTACCATATCTGGTGAGGTCTGTTCGATGCTTTTATATGCGATGATGGAATGTAAGAAAACGGCAGGTTGTGTTACATTGGTCTGCTTCAGGTCCGTTTCAGTACCGTTGAACATGATATCAGAGATACGAAAACCCAATATCTCATTGGCCTGCTCAAATAATTTTTTGGCAAACGCACTGTTGTCATAATGCTCTTTACCCATTCCCGGAAATTGTGAACCCTGTCCCGGAAAAATAAATGCATGTTTCATAAATAAGTTTTTACCACTGGGCCCTGATCGTCATCATTCATTCTGAAAAGGAATGCCATTACCCACAAAAAAAGTTTGATTGAATATCCAATCAAACTTAACCTGTAATTGCAAATATAATGTTTAATGTAAATCCGTACTGATTAGTTTCAGAAACTCACTTCTACTTGAGTTTTTCTGAAATTCCCCGTCAAAAGCAGAGGTGGTGGTGGAAGAGTTTTGTTTTTGCACACCTCTCATCATCATACATAAGTGTTTCGCTTCTATTACTACAGCAACACCCAGCGGGTTCAATGTTTCTTTTATGGCATTCATGATCTCAATGGTCAGCCGTTCCTGCACCTGCAACCGCCTGGCATATACATCCACCACTCTTGCTATTTTACTCAGCCCGGTGATCCACCCGTTGGGTATATAAGCTATATGTGCTTTGCCAAAAAAAGGAAGCATATGATGTTCGCACATGCTGTACACTTCGATATCTTTTACCACGATCATTTCACTGATCGGTTCATGAAACTTGGCAGAGTTAATGATGGCCTTGGCATCCAGGTGGTATCCTTGTGTAAGGTATTGCATGGCCTTGGCCAGCCGTTCAGGGGTTTTTAGCAATCCCTCCCGTTCTGAATCTTCTCCGAGCAGGTCCAGCACCTCCTTATAACTTCCCATTAACCCGGAGGTTGTTTTTTCATCGTACTGTTCTGTCTTTTTATATGCCATAGTGCAAATGTGAAAATGTGATAAATTTGAAAATTAGCTTCGCCTGTAATTTTAATTAGTATAAAATACTTAAAGAGTCATCAATAAATTATTTCCCTCATTCTCACATTTCCACATTTATCACATTTTCACATTCCCGCATTTCCACATTCTCACATTTCCGCAGGATACTCCACAAAGTTCCTTGGTGTTTCATACAACCGTACCTGCATCTCCAGTTTTTTATCAATATGCGGCCGCAACAAGTTATAGATAACGACGGCGATATTTTCTGCAGTAGGGTTCAGGTCTTTAAATTCCTGTGTATCCAGGTTCAGGTTCCGGTGATCAAACCGTGCCACGATCTCTTGCTGAACCAAATCACTTAGCACTTTCATATCCATCACATATCCTGTCTTCTTATCCGGTTTGCCCACCACTTTTACGATCAGGTCATAGTTGTGACCATGGTAATTGGGCAGTGCACATTTACCAAACACACGGGTATTCGTTTCATCATCCCATCCGGGATTAAAGAGACGGTGTGCCGCATTAAAGCTCTCCTTTCTGAATACAGCTACCTTTTTGCTCATGGTACAATTTATGAAAATTATTTTTCGAATGCCGTCATCCTGTAACAACTCAAAAAAGAAATGGTTCAGTAGTTACACCCCTCCATAATACTCCACATATATCTTGGATGTTTCCACCAGTTTCAGGCAATGCAATTGTACGGTGGCCGGAAGATGTGGTTGCAATTCATTCCAGATAGCTATTACGAGATTCTCTATGGAACAAAGTTTTCCACTCATAAAATCCACATCCACATTCAAATTGCGGTGGTCCAGCTTTTCAATGATCCGTTCCTGTACGATGGAGCTTAGCTTTTTGGCATCGAATATAAAACCGGTATCCGGGTCGGGATCGCCTTTTATCGTTACAAAAAGTTCGAAGTTGTGTCCATGCCAGTTCTCATTGGCACATTTGCCAAACACTTCATCGTTTTTCTCCTTTGTCCAGTTGGGGTTAAAAAGCTTGTGGGCGGAGTTAAAATGTTCAATTCTTGTTAAGTAAACCATGCTTTACTTTTTAATTTCCTTCACAGCAGTTTGGGCGGAAGGAAAGATGATACCATGCCATATGGCTGGCGGAGGGCAAAGGTAAGTGAAAACAGCTTTCAGCCACGGCTGAAAAGGAAGAACTTTGTGCTACCTTGCAGCTGCTGTTTTAGTTAATAAACTATTTGGTATGAATTGTTTAGTAGTAGCCGCTACCGTTATCGAGCTCACCCCTTTCCTGGAAGAATACAGGGCTAAAAACAGTTTGCCTGCCGGTATTGAAACAGACATATTGATCACAGGTATCGGGCTGACAGCCACCACTTATTCTTTAGTAAAGCAATTGAACATCAGGCGGCCTGACCTGGTAATACAGGCAGGTGTGGGCGGGTGTTTTGACACCCGTGTCCCGTTGGGTTCTGTACTGGCCATTAAAAAAGAAGCCATCGCTGATCACAGTGTGATCGAACTGGATAAACTGAAAACCCTCTTCGACCTGAAGCTGGTGCCGCAAGACCAATACCCTTTCTCCAACGGATGGCTGGTAAATAAAAGTGAACTGCTGAAAAAAATAAACCTGAAAAAAGTGACCGGTGTTTCTGTGAACGAGATCACCACATCAAAACAAAAAGTAAAATTCTACAAGGAAACATTTTCCCCGGTGGTTGAATCAATGGAAGGGGCTGCACTGCATTATGTTTGCCTGATGGAAAAAATTCCTTTTCTGCAAATAAGAAGTGTATCCAATTATATTGCCGAAAGAAATAAGAAGAACTGGAACATGAAAGAATCTATCAGTAACCTGAACAAAGAATTGCTACGGATTGTTATTAGCATTGCGCAATAACATGATCCTAATTAACTAATTAACCACTTAACTAATCAACTTGAAACTTTCTCTCGGCTTTTCTCCCTGCCCCAACGATACTTTTATTTTTGACGCATTGGTCAATAAAAAAATAGATACAGAAGGCTTTGAATTTGATGCCGTGCTGGAAGATGTGGAAACACTGAACCAATGGGCACTGGAAGGCAAACTGGATATTACCAAACTCAGCTTTCCTGCATTTTTCAGATCGCTCAATCATTATACCTTACTAAACGCTGGCAGCGCCGTTGGTAAAGGGGTTGGCCCTTTGCTGATCACAGATGCACAAACGGAAATATCTGATGAAGAAATAAACCAGGCAAGCATAGCACTGCCGGGTGTGAACACAACGGCCAACCTGTTGTTCACTTTAGCCTACCCCGATGCAAAGGATAAACAATTCATGCTTTTTTCTGCAATTGAAACGGCCCTGGTGAATAAGGAAGTGGATCTTGGTGTCATCATTCATGAGAATCGTTTTACGTACCAGCAAAAAGGGTTGCGCAAAGTAAAAGACCTCGGTGAGTATTGGGAGGAGAAAATGGAGCTGCCCCTTCCATTAGGCG
>CAYUCU010000281.1:0-3713 GCA_964443345.1 uncultured Chitinophaga sp.
TCGGTCAAGTCTGCGGTAGCTGCTACAGGTATAAGGCCAAGATCGATCTCTCCATCCTTCAGTTGTTGTGCCACCCGTGCCGGGTAATTACCGGAAAGTTCAATACGGTCACTGACAGGCGGTCGTTGCAGACCATAGATCAACGGCCGGGTATTTAAGTAATTGACAATGCCTACACGAATCTTCTCCAATTGGGTTATTTTTGCCGGGCAAAGGTAATGGAACGGAGGAATAGATGAGCAGACGAACAGTAGAACAGTAGAACAGAGGAACAGTAGAACAGATGAATAGAGGAACGGTAGAACAGATGAATTAGTAATCAACAACAAGTAACATGGAACTTACAGCCCTCACATCAATTTCAGCAATAGACGGTCGCTATAGAAAACAGGTGCATCATCTTGATGAATACTTTTCTGAATACGGGCTGATGAAATACAGGATATTAATAGAAGTGGAATACCTCCTCTTCCTCGAAAAGAAAAAATTCTTCAAATTATCCGGCAAAGCCGCCAAACACCTGCAAAAACTGGCAGAAGATTTTGGTCCGGAAGATGCCCAGGAAATCAAACAGATCGAATTTACCACCAACCATGATGTAAAAGCCGTAGAGTATTTTTTAAAGAACGAACTGGAAAAAAGTGGCGGCTCCGAAGCAAAGGAATGGGTGCATTTCGGACTTACCTCGCAAGACATTAATAATACCGCCATACCGCTGTCATGGAAACATGCTATTGAATATGAGTACCTGCCCGCTTTGCTCAACTTAAATACTGAATTAAAAATAATAGCCAACAACTGGAAGGATATTCCCATGCTGGCACATACACATGGGCAACCGGCCAGCCCCACCCGCCTGGGCAAAGAGATCATGGTTTTTGTAGAACGCATCGAAAACCAGATCGAACAATTCATAGGCATCCCTTTCTCCGGAAAGTTTGGTGGTGCCACCGGCAACTTCAATGCACATCATGTGGCATTCCCAAAAACGGACTGGAATAAATTCGGCAATGAATTCCTGCAGCATTTGGGTCTGCACCGGCAGCAACACACCACGCAGGTTGAACATTACGACAATTTAGCTGCTCACTTTGATTGTATGAAACGGATCAATACCATCCTTATTGATTTCAGTCGTGATGTATGGAGCTATGTGTCCATGGAATATTTTAAACAAAAAACAAAAAAAGGAGAAGTGGGTTCCTCTGCCATGCCACACAAAGTAAACCCGATCGATTTTGAGAATGCAGAAGGGAATTTGGGTTTGGCCAATGCCATCTTCGAACATCTTTCTGCCAAGCTCCCTGTCTCAAGATTGCAGCGTGACCTTACTGATTCCACCGTATTGCGCAATATCGGTGTCCCCTTTGCACACACATTGGTCGCATTCCGCTCTCTTGAAAAAGGGCTGAGCAAATTACTGATCAATGATTCAAAAATTTATGATGACCTGGAGAATAACTGGGCAGTAGTAGCCGAAGCCATTCAAACCATATTACGGAGAGAAAATTATCCTAATCCTTACGAGGCATTAAAAGATCTGACCAGGGGAAATAGTAAGATCGACAAAACAGCAATTCATAAATTTATTGACCACCTTAAGATAAAAGATGAGCTGAAAAAAGAATTGAAAAAGATAACCCCGCATAATTATACAGGGATCACCATAAAAGAGTAATCACCTACCGCCTTACAATAAACACCAGCAACTCCTTCTCCCCTTCCATCTTTTTACTGTGGGGTTCAAACCCGGCTTTCAGCAAAACTTTATGCGAAGCGATATTTGGTGTTTCGATCACCGCATATATTTCCGGCAATGGGGTGTTCTCCCGGAAATAGTGCAGGCCCTCAACAGTCACTTCCGTGGCATAACCCTTTCCCCAATGCTCCGGCAAAAAAGAATAGCCTAACTGTGTTTTCTCCGGATCATCCGGTATCGGTGCAATGATGAACGAACCGATAAATTGTTTACTTGCCTTTTCTTCCACCGCCCAGCGGCCCATGTACGGATGCGGCGGCGCCTGTAAAATGGTTTCTTCAAACCGGGCATCACTCTGCTCCCGGGTATGCACCGCCCGTATATATTGCATCACGGCAGCATTGCCATGCAGGGCAAAAAAATTATCATGATCAGCTTCATTCCATTGCCTGACCTTTAACCGTTCCGTTTCAAAAATCATATTATCTTTTTGGTTTTACAGAGTTTACTAACAAGATATGCAACCTCAAGATACGACAAGGTATAATTGGTATATTAGTTCCCATTAAACCAACCTTCAAATTCTGTTATGGCAGGAAAAAACTCCCTTAACGCAAAGCGGCGCAAACTGCTGAAATTCCTGGGCCTTACCAGCCTCTTCGCCTCCTTCAGATCATCCGCACAAATTAGAGTACAACCTGTTTCAAATACCAATACCAGGGTCCTTACTGCCGGCACAGCGGAGAATTACATTACCGTAAAACTGCTGCGACCCGAAGACCTGCTTTCATTAGAACTCCGCTTCTACAATTTTACCCTTTCCGGCAATACGTTACAGAAAAAAGGCGACCCCGCTTATATGATAGTGGTGTTTCAGCCGCAATCCATGATGGAACAGGCCTGGAGTGAAACCCTTGGCGGTCTGGAAATGCCCACCATCCCCGGCAAGATGATCATTGGCGGCGACAGCCGGCTGGTATTCAAGGTACCGGCAGCTAAATCATCCATTAAATTAACTACCACCGAATTACTCGCCTGGGAAAATTATGACCTGGTAGTGAACGACAGGGCCAAAGCTCCCGCTGCCAGGAGAATACTTTCAACAAACTTGCAAAACAGCAACCTCGGCAACCTGCAAAGAAAAGTATCGGTAGTTGATCTGAATAAGAACCTGCCGGTAAAAAGAGCACTGACAAAAGATGAAAAAACATTTGTAATAAACCAGCTGTACGTTACGAATGAGGCCGCCGACAGGAATATTGTTGCCCGTATTGCCGGTGGCATCACGGAGATATCAAAAGACCCCGTTGGCCCGCCCGGCGAACTGGAAACTTCTCTTGAAGTTCCCGTCCGGATCTACCTGTCCCCGCTCAAAAATGCCGGATGGAAACACCGCACCGATCTTAAAACAGATAAAGGTTTTATAAAAGAGACCAACAAACTATTCGAACTATGGCATACCCGCATGGGTTTAAAAAAAGGTAACACCGTACTGGAAGATGGTATCACATACGAAGAACGTATCCTCCGGGCACTATGGGCCGACGATGCCGGAAAAAAATACGACGACCCCATCACCGAGGAATTATTGGACAAACAGGTGCAACGCACCTCCATCACCAATAAGGGCCGGCACAAGATCGTACATGAATCGTCCGACTACCAGATACTGAAGTTTACACCGCAACCGGTAAAGGCACACAAACTATTCCTCTCCACTCTCGGTGCCTGGCTCGATAGCATCATGGTGGTGGAAAGAAAAAGCCTGGAAAATGCCGGTGTTCAAAACCAGCTCAATTTGTTGAAATGGCGGCATATAGAAACCATGGGCCGGGAACACTATGTGGAAATAGTTATGGCAGGTAATATCATGCCTTTTGGTCATGAAGCTGTAATGATCACCATTACCGAAAGAAAACCGCATCCCATCGGCACTGCTGCCAATTTTCAAAGAGAGATAGTGGTGATCACAGAACCGGTAAAAGATTATAATTATAAAGACAGTGCCACCGGC
>CAYUCU010000282.1:0-3676 GCA_964443345.1 uncultured Chitinophaga sp.
CTGTCAGATCTATTCCTGCCAGGTTATCACAATAGTTCAGCGCAGATGCGTTTGCAACTGCGGGTGTCATCACCCTTATGGAAACGAAATCTTTCAGGCTGCAGGCCCCATGTGTAAATTCATATTGAAAATTATAAGCGCCGCCTGCATCGGGTACATTGTAGGAGGTAGCATTGGCAAGCGGGTTAGTAATGACCCCTGCTACTGCTCCCGGTGGGATGCTGAGCAAAGACCAGGCACTAATAATACCCGGTAAAGGAGCAGATCCCGATAAATTGACAGGGCTGCCTGATATTCCACATAGATCAGGACCCGCATCCGGAGTTTCGATATCATCAATGGTGAGCACCATTTCATCAAAACTAATTCCGCAAGCGCCGGCATCTACCGTCCATCGGAATGTATAGGCTCCGGGTACCAATGGATTTACTGCATAGGTACTGTCATTACCTTGTTGGTAAAAATTTAATACCGGGCTGCCTGGTGGTTGGCTGATCACAGACCAGGCCCCTGTACCCGAAAAAGTGCTGGAGCCTTGTAATAAAGCGGATGTTGCCTTACAAAGTGAAATATCAGATTTGGCGCTCGCATTTTGAGGATAATACGATACAGTCATCTCATCATATGAAGCAGGACAGGCAAAGTGGTCTGGTTCGATCGTCCATCTGAAAGTAGTAGTGCCCGGCCCAACCGTAGCTGTAGTAATTCCGTTACTGGGGTCAGTAATAACAGCCGTTGAATTACCAAAGCTTGTCCACACACCGCCAACAGCAGGATCGGCCTGCAGGTTTATCTGTCCGTTAGCGCCACTGCAAAGAACTATATCCGGTGTTATAATAGCAGCCGATGGAGGTGGTGCTTGATAATAGATCACTATATCATCATATACAACTCCACAAGTTCTATGTGTTACCGTCCAGCGAAAAACATAGCGGCCCGGTTGTGGCATCGTTACCGTTGTAAGGGGATTAAAAGGATCAATAATGGCAGGTACCCCGTTGATCTGCGACCATAGTCCTGTACCATTAGGTGGTGGAACGGCACCCAGCTGGATGGTTACATTTCCCCCGATGTCGTTGCATATATACTGGTCAGGCCCGGCATTTGTATAAGTAGATATTAGCCCTCCATCATTGGAAGCCCAAACTGTGTCTGTACTATTAGCACAACCACCGGCACTTACGGTCCATACATATGCATACAATCCGGGTGTGGTGATCCCGAGTACCTGGGTCGAGGGCGAATTTGGTGAAACAATTGTTCCCAGGCTGGCCGGGTTTAGTTTTGACCATGTGCCTGTACCAAAGGCAGGGGGTACAGCATTGAGGTCAAAAGATGTCGTTGATGCTATCAGGCAACTGCCCGGACCTCCATCTGCCATAGAAGGCCCCCGGGTATTGGTGGTGGTAATAGTAACATCAGCCTGGGTAGTGCCACAAAGATTGGAAACGGTAAATCGAAATACATATACAGCGTTTGCCAGTAAACCATCAGCTGTTGTTACCGGGTCATTAGCATTGGTAAACACAACTCCCGCAGGCCCGCTTATTTGTGTCCATGTACCAATACTGCCGCTGCTATTGATCATGGAATAAATATTACCGGAGGGAATAAGATCAGCTGCTATTTGTACCGGCGTGCCAAAGCAAACTGTTTTATCAGGGCCGGCCGTAACCGGAAGTGGTACTGAATTACTTACCCGTACCAGCACATCATCAGCTGCTCCGGGGCAATTATCACCCGATGTTATGGACCATTTAAAATGATATGTGCCAGGGACCAATGAATTGATTTGAGTGTTTCGGTCAGCCGGGTTTACAATAACCGCAGTATTAGGACCACCTGCCTGGACCCAGGTCCCCTCCCCGCTGAACGGAGGTGTGAGCAGTGGATCATTTCCTGCAAGGTTGGTCTGTGTGGTGTTGCAGGTAAGCGCCTGGTCCGTCCCGGCATTAGACCCGCTTGTTTGAAAAGAGCAAAACAGGGAAAAAGGAATGGTTAGTGTTGATCCGCAATAGGAATTTTTAAAGGTCAGATTCCCTGTGTATGTTCCGGCAGTTATTCCATCCAATCCATAGACAGATAAATTGGAAAATCCGGAAGTTCCGGTAAAGGAAAAAGCAAGTCCCAGGTTGGTACAGTCGACCACTTCAGAATAATGCTGTCCTTCACCAAATAAGTTGAAAAGGATATTTGATGCGGTGGTTTTCCCCGGCGTAGCGGAAGAAGTTCCCGGTTTTGATAACAGGTCATAATCAGAAAGATACCATCCTTCCGCTCCTGACATTGGATTATATAAACTACCAACATAAGAATAGGTGTTGGATGTTACACAAGTTCCGAAAGGTCCGCCGGGTAATTGATTCTGTATCTCACAAGTTTGGCTAAGTACAACGGGTGTAACAGAGGGAATAGTAACAGACCGCACTATAACAGCGGAAGAACTGATGCATCCTTCAGCATTACTGATCGACCATACAAAGGTATAAGTAGAACCTCCGTTGGTCATTCCGGTCACTAAAGTAGCGGGATCATGTATATCATTAAATGTAACCGGATTTGGACCTCCTGTCTGGGTCCAGGTCCCTGTTTCCCCAACATTGGGGGCATTGGCAGACAGGAGCAGGGAAGAGGGTATGCTTCCGCAAAATGCAGTCTGAATGGCCCCGGCATTTGCATTGGCATCCGTTATGGGTATGTTCAACCCTGATACTTTTACAAAAGCCACATTCTTACTTCCCGATACACAGGCCCCGGATACTGAATACCGGAACACATAGTTACCCTGTGGCAAATCTGGAATTGAAACATTTTGTGCATTTACATCCGGGAAACTATATCCCGTCGGACCGCTTACCAGGCTCCATGTTGGCGTGCCGTTTCCGGTACAAGTACCATACAAATTAGTGTTCCCTGTACCGC
This sequence comes from uncultured Chitinophaga sp., assembly GCA_964443345.1. GTDB lineage: Bacteria > Bacteroidota > Bacteroidia > Chitinophagales > Chitinophagaceae > JJ008. Next base: position 2,923 of record CAYUCU010000282.1, read on the forward strand.
ATCCGTATTCATAGGCCGCATCCACAGGATTCCACATCGATGCGTTTATTATCATATCATCAACAGAAAAAACCTGAGTATTTGGGCAGTTGGGAGACGGAGGAACAATACTTACCAATGTCCACCGGAGAATGTAAGAGTTGAAATTGGGTACACAGTTCCAGTACAAATTACCGGTTAATTGTTGTGTAGGGGTAAAGGTAGCTGTCGGACTGCTCACATTAGTAAAGGTCCCTGTACCGCCACCAACAATTGCCCAGCTTCCTGTAAAACCGGGTGGTGCCGGTGTGGCATTAAGCGCAATACCTTGTCCCCATTGTAAACACCCGGTATTGATATCAGGGCCTGCATTTGCCGGAGGCGGTTGAGGCGTAAGCGCAGCCACAGTATAAGTAACCTCATCAAAAACAATAATACCATCCTGGCATTGGCTGGTGAGCCGGAATACATAGTTTCCACCTGCAACTGCGCCGGAAACCGTTGTGGTCAGACTTGCAGGATTAGTGATCGTTACAGCGGGCCCGCTTACCTGGCTCCAGGTTATGCTGGCATTGTTATACAGCCCGGCTGCATTTCCATGAAGAGTGATGGGTTGACCGGGACAAAAACTATTGTTCACACCCGCATTCACGGTACAGTTTTGTGCGGTTGCAGAAAGGGAAGCGGCCAGCAATAATAAGCCGGCTAAAAAAGCAGTAATGGTCGTTTTCATAAAAAGTGTTGTTTAGAATAATAAAAAACTGTTTCGCAACAG
>CAYUCU010000283.1:0-3667 GCA_964443345.1 uncultured Chitinophaga sp.
GGATCAAACTCTCCATTGTAAATGATGTTTGATACTGACAGTATAATAATTCTCAAGAAAAATTAAACGTGTCAAATCGAATGTATTTCGCTTGACTTACCTTTTGTTTTTTCCGTTCCGATGGCTATCGAAACGGAATGCTATTGTTTCCCAACTTTCAAAGATCTTTTGGCCTTCGCTTTACTCAGGCTGACAACAGTTTTTATCCTGTTATCATTCCCCGTTTTTTGAACGGGAGTGCAAAGGTAAGGGCCTATTTATTTCTACCAAATTTTTCCCTATTTATTTTTCAAGAAACCAGGAATCTTTCGGTATGAAAATCAATTTGTTTTGTGAAGAACTTACCCCGTTTTTTTGAGGCGGACGGCAAAGGTAAGGCATTGAAAGTTATCAGCAAATTTTAAAGGGCTGATTTGTTCACATTTGCCTCACACCGTATTCACAAACTTCAGAGAACTTAACCCGTTTTTGTCGAACGGGCGGCAAAGATAAGGATGGGTGAATTCTTACCAAATAATTTTTGATCCAAAAATGTTAAGAATCAATGGAATGCAGTACAGATAAGGGTTTCAGCCTCAAAATTATTTATGGCCTTTTCGGTCTCTTCTTTCCTGTTATAAACCCTTATTCATTCGAAAACAACCTGTTTTGAAATTAACCTCCTGATCATCAATGATATACTGATGAAAGGCTGCCCCGCTTAGCCGCAAATCCTTTTGGCCCTGTCTTTTTGTATCCGGGCCAAAAGATTGAAGGCGGGCGGGGAACTGAAGCCGGGATATGTACTGCAGCTGAGAACCCCAAATCGGTATTATGAAAAGTAGCTTTCGGGATACTGTACCTTAAGAAGGAAAAGCCCATGCGGCGGTACTGCAAAGCTTGCCCTGGTACAATCTTTTGATTCAATAACTGCCTGGAAGTCAGTCAGAGAAAGTTTACTCCGGCCCACCTTTAACATGGTAGCCGTTAATGCCCTTACCATCCCCCTGAGAAAACGGTTGGCACTGACATGATACACCAGGCAATTCTCCTTCATCATCCATTCACTTTCCTGCACCTGGCAAATGAATGATTTTACCTGTGTATTACGCTTGGAAAAGGAAGTGAAATCGGTATAGTCTTTTAACAAGGTGGCCGCCTGTTTCATCTTATCTATATCCAGCTTGTAGGGGAAATAAAAGGCCCTGTCTTTTAAGAACGGATCTTTGTTGTTATAAATATAATACTCGTACTCCCTGCTGATGGCATCAAAGCGGCAATGTGCTTCGGAGGGAACATGATGCAGTTTTTTTATTACAATGTCTGCCGGCAGAATCGCATTCATCTTATAAACAAAATGATTGCCGGCGTCTATTCCTCTCCACTGTTCTACCGGAACAGCACTGTCGAAGTGAAAATAATTTTGAAGTGCATGTACTCCGGTATCTGTTCTTGATGAGCCCGTTAAGATCATTGCGGGTTCTTCTCCGCTGCCCGGATGCTGTGGCTGATGAAGTATATTCATGGCCTTTTCTACTTCGGCCTGTATGGTATTAGCATTATGTTGCGATTGAAATCCACTGAAGTGGGTGCCTTTGTATGAAACTTCTAAAAAATACCGGGGCATGGCTGATTAATTACGAAGCATGGCCTTAAACCGGGTAATGTAATACTCGTCTTTCAACTCTGCCTGGAGCGAGGGGAAATTCTCTTTATCTGACGCATACGTATATGCTGCATCATAGAACCTGTACTTCCCTTCATCTGTCAGAAACAAAGCCCCAAGATTTTTTACCTGGGCGGTAGTAAAGCATTTTTGTTTAAAATACTTACGGGCTTCTGTTATCATATCATCATCTGAAACGGCGGCTGCCATTGTTTTACGAAGGGTAAAGAAATCCGCCTCCACCGCCACATCCGCACATCTTGTTTTCTCTTCTGGCTTAGTGGCAGGAGTTTCAACAACTACCGGTTTAGTGACAGGAGTTTCAATAATTACCGGTTTAGTTGCGGGAGTATCAATGACCACCGGTGGTTTTGTATCCACCGGTTTGGAAGATATCTCAACCGGTATATCTAGCATTTTCTTTTCTTCTTTTGGTTCTTCTTTCACCACAGGAACCAGTACTTTTGGATTGGGGATCAGCAACCTCACGGTATCTGTTGTTCCATCCTCATACTTATCAATATAGATCAATCCAAAGCCTTCGGTTGTAGAACTTTCTGCTCTTTTTGATACTACGGACATTTTATACCCGCTGATTGTTTCCGGTTTTACTTCCTCTTTTACCTCTTCTGTTTTAACGGAGGGCAGTTCTTTGATCTCCGCCTTTACTTCTTCTTTGATCGTCTTTACCTGCTCTATTGATTCTGCAGGCTTTGCTGTTATGGTATCTTCTTTGATGGCTTTTACCGGCTCTACAGATTCTACCGGTTTTGTTGTTGCAGGCTCTTCCTTAGTTACTTTAACTGCCGGTGGAGGTTCTGCAGGTTTGGGTATTACCGATTCTTCTTTTTTTACTTCCGTTAGTACTACCGGTGGTGCTGCCGGTTTAGGCGTCACACTTTCCTCTTTCTTTACTTCTGTTTGTACTACCGGTGGTGCCTTTACTTCCTCTGCTTTGGGCTGAACTGGTTTTTCTTTCAATGATGGATCATCAGAGGCTTTGGACAAGATGTCTGTAAAAGTAGAGCCGCCATTCTTAGTTTCTGTTTTTGCCGGATCCTCTGCTTTTGCAGTACCCGCAGCAGTCATCTGTACAGTAAGCGTTTGCAGATCGAATAATCCCCATCCTTTTTCGTCGAAATTCTTTAATAAGTATCCATGGTCTTTTTTATTAACTGAAACCGTAAATGCCTGCTCCGGCCATTTGTTTTGCGGAAAGCCTACTTTGAATGAATAGGTACTGTCGTGCAGTTTGGAAAGGATGAGATAGCCTGAAGCAGAGGAGCTGTATACCTTTTCATTCATCTTAATGAAAAAAGGCTGTTCCGATTCCGTTTGCAGGTAAATGAAATATACTTTTTGTGAGGAAGCAGTTAAGGAAATAATAGCCAGGACAACAGATACTAAGAGTTTATTCATTTTACCGGAATTGGGTGGTTTGGCAAATTTAATCCAAATCCACTGACTTACTAACTACCGGACGCAACAAGTTGTTAAATACAGGCACCTTTCATAATATTTTGTCACGCTGTAAGCCGGGATAAATATAAATTTGCCCTCCTAAATCAGATATATGTATAAATATTTGCTCGCCTTTTCGTTAAGCTGCTCCATACTTATCGCAGCAGCACAAACGAAACCTGTAGCTGATACCTCCTGGAAAAAAGAATACCGGGAAACAGCAACTAAGATCAATAACCTGCTGCATACCCGGCTGGAAGTAAAGCCGGACTTCAGTAAATCTTACTTGTATGGAAAAGCATGGCTTACATTAAAACCTCACTTCTATCCCACCGACTCATTAAACCTGGATGCAAAAGGCATGGCCTTTAATAAAGTAGTGATAATGAAAGGCAACCAGCAGATACCATTGAAATATGACTATAACGACTGGAACCTCCGGATAAAACTGGACAGGACCTACAAAGCAAATGAGACGTACATCATCTTCATTGATTATACAGCCAAACCGGATGAGTTTGATGAAAAGTATGGTGAATGCGCCATGCTGGGAATAAAAGG
>CAYUCU010000284.1:0-3558 GCA_964443345.1 uncultured Chitinophaga sp.
GAAGTACATCAGATCAACCGGCTGCAATGTGGATTGCAGTTCCATCAACGAAGTAAAACTGGCACTGCATGCAGGGTTTGAACCAGGCAGGGTACTTTATACATCGAACGGAATAAGCTTTGATGAAATTGAGGAAGCAGTAAAGGCCGGGGTGCATATCAATATTGACAGTTTATCCAACCTGGAAAAATTTGGTAAAAAATACGGTCATAGCTACCCCGTGGGTATCCGGATACGGCCCAACATCATGGCGGGGGGCAACCTGAAAATATCTACGGGGCATGATGCCAGCAAGTTTGGCATACCGGCAGATCAGCTGGCCCGGATTGAGGAGGTGGTAAAGGAAAACAACATTTTCATCCGTACACTTCATATTCATACCGGCAGCGATATTAAGGATGCGGCAGTTTTTGTAAAAGGAATGGAGGTTTTGTTTGAACTGATCCCGCATTTTCCGGAGCTGGAAGTCATCGATTTGGGCGGCGGATTTAAAGTACCTTATCAACCCGGCGAGGAAGCAACTGATGTACAGCTGCTGGCAATAAAAATAAAAGAAACGTTTGACGCTCATCCACTGTCGGACAACCCCGGAAAGACCGGGGCAAGTAAAAAATTTCAGCTATGGTTTGAGCCGGGAAAATTCCTGGTAAGTGAATGCGGGTACCTGCTGGCGCAGGTAACCGTTTTAAAAGATACCGGCACTATCGAATTTGCAGCGGTGAACAGCGGATTGAATCATTTGATACGGCCGATGATGTATGATGCGTATCACCAGATAGAAAATATATCAAATCCGGCTGGCCAGGAAAAAATATATACCATAACAGGGAATATTTGCGAGACCGACACGTTTGCCACGAGCCGCCCTGTCCGTGAAATAAGAGAGGGAGATATATTGGCTTTTCATAACGCAGGTGCTTATGGTTTTGAAATGGCATCGAACTACAATTCAAGGTTTAAGCCTGCAGAAGTATTATTCAAAGACGGTAGGCCGCAATTGATCCGTAAAAGAGATGATATGGATGACCTGCTGAAAAACCAGGTCGTTATTTAAGAAAAAACTTTTATAGTACCGGCTTCACGGTAATAAGAGTGCTGGTTTTAGATGTTACAGGCAAAGTGCCAAATGCCGCCTCCGTATTGCCATTTGAATCTGTATTGATCACTTTTTCCCGCATGATACCGGTGGTACGGTCTAAAATTATTTTCCCCGAAGATTTATTGTTAAGTGTAGTGATCGTTTCGCTGCCCATCATTTCTGCTTTGGTAACCGTTACCGATTTTGCGGCAAAATCAACTACAATAACAGAATCATTGATCTCTGTAATGGCATAAGCCGTTTCAAATTTTCCGGATGTATTTTGATACGTTTCCGTCCAGGCATCCCCTTTTTCAACAGCTTTACCAGGCGGCAGTACCTGGAAAAAACTGGCTTTCCCTTTTTGCGGAGGCTGCACCAGTTCTGTCAGCTCCTTTATCATACTGGTGATGATCGCCATTCGGTTATCCGCCTGTGTCAGCTCTGCTTTTTCCGGAACAGCCATCAGGGCAGTGCCATTGGAATCAATGATCAGGTCATATTTTTTTTCCAGCAATTCTTTTACCGGCTTTCCAAAGGAGCCATTGAGATCTTTTTCAATAGCGGAATTAAAATTCATTTTTTGGCCCATTCCGTCAAAAGAAAAGCTGATCGCATTCACCCGGTGGTGCAGTGTGGTATTTTCGGGAGTAGTATTGGTCACTTTATAAGAATGTGTTCCGGAAGCATCCACATTAAAATCAATGGCCTGCCCGCCTGCCTCCTGGGCAATAGTGGTTTTTATCTGAAGAGTGATCTCAAAGGTTTGTCCCTGTTCAAATTTTAGTTTACCAGTAACTTGTTGCCCAAAACCGGAATAAACCATAAGAAGGGAAAAAGCGGGGACAAGCGTTCTTTTGATCATAATAGACGTGTATTAAACAAAGTTGACGAATCTTTCTTGTAATCGTTGCAGAAAAGTGGAAAAAAACAAGCCTGCCGTTGTATAGTTACTGTCTTAAATTCAGCCGATCTTCCTATTTTTAATACAGTTTATAACCGGCCTGTCGGCCAACAGCAATCTGTGAGCAGACAGGTCAAAATATATTTGTTATGCCAATAAGAATGACTGACGACCCTGTAGATCCCAACCAGCAAAATGATGATGATAGTGGCGGTGGCGGAGGGCGGCCCAACTTTCCCGGTGGTGGCGGTGGTGGATTGATGTCTTTGCTCCCGATGCTGCTCGGCTTGTTTAAAGGCAAAGGGATCATTCTTCTGCTGGTACTCGGCGCCGGAGCATTCTTTTTATTCCGCAGCGGAATTTTATCTTCATCAACTGTACAGAGTTTATTTTCAAAAAGCGGGTATAGCTTTGATAAGAACGAATTTAACAAAGCATCGGTATATGAGGGGCTGGAAGATAATGCCGGCAAAAACCCACTACCCGAAGCCGTTTCACTCCTGCGCTTTGCACCCAACCGGGGCAACCAGGGCGAACAAGGAAGTTGTGTGGCCTGGAGCAGTGCCTATGCTGCACAGACAATTGTTATGGCATCTGCAAATGGCACCGATCCCAACAGTATTGTATTCAGCCCCTCTTATTTATATAACCAGATACGACTGGAAGGTTGCCAGGGTTCTTACATACAGAGAGCTATGGAGACCATGAAAAGAAATGGCGGGGTGCCGCTGAGCCAGTATCCTTATAATGACCAGGACTGCGAACGGGAGCCTTCTTCATCTGTTGTACAGGAAGGAAGGCAAAATGCTATTCATGGCTTTACCCGCATTACCAACGGTGATAACATAAACGAAATAAGTATAAGAGGTATAAAAGAACATCTGAATAAGAATGCACCCGTGGCTATTGGTATGATGGTGGGCCAGAGTTTTATGCAGGATATGATGGGAAGGGAATTATGGACACCACAGGGAATGGATGCTTCGCAGCAGGGAATGGGTGGCCATGCGATGTGTGTGATCGGGTATGACGACAGTAAATTTGGCGGGGCCTTCCAGATAATGAATAGCTGGGGACCGGAATGGGGAAAGAACGGGGTGGCCTGGGTCCGTTATGGAGATTTTAAAAACTATGTAAGAGAAGCGTACGGTATTGATCCCATGCCCAAAAGAAGTAGTGTGGCCAATATTCCGCTGGAATGTACCGTAGGATTGGTAAATAATGAGGGCGGAAAAAATATACCGCTCCGGGTAAGCGGAGGAAATATGTTTAAGACTGTTTCTCCAATTAAGATTGGCACCCGGTTTAAAATGTCGATCAATAATGTAACGGAATGCTATATCTATGTTTTTGGCAGGGATACCAATAATACCAGCTTTGTATTATTCCCCTATATGAAACCAGGGGAAACTGTTTCAAAGCATTCCCCTTATTGCGGCATCACCGGTTATCGTTTATTTCCCAAAGCCCAGTCGTTTGAAGCAGATAATATTGGCAACAGCGATCAGATCGCTATTGTAGTAAGTAAGGATGAGTTGAACTATACACAATTGAATGAGGCCATCACACAGAGCCG
>CAYUCU010000285.1:0-3468 GCA_964443345.1 uncultured Chitinophaga sp.
TATTTTGTAGCATGATTGGTATGCAATTGAAATGAATCTCCCACCCCACCCAGTGCTTTTATCCGGCCTGTATTATCTGCCATATACTCCGTTACAGTAAATGGATAGCCTCCTGCGTTGGGAATATATTTTGCATATCTGTATGTTCCCTGGAAAACGTTGCTTGTAGAATAATAATTCCCGGTTCCCGATACATGACTTACTGAATCGGCAGTTGTTGTACATCCGGATCCATATAAAAGATCAGAAAAGCTGTAAGGATTACCATTTTTGTTCTTATTAAATCCCCTGAAATAATGAATGGTACTGTCATTGGTTGGCGCCGGAAGTATGCTTGCTGCCGATCTTCCCAGTGCATCATAAATGGTTTCCTGTACCACCGTTTTATTGTCAGTATTATTAATGGTGACCGACTGACGGTTATGCAGCAAGCCGCTGAAATAGCTGGTCACTATTTTTTGTTTGCCTTCTTCCGCAAAACTGATGGAGAATTGCCAGTTAAGGTTTTGTTCATGTCCGTCAAATCTCACTACCGCTGTGGGACAGGGATCTGTAGATCCGCCACAATCCGGGCCAGGTGGCCGGGCAATATAATTCCAGTTTCCTTCCCAGCGCAGCTCATCCGGGTAATGGATCTGCACACCCCGTATGCGGAAAATGATATACCCGCTGTCGTAAGGCATATTAATAAGGTGTGCGGCAGCGGCGGTGGTAATACGGGTACTGTTATTTACAAACCATTTTGCCAATGTGTCAGCAGGAACATTATAATTCGCCCCAAAAGTATAAGACCCGATAGATGCGGCCATCTGGCTGTTCCTGTCGATATACGTATATTCCAGGTCAAACATTTCAGCCCCGGGATACAGTGAAGGTGTCCATTCCAGTTTGAGCTGATTCCCATTCAAAACAGTAAAACGGGTGACATCAGAACTATTATCGTTCCAATTATATTTCCGGTTTACAATAATTTGTCCTTTAACTCTGAATATCGCAGGGATCGGGCTGAGTTGCGGGCTGGTGATACTTATTATTTTTACTTTAAACTTATGCGCATTCCTGAATTTGTACAGGGCAATGCCTTTGTAAGGTTTACCTGTGACTGTATCATACCGTATCTCAAGATTGATATTTGCATGAGTGGTGGAGTCGGTGATCTGGCTGGTATCGGACTGGTTTCCGTAGATATATATCTTAAAGTTTATAGTACAGTTAAAAGGCTGGTTATAAAAATAAATAGAGGTATCAAAATTTAGTTCAAAGGAAACGATGTCATCAACAGAAATATTCTGCTGAATGAGGGCCCATGAGGTGCTGCTGTTAAATTTCTCATCAGATACAGTGAATGACTTGTCTGCTGCAACCTGTGCGCCTTTCAATTCATTAACATAAGGCTCCTCAACAGCAAAGGCCGTTGCTGAAAAACAGGTAAACAGGACAAACAGCATAACTGTCAAACAGCCTGGAAACATATGGTTGTTACTCTTCTTCACTATTTTTTTTCATTTCTTTTTCGGATTCCTTATTACTACCGGATTCTTTACTATTGACAATAAGTTGATACTCACTAAACTCTTTTGCAAGTGTTATTTTACTGCCGTCAATAGTTATAAACCTGCTTTCCGGTTTAAACGTTTCCTTCGTTACATTAAGCACATTGGCTTCGGTATAGTTTATTTCGACGTAGTAGGTGTAGGTATCAACAGCTTCTGCTTCTTCGCTTTCTTCTGTAGCGGCTTCTTCTTCTGTTTTCCCATCATCCTTATTGCCAGGTATTTCTTCAATTCCGTTTTCCGCTTCATCATCTTCCAGGGGAGAAACTCTGACCATACCAACGAGTATTTTGGCGATGCGGAATGTTTGAGGGTTGTAATAGATTCGGTAACCCTGAATCTGCGGATCCTGAATATTCTCGATCGTCAATATTTTTTCTGTACCCAGTTGTGTAACCTTTGCTTCTGCTTTCCTTTCTGTCATCAGTTCTTTAAAATCCTTAATATTAAACAACTGTTGCTTTTTAACCTGTTGTTCTGAGACTGTGGACATTGATATTATTTTATTTGTGTGATCCACCATAATAACAATATCCCTGTTTTGAATCACTTCAATTTTGTCGAGACTATAATAATAATTGTCGTTAAGCGTCATGTAGGTAAATGGATACTCTTCCATTACTTTCTCCGTTTCCCCGTTATCATCAATCAGTTTCACAGACCCTTTAAAAGAAGCCCCAGCTTCATTGTAATATGCTTTCACCAAACTATTCATCTCTGTCCAGGGATCATCATCTGTAAGAGTGCCGATATCGTCTGTCTGTTCCTCTTTTGGTTCTTCCACAATAGCATCTGCAGGTTTACGGAAAATATATCCGTTTTGCGCATAGAGGAAGATCATAGTGCCACCGGCCAGTGCCACGAGGATGAGTAAATATTTTAAAAAATGTTTCCGCATTTCGAATCTGTTATAAACGTTTTTTGTAGGAGGACCTTGTTTCTTTTATGGTCATGATACCTCTGTCAGTTTCTTTTTTAACACGTATCAAAACCCCTTCATCATCATATTCATAGAAAGTGGCGAAATTGTTCTCATCCATTTCTCCCATCAGCCTCTGGCTGGATGGATCATATGCAAATGATTTCATTTGTCCGTCAAAAGGATACAGCCGGATGTCATCGAAATAAACAACGCCACTGGACTGCAACTGGAGGGTGAAACTGGTTGACAATGCCGGCAATACAAACTGTGCTTCCACCCTCTTCCAACCTTCTACTACAGGCCATTTAAGCGAACTATTGATAAGACTGGTACCATTGACCGTAGCCTGCACTGTTGTTGTAGCATCCCTCGGGGCAGCATCTTTCACCCAGAAACTCAATACATATTTTTTACCGGGTATAGGTGAAAAGCCTTTGCTCAATTCATTGGAACCGAGCAGGTATTGTCCTGCGTTATCAATAGTGAAAATAACAGGGGTGGTTCCGTTATAAACAGTTTTATTTATTGTGGCAGAACCGTTTACTTTCAGGCTGTACTTGCCGCTGTGTGCATACAATCTTGATGTGTCCACTGTGTTTCCGTTCAGCGTTTTCCGGAAGTTGAAATGACCGCCGGCATTATTACAGGTGTCGGAAGAACAATCCAGAACAAAGCCATAATCCTCAAAGCCATCATACGCTGCTTCTCTGTATTGTGAATTCGTGACAACTGCTATTGGCATTGCATCCAGATAGCCGAATAAAGCAGCACTATACCTGTTAAGGGCATCCTTGTTTTCCACTTCAAAGCCTTTTTGATTAAAATAGGTCATCTCATTGGCAGCAACCCAACGAACGTCTGAACTTTGATTCCATGAAGAAGCATCATAGCCCCAAAATGGACTGAACACACTATATGCCCCTGATTTTCTAATATTGGTGCTACCTTTTTTAGCAGGGTCAGTAACGAGATTCTCTCTATTTACATGATATG
>CAYUCU010000286.1:0-3422 GCA_964443345.1 uncultured Chitinophaga sp.
GATGCTGCAAACACTGGTGGAGAATGCCATCAAGCACGGCATCAGTAAACAGATAACGGGAGGATTGGTAAAGGTCATCTCTGATTTTAAAGGAGATTTTCATCAACTGATAGTACAAAATACAGGACAGTTAAATGGAAAAGTGAATACGGAAGGCTTCGGTCTTTCCAGTACCACCAACCGGCTGAATTTACTTTACGGCGATAAATCTTCATTTGAAATAAAACAGGTAAATGGTTCGCTGGTAGAGGCCAGGGTGCTGATACCTGTAGCAGCTCATTAATAAATTAACCTGCAACACTATTTTATGGCACCCGGTACAGAATTTTTTACTAAAAAAGAACATATGAAAGCAATTATTATTGACGATGAGCGTCTTGCCAGAACGGAATTAAAAAAATTGTTACAGGATTTTCCCGAAGTGGAAATAGTGGATGAAGCAGCAAATGCAGAAGAGGGGATCAGCAAAATTGAAAGTCTGCATCCAGATCTTATCTTCCTTGACATACAGATGCCGGGAAAAACCGGGTTTGATATGCTGGCACAATTAGAAAGAGCGCCACAGGTGATCTTTACAACAGCCTATGATGAATTTGCATTAAAGGCTTTTGAAGTAAATGCACTGGATTATTTGCTAAAACCGGTAGAGCCCAAAAGACTGGCGGATGCCATTCAAAAATTGCAGCTGTCTGAGAATAATAAAGAGATAAAGCCAGAAGGAGAGAATTTCAATAATAGCATATTGACGGAGGCCGACCAGGTGTTTGTAAAAGACGGAGAACGGTGCTGGTTTGTAAAACTAAGTGAGATCCGGTTGTTTGAAAGTGTTGGAAATTATGCCAAGGTGTTTTTCGGGGCAAACAAACCGTTGATCTTAAAATCGCTGAATGCACTGGAAGAAAGACTCGATGAGAAAACTTTTTTCCGGGCCAATCGTAAACATATTGTTAATCTCCGCATGATCGACAAGATCGAACCCTATTTTAATGGTGGATTGCTGCTGGAGCTGAAAGGTGGCGAGAAAATTGAAGTTAGCCGGAGGCAAACGGTGAAGTTCAAGGAGATGATGAGCTTATAAGCAGATGATAACTAATAGATGATAGATAATAGTTTTATCAATGCAATGGTCGTTCATTTGGCCCCAAATCTAAAATCAAAAATAATAGATGAAGAAATTGTCAATAGCAGTTGGATTGTTGTTCGCTATAACTGCTGTATCAGCTCAAAAGATCGATGACCTGATAAAACTTAGTGAAGTAGAACGTATTGAGAATACACTTGCTTCCGATGACATGCGTGGCCGCAAAACCTTTACTCCCGATATAGATAAAGCGGCAGATTTTATTACAACTGAATTCAAAGCCATTGGTTTGCAAACATGGAACAATAGCGGCAGCTACCGGCAGGAGTTTGTCATGGTGCGTACCAAATTCATCAGCGCAGCTGCACAACTGGACGGCGTGAGTATAGAGCAAAAGAATATTATTGCCGTTACCTGCCAGCCACAACTGAAGGTTGACCAAAATTCAGGATATGAAAAGGGTTTTATAAAGGACGGGGCCAACCTTCAAACAGAAGCCCGGAAATTTATCCGCAACAATAAGAATATGCTGGTGCTGGTGAGCAATAGCTACGCCAATAATTTTGGAAACCTGGCCAGGCTGAAGTCTTCTATGTTTAAAACAAATACCAATGTGGTATTTATTTTGACTGATACCGACCCGAACACCTGGTCAATTGAAGCAATACATGAAATTACAGAACAGAAAATGGCCAACGTTGTTGGTGTGTTACCCGGCAAAAGCCGGAAAGAAGAATACGTTGTTTTTTCAGGTCACTATGATCACTTGGGGGTAGGGAAGCCCGTAAATGGTGATTCTATTTACAATGGAGCGAATGATGATGCCGCCGGAACTACGGCTGTGATCATGCTGGCGAAATATTTTAAACAGGCAAACAATAATGAAAGAACGCTGGTATTTGTGGCGTTTACGGCCGAAGAGATCGGTGGCTTTGGATCACAATATTTTTCCCGCCAGCTGGTGGCCGATAAAGTGATGGCCATGTTCAATATCGAAATGATCGGCACAGAAAGCAAATGGGGAAAGAACTCTGCTTACATCACCGGCTACGAAAAAACGGATATGGGGGATATCTTAGCCAAAGATCTGCAGGGAACAGAGTTTACTTTTTATCCTGATCCTTATCCCACACAGCAATTATTCTATCGTTCCGATAATGCCACACTGGCCAGGCTGGGAGTGCCGGCACATACCATCTCTACTTCTAAAATGGATATCGAGCCTCACTATCACAAACTCACCGACCAGGTGGAAACACTGGACCTGGAAAATATGACAAGGGTGATCAAAGCCATTGCCCTTAGCTCAAAAAGTATTGTAGCAGGAACAGCTACGCCAATGAGGGTGAAGGTGGATGAACTGCGATAAAGAAACCTATTGCCTTATCATCGGGTCCTCATTGGAACTCATCAACAGCTTTGCCGGGCTTTGATTTTTTATGTCATAATCTGCTCCCAGGAAAGCCAGTTTTATTTTTCTGCCGTCTGAGTAATTAAAAAGAATAGTATAGTTTTTTACTTCATAGGTGCCGGAACCGGGAGTAAGGCCCGGGTTGGTACAATCGTTATACTCATGACACAAAACCCTGATAGCTCCTTTGTCGGTAAATCTTCCATCGGTTGTAAATGTGATGGAAGGAATTTTTCCATACGCTTCACTCATAACGTAAGTGCCATTGAACCTCGCACCATCCACTGAAGGCAACTGGTAAAACCTGTGGTCGGTCTGATTGGCGGTGATGATAAGTGTATTTCCTTCCATCCGCAATGGAATATTGGCATATGGCATTTTCAAAACTCCCCGTCCATTACTGAACGTATAAGTGCCCCAATCCCTCCGGTTTATTTCCGGTGGTATCCGGGTATCCACTCCATCTAAACCCACGGATGAAAACTTAGATCCAAAATAGGCCTGGCCATTGGATAGGAATATGGGTGAGAAGACATTATACCGGATGCCGGATGTTGCCGAAGTTTGCATGGAAATGCCCTGCCACACACCTTTAATACCACCATCTTCAATACTTTTCGATTGAGCGAGGAGTGGTTGTGGCCCGTCAGTAAACTGGAGATGAAATAGGAACTCATTTATTGCATTTGCATATTGGATCCTTTCGTCTGCATAAAATGAAGACATGCTGCAGCTCCTGTTTATTTTTCTCGATTTTAAAACAGCCACCCGTTCAAAGCGGTTGTTGATCTTTATTACAAACAGATCAAGACCATATTCAGGCGGATACTCACCACCACCGATGCGAATGCCACCGTTGCAACGTATATACTCCCAGCCCTGGAATGATATTTTTGCCTGCTCTTTTTTGTAGTTACCTTCTCCTATGTA
>CAYUCU010000287.1:0-3390 GCA_964443345.1 uncultured Chitinophaga sp.
ACAACAAGCCACAAACACTACGATATCACGCCTATGATGTGGATTTTGTTGGCGCTTCCCTTCAAACCCGTTTAGTACCCGATAAACCCCTCAATACATACAACAACTATTTTATTGGCAATGATCCGTCAAAGTGGGCGGGCGGTTGCAGGATATTCCAGGCCATTACTATGGAGAATATATATCCCAATATTGACGCCCGTTACTATACCGACAATGGGGTGTTAAAATACGACCTGGTCGTAAAACCAGGTGGTGATGTGTCGAAGATCATTTTAAAATACAAGGGAGTGGATAAGCTCCAGGTAAAAAACAAAGAGCTTGCGATCTCCACTTCAGTAGGAGAATTAAAAGAAGGATCACCCTATACCTATCAATATGCTTCAAAAGGTAAAGCAGAAATAAATTGCCGCTATTCCGTAAGTGGAGATGAGGTCCGGTTTGATGTAAAAAATTATGACCCTGCAGCCACCTTAATTATTGACCCCTCAATTGTGTACTGTTCCTTTGCAGCAAGCACTTCCGATAACTGGGGTTTTACCGCTACCTATGGTCCTGATGGAAGTATGTTTGGCGGTGGAATTGTTTTTGATATCGGGTTTCCTACTACTACAGGTCCCGGCTTCCAGGGAGGAGAATTTGATATGGGGATCATCAAGCTAACACCTAACTCACCTTCCAACAGGGTGTATGCAACATATATCGGAGGATCGAATGAAGATCAGCCGCATAGTCTTATTTGCAACAGCCAGGGCGAACTGATAATTGCGGGCAGATCCAATTCCGGCAACTACCCGGTAACAAATAATGGTGCATTGGCCGGAGGCAGTTATGATATTGTTGTTACTATGTTGCGGGCAGATGGAGGCGGGTTGATAGGGTCTAAAAAAATTGGCGGAACAGGGGAAGATGGAGTGAATATTTCCACCACCCGTTCCCTGAACTCTTTACAACAAAACTATGGTGATGACGGTCGCAGTGAAGTAAACCTCGACCCTGCCGGAAATATATATGTGGCCTCCTGTACAAAGTCAACAAATTTTCCTGTGACAGGAGGAGTGTTTCAACCGACTTTTGGCGGCGGCGGCCAGGATGGAGTATTGCTGAAATTCAACCCTAACTTAGCAGCCTTGTCATTTGCCACCTATCTTGGTGGTAATGCCAATGATGCTGCCTATGTACTGTCCGTACATCCCAATGGAAATATATATGTGGCCGGTGGCACAGAAAGCGGCAATTTACTGGGTAATACCGCCGGAACCATACACGCCACTAACCAGGGGGGCATTGACGGATTTGTTTCTATTGTCAATCCTACCGGTACTACTATCAGTCGTACCACCTATCTCGGCACCAATGGTACTGACCAGGTATTTGGAGTACAGTTTGACAGAAACGGCTTTCCCTATGTAATGGGACAGACGACCGGCGGCTGGCCTGTTATCAATGCCATATATAGTAATGCCGGAGGAAAACAATTCATCGCTAAACTGCAGCCCGACCTTTCGGCCTTTGTGTATTCTACTGTTTTTGGTACCGGCTCTTCCATTCCTAATATCTCTCCGGTAGCCTTCCTGGTAGACCGCTGCGAAAACGTGTATATATCCGGCTGGGGTGGTGAGGGATTTGGAACCAATTTCGTAAGTGCCGGCACTACCGGACTTCCCGTTACACCCGATGCTTTTAAAAGCAATACAGACGGTGTTGACTTCTATTTCTTTGTACTGAAAAAAGATGCGACATCCCAGCTCTTCGGAAGTTTTTTTGGAGAGAATAATTCACTTAATAATGGTAATGACCATGTGGATGGCGGCACCAGCCGCTTCGATGGTAACGGAGTTATTTACCAGGCCATGTGTGCCAATTGCCAGATCGGAAATGCACCCCGGCCCGCTTTTCCCACCACACCCGGATGGGGACAAAGCAACCCGGCAAATAACGGCGCTAAGTGCAACCTGGCCATGGTTAAAATTGCAATGAACCTGGCCGGGGTGAAGTCGGACGTGGAATCTGAAATAGATGGTAATCCCGGAGATACGGCCGGTTGTGTGCCCTTAACTGTTGATTTTAATGATCTGATCGCTAATGGACAGACCTACGAGTGGTATTTTAATTATGTGCCGGGAAATCCACCCGATGATATCACAACGGTGCCGGTCAATCAAACAACCTACAACTCTGTAGGTACCTTTACCGTAATGCTCGTGGCAGTTGACCCCACTACCTGTAACGTAAGGGATTCTTCATTTCTCAAAATAAGGGTAGGTGATCTGCAGGCTAACCTGGCCCTGCAGGAAACCAAGTTGCCGCCTTGTAATGCATTCAGCTACCAGTTTGAAAATCGTTCCACCACATCACCACTGCGGCCATTTACAGATACTTCTTTTGTATGGGATTTTGGTGACAACAGCCCGAAGGTGGTAAGCGGGCTGGCACCGGTGTTTCATACGTATCCGGGCCCGGGTACCTACTTTGTAAAACTGATATTAAAGGATACGGCCTATTGTAATAACCCGGATACAATAGAACTGGAATTATCTGTGGCAGATAATGTGCGGGCCCGTTTTCAAACACCGGCAGTAGGTTGTGTGCCTTATACTCCCATATTAGATAATACATCACTGGCCGGACAGACCTGGTTTTGGGATTTTGGCGATGGACCACCGCCAACCACGTCCACTTTATTTGAACCGACACATACCTATACCGTACCCGGCATTTATACGATCATGCTGGTAGCGAATAATCCTAATACGTGTAATCTTACGGATACGACCCGGTTTACCATACAGGTATTTCCCAAACCGGTAGCCTTGTTTGATTTTTCACCAGTGGTGCCACCGGCAAATACACCCACTACATTCAACAACCTTTCTTCACCAGATGCCGTGCGTTTTAAATGGAAGTTTGGTGACGGAGATTCTTTGCTGACCACATCAAGAGCACCGGTACAGCATCAATATAATGCAACAGGAACATTTAATGCCTGTCTTACAGCGTATAATGCAGTTGATTGTGACAGCACGGTCTGCCTGCCTGTATCAGCACTTATCGAACCATTGCTGGATGTGCCCAATGCCTTTACCCCATTGACCAATGACGCCAACAGCATTGTTTTTGTCCGTGGATTTGGCATTGCCAAAATACAGTTCATCATCTGGAACCGCTGGGGGCAAAAAGTATTTGAGACCAATAACCGTTTCCAGGGATGGGATGGAAAAGTAAAAGGTGTGGTACAGCCGATGGATGTATATGCCTATACGCTGAGCGTAGAATTCTTCGACGGGCAAAAAACAACTAAAAAGGGCGATCTGACGTTAATAAGATAGAGAGGAGAATTTGAAAATTTGAAAATGTGAGAATTTGAAAATGAAAATACTTAACAACATA
>CAYUCU010000288.1:0-3342 GCA_964443345.1 uncultured Chitinophaga sp.
CAAGCATCAAAGGTTACAAATCTCATCAGCACATCAGTGATGCATTGACCGTTTTGGAAAACATGGAGCATCGTGGCGCCTGTGGTTGTGAAAACAATACGGGTGATGGCGCTGGTATCATGTTTCAAACACCGCATGAATTTTTCTTTGATGAGTGCCTGAAATTGGGTATTCATCTCCCTTCCTTTGGCAAGTATGCAGCCGGTATGGTTTTCTTTCCCAAAGAGATCAGGCTGCGGGAAGAATGCAGGGGGATACTAAACCGTACTGCAGAGAAATTGGGATTAGAGATATTGACCTATAGAAAAGTGCCGGTAAATACAAGTGGCATAGGCCCGACCGCATTAAGCGTGGAGCCGGAAATAGAACAGGTATTTGTTGCCAGCCCGGACCATATTTCTAACCCGGATGATTTTGAAAGAAAATTATTTATTCTTCGCAATTATGCTTCTCATCTTATCAACAGTACCGTTAGAAAAGATGAGATCGGATTTTATATTGCCTCGCTTTCTTATAAAACAATTGTTTACAAAGGACAATTGACCAGTCACCAGGTGAGGCAATACTTTCCTGACCTGAGTAATAAAAGAGTGGTCAGTGCATTTGGATTGGTACACTCAAGATTTGCGACCAACACCTTTCCTTCCTGGAAGCTGGCACAACCCTTCCGTTTTATTGCACATAATGGCGAGATCAATACACTGCAGGGAAACCTGAACTGGCTAAAGACAAGTGAGAAAGGTTTTATCACTCCTTACTTTACCAAGGAAGAGATGGAGATGCTGTTGCCCATCGTGACTGAAGGGCAAAGTGATTCGGCTTGCCTCGACAATATTATCGAACTGCTTACACTTACCGGACGTTCCTTACCGCATGTGATGATGATGCTGATACCCGAAGCATGGGATGGACATGAAGAAATGGACCCCGTAAAGAAAGCATTCTATGAATTTCACTCCTCCTTTATGGAACCTTGGGATGGGCCTGCTTCTATTTCATTTACTGATGGAAAAATAATCGGCGCTACGCTAGATAGAAATGGATTGCGTCCATCAAGATATTGTGTTACCAATGACGACCGTGTGATCATGGCATCCGAAACGGGTGTGCTGCCGGTTGACCCGGCCTGCATCATTGAAAAAGGAAGACTGCAACCAGGAAAGATGTTTGTAGTGGACATGGAGAAAGGAAAGATCATCAGTGATACAGAATTGAAAAAAGAGATCTGCTCTCAAAAACCTTATGGCGAATGGCTGAATAAATATAAGATCAGGCTGGAAGAATTGCCGGAGCCAAGAGTGATGTTCACTCACCTGGAGCATGACCAGGTCTTTAAATACCAGAAAGCATTTGGTTATTCCACAGAAGACCTCGATAGTATTATTGCACCGATGGCATTGGAAGGAAAAGAACCAATTGGCTCAATGGGTACCGATGTACCGCTGGCAGTGCTAAGTGATCAGCCGCAGCATCTGAGCAGTTATTTCAAACAATTATTTGCACAGGTAACAAATCCCCCGATTGATCCCATCCGGGAAAGATTGGTGATGTCGCTGGCAACATTTGCAGGTAACAACGGAAATCTGTTACTGGAAGATCCGCTTACTTGTCATAGTGTGGCATTAAAACATCCGGTGCTAAGTAATTTCGAGCTGGAAAAGATCAGAAGTATTGATACAGGACTGTTTCAGTCAAAAACAATTCAGTGTTATTTCAAAGCGGACGGCAAGCCGGGTTCCCTACAAAAAGGGCTTGAAAGAATTTGTGAATATGCCGTTCATGCAGTGGAAGATGGTTTTAAAGTATTGATCCTGCAGGACAGGGCCATTGATTCTAACCATGCTCCCATACCATCATTACTTGCAACAGCAGCTATTCATCACCACCTGATACGTAAAGGTATGCGGGGACAGGTAGGCATCATCGTAGAAGCAGGTGATGTTTGGGAAGTGCACCACTTCGCTTGCCTCATTGGTTTTGGCGCTACTGCCATTAATCCTTACTTAGCGCTTTCTTCCATCCGGGATATGAAAGAAACAGGCAGATTACGTACAGTATCCGGTGAGCCCATCACATTACACGAAGATGAACTAAAGAAAAATTATGTAAAAGCGGTAAACGATGGCTTGCTGAAAGTATTTTCCAAGATGGGCATCTCCACACTCCAGTCATACCAGGGGGCACAGATATTTGAAATACTCGGGTTGAATAAAGAGGTGGTCAATAAATATTTTACAGGCGCCACTTCCCGCATTGAAGGTATGGGCCTGGATGAAATTGCAAAGGAAGCCTTGGCCAAACATTTCTTTTCTTTCAGTAAAAAGGATATTCCGGTTGACCGTTTGCCGGTTGGCGGTATTTATCAATGGAAAAGAAAAGGCGAGTTCCATTTGTTCAACCCTCAGACCATTCACTTGTTGCAGCATGCCACAAAGATGAATGACTATGCCACTTTCAAGAAATATTCTAAACTGGTGAACGACCAGGGAGAAAAAGCCTGTACGCTTCGCAGCATGTTTCAATTCAGAAAGAACCGTCCTTCTGTAAGTATTGATGAAGTGGAAGCGGCTGAAAGCATTTACAAACGCTTTGCTACCGGTGCGATGAGCTTTGGTTCCATTTCCTGGGAAGCACATACTACACTGGCCATTGCTATGAACAGGCTGGGTGGTAAAAGTAATACCGGTGAAGGTGGTGAAGATGAAAAACGGTATGAAAAATTGCAGAATGGCGACTCCATGCGAAGCGCCATCAAACAAGTGGCTTCAGCAAGGTTTGGTGTTACCAGTTTATACTTAACAGAAGCCGATGAATTGCAAATAAAAATGGCACAGGGCGCTAAGCCCGGTGAGGGAGGTCAGTTGCCAGGACATAAAGTAGATGAATGGATCGGCAGGGTACGTCATGCCACACCGGGTGTTGGGTTGATCTCTCCCCCACCCCATCATGATATTTATTCGATTGAAGACCTGGCACAATTAATTTATGATCTGAAGAATGCTAACCGTAATGCAAGGATCAGTGTGAAGCTGGTAAGCAAAGCTGGTGTGGGAACCATCGCCGCAGGCGTTACTAAAGCAAAAGCTGATGTGGTATTGATATCCGGGCATGATGGTGGTACAGGCGCTTCGCCGGTAAGTTCTATTAAGCATGCCGGTCTTCCATGGGAATTGGGTTTGGCTGAAACACATCAAACATTAGTAAAGAATAAACTAAGAAGCCGTGTGGTGGTGCAGGCGGATGGACAATTAAAAACGGGAAGAGATATTGCAGTGGCTGCATTATTGGGTGCAGAAGAATGGGGAATTGCGTCGGCTGCATTGGTGGTGGAAGGATGCATCA
>CAYUCU010000289.1:0-3304 GCA_964443345.1 uncultured Chitinophaga sp.
CATACAGCATTTTTTCAAAATGGGGCACCAGCCATTCTGTGTCTGTGGAGTAGCGGGCAAACCCTCCTCCTGCCTGGTCATAAATGCCACCAGTGATCATTTTATCAAGGCTCAGCAACGCCTGGGCAAGTGTCTCTTTGTCCCCGGTAAAAAAATGATGCCGTAACAGGTTCTGAATGGAAAACGTTTGTGGAAACTTGGGTGCCCTGCCAAACCCACCCCACTCCCTGTCAGCCGCTTTCATTATATTATCGACCACCTCCCTGGAATTGCTTTCGGAAAAAACAGGGTCCCCGGTTTCTTTTTGCATCCCGAATGCATTGGACTTTAGCAAATGTTCTGTAAGGTTTTCTGCCTGTGCATCTATTTCATGACGCCGCTCCCGGAATGCCTGGATCACCCCATACAATGTTTCCTGCCAGGAAGGACGGTTGTAAGCTTTTTGAGGAGGAAAATAAGTGCCCCCATAAAATGGTTTTCCATCGGGAGTTAAAAAAACATTTAATGGCCATCCGCCGCTTCCTGTCATGGCTTGCACGGCATCCATATAAATATGATCGAGATCCGGCCGCTCTTCCCTGTCGATCTTAATGTTGATGAAATGCTCATTCATGATGGCGGCAGTAGCTTCATCCTCAAAACTTTCTCTTTCCATTACATGGCACCAGTGGCAGGCGGCATAGCCAATACTTACCAGTACCGGTTTATTTTCTTCTTTGGCTTTCTGCAATGCCTCCTCATTCCAGGGATACCAGTTGACGGGATTATGAGCATGTTGCAACAAATAAGGACTTGTTTCGTGGATAAGCTGGTTGGAATATTTGTGCATATCTGAATTAGTAAAAGGTTGGGGTATTCTCCAACGAAGTTCGTGGAAAAAGAAAAAGGACACTGCAATCAGTGTCCTTCATCTGTTCCGTATCAATAGAATTACTTTTTCTTCATGGTATCGGCCAAAAATCGTTCCAGTGCAGCCACCATGCTGGGTGCCTGCGGTAGCGGGGCCTTTATCTCCAGTTTTAAACCGGCCTCTTCTATGGCTTTTGAAGTATTATTTCCAAAAGCTCCGATCACTGTTCCGTTTTGCTTGTATTTGGGAACATTATCAAACAGGCTTTTCACCCCGCTTGGAGTGAAAAAGCAAATAACATCGTACTCTGTTTTTGTAAGTATCTCTCTTACATCGCTGCTTACACTGCGGTACATAAATGCCAGTACAAATTCACAGTTGTTGGCCTTCAACCAGCTTACGATCTCATTGTCCTGCTGATTTTCAGAACACACATACATGAACTTTTCGTTGGCTTTATGTTTGTTGATGACATCAAACATGCTTTTGTTGGTCCCATCTGCGCCGTAAAACACTTTTCTCTTCCGGTAAAGGATGAATTTTTGCAGGTATAATGCCACTGCTTCTGTGATACAGAAGTACTTGGTATCCTGGGAAACACTTACTTTCATTTCTTCGCAGGTTCGAAAAAAATGATCGATAGCATTCCTGCTGGTGAAGATCACCCCGCTATAGTTTTGTATCTCTATCTTCTGTTTGCGGAAATCCCGGGAGGGTATCCCTTCCAGGCGGATAAACGGATGAAAATCCAGCTCAATACTGTATTTACGCTGAAGCTCGAAGTATGGCGACTTTTCGCTTTCAGGCCTCGGCTGGGTAATCAGGATTTTCTGTATTGCTTTGGCCTTTTCACTGGCCTTAATAACCCCATTTTTGATCATGTTCGGTTCGGCTAAAGTTGGCTGCAAAGTTAAGTAGTTTGATTGAAAAATATCAACAAAGCCTTGTAAACCAGTAAAAGAGGGGCGATTTCGAAAGCACAGACATATAAAAAGAAATGAAAAGGATTGAACTTGACCTGATTACGTACCGCCGTGTAGGTTAAAATAAACCGGTAAATAAGAAGTCCGCCCAACAAGCACCATGAAAGAGTAAGCCCGGCATTATACACGGTTTCGGTTGCAAAGGCCAATACCACCAAAAAAGGAAGCAGCAGGATCCCGATCATTTTATTGACAATGAAAACAATAAAGATGTACGAATTGGCAGCTTCATCCAAATTGAGCAGCCACCCGCAGATCTTCAGGCCGGCAAATTTAATAAAATATGCTGCAGACAACCCCATTCCGCAATAGAGAAATAGCAACCAGAAATTGCCTACCGGGTTGATGTTGAAATGCTGCAGCAAAAAAGTAATATAAAGCCCGGCACTTATCACAAAAAAACCATTTAGCAAAAGCGACGGCAGCGGTGTTTGCATCAACTGCTCCCTTATCTGGCGCTGCTTCATAGTGGTTTTAAAGAAAAGGCGAAAAAGATCGCTGAAGTATTTTGGAAAAGCGGTTCGCAATGTCGCAAAAAAGATAAATAACAGCACCAACAGGTAAAACAAGGTATCCTTACCTTTTACTTTCCGGACAATTCCGGGCTTTTTGATCACCGGTTCCTGTTTGAACACAAAACCGGGTGGGTAAGACTTTAGCTGCCAGCCCCCACCTGTTCTAAACGAATACAGCGGAACGGGTACCGCCAGCCCCCTGTCATTTATAATTTTTCGGTGAACAGAGTCCTTAATTGATACCGCTTGTGCTGAATCAATGCTGATGAGTGAATCTCTCAGTGGTAGTGTATCTGTGCCTGGCTGATGGGTTGTATCTGCAATTGCCTGTGCGGGGGCAGATGCTGCAACAAACAAAAGACCGATAAAGAAGATCAGAATCCGGTTCAAGTAAAGAAAAATTGTGTTGCAAAAGTATTGAAGTGCAAAGCGACTTCATCTGGTTTTTAAAAATAGTTTACAAAACCAAAATGCACTTTGGATTGCCGCAGGTTAAAATCGGTATCATTCCTTTTACCAATGGCCCAGGCCAGGTTAAACACACCGGCCTTTGTTTCAAAAGCAATTCCCAGTCCCGTACCAAAATAGGTGTAACTGAGCTTTTCGGCAGTACTGGTATTTTGCCCCCAGCCACCATCAGCTAATGCGTATAAAAAAGAGTTTTGCCCGGTGATATACAGCAGGCGGTATTCTATTGTACCAATCACAAAGTTGGACAGGTACTGGCTTTCCTCATCAAAACCGCGGAGCAGTTTATACCCGCCCAGTTGAAAAAGCTCATTACGGAAAATAGTACCACTTTGAAAAAAGCCGGCATTTACCGCTGTCTTCAGGGTGCTTTGTTTACCAAGGGGGAAATAACGGGCTGCTGTTGCTCTCACCCTTAATTGGTAGGCCTTTAACTTCAGGGTGTCATATAAGCTGTTGAAATCAAAGGTGGGGTCACTCGCATCTTT
>CAYUCU010000290.1:0-3218 GCA_964443345.1 uncultured Chitinophaga sp.
CGGCATTAACTGGTATTTAAAAAGAAAGCGCCCCGACCTGGGCTATGGAACCATTACTACGGTATCACAAAAAAATATTAAAGAACTGCTCGCCGAAAATAAAGGGAAAGCCGATTTTATCATCTGTGTGGATGAGGATATGACGAACACCTACTAAACACATTTGACCAAATAAACACTATTTTGCAGCTGATTACTGTTTCGGAACGTCTGTTGCACATAACCATTAAATATGACAAGGCTACAATTAATAATATCCCGTAAATTTTTCATTACCAGTCTTGCCTTACTGGTCTGTTTCTGCGGTGCCGGACAGAAGAAAGATGTATCCATCCGGGTTTCGCAGGATGAATCCGTATTGCTCAGCGACTTTTCAACCACCATACAATTAAAAAAAAGAACGTTCAAGTTCCAGGTGCTGCTGGAAAACGTGAAAGGGGTGTATGTGTTTGCCAGTATCCGGGATTCCATCTACCGCTTTACCGAAACAAGTCCCATCCGTGATTTTATCTACCTGCCCCTGCTCGAATTAAAAGAAGATGAGTTTAACCAGAATAAGGAACTGAACATCAGCGAAACGGGCTGGTCGTACTGGTTTTATGATACAGCAGTGGCCTGGCATCCTTTTAATAATAAAGTAATAGGGTTGGGGAACGACCGGGTGGTGTGCAGCAAAATAATCAAACAGTTCTATGATGTGTCAGAAAGGAATATTATCAAGGTAAGAGATATCAACACCCCGCTGTACCTGTTTTTTGTGGTCGTATCTGAATATGATGCGAACGGCACCCCCACCCGGGAATTATTACGCAAAAAGGTAAAGATCGAATGGGTCCATGAGGAGTAAGGAGCGTCTTGCAATCGGATAATTTCATATATGCCGGGTAAATTTTCGTACCCGTTTCTGCACTAAATACCTTCCCCCGTCGTTATTAGGAGCGTCAGGCCAACTTTTCAGAGAAATACCAGGTCTGCGTTAAACCATCCGGCAAATGCCCTGTCTATTGTCGGTCTGTTTATTTAAAACTAAAAAAAACCTTTATGAAAGCCAGAATCCTCTCTCTAGCTACACTTATTTTATCTGTTTCCATTTTATTCACGGCCTGTCAAAAAGATACCAAAACGGATGACACTGATTATTCTGAACAATCATCCGCTCATTCTGATGATCAGTCCCGTTTTTCCACCGAAATTGATGCCGTTGCCAATGATGCCAACGCCATGCTGGAAATAACCAGCGGATTTTCCGGCCGTGCAGAAAATGTGAATTCCATTATTTGCGATGCGGATGTGGTGATTGACACCCTGAGTAATCCCCGCACCATCACCATTACTTATAATGGTACCAATTGCCTCGGCAACCGTACCCGCACCGGAGTAGTGGTCGTTTCAATGGCACAAGGCGTACGCTGGAAGAATGTCGGCGCTGTGCTGAATGTAAGTTTTCAAAATTTAAAGATCACCCGTTTAAGTGATAATAAAAGCATCACCATCAATGGTACACAAACCTATACCAACGTAAGCGGTGGTTTGCTGTTCAACCTGGTGGCACTGGGTACCATCACACATACCATTACCAGCAGCAATATGTCAATCACCTTTGATAATGGTTCCCAGAGAAACTGGCAGGTGGCAAGAAAAAGGGTGTTTAGCTACAACAATGGTATTGTGATCACTGTTACCGGCACACACACCGATGGCTCAGTGACCGGAATTGCAGAATGGGGAACGAACCGTTTTGGAAATGGCTTCACTACTATCGTAAGCGAGCCGTTGATCTTCCGCCAGGATTGCAGCTTCCGTCTTACAAGTGGTAAAGTGGCGCATAATACCAATCTCTTCAATTCATTTGTGATTTTTGGATTAAATGCTGCCGGAGCACCTGTAAGCTGCCCCGCCGGTAATTATTATATGAAGATCGTTTGGACAGGTATCGCCGGCATACCCCATACACTCATCATCCCTTATTAATTTATCTGTTGCAGAATAGCAAGACCGTTCAGCTTCCGGCTGAACGGTTTTTTTATTTAGTGACGGCTGTAACTGGCATTTTACGACTAAATTAGCAGTGTTATGGCAGTCACCGTTATTACAAATATCAAACAGCTTGTCAATACCCGGAAAGAACACCAGCTGCTCCGGGGAAAAGAATTAGCCCTGTTGCCATGTATTGATGATGCGTATCTTATTATCGAGGATGGGATCATTACCAACTATGGCAGCATGGCCGGTTTCGTACCTCCTGCTTCTGACTTCGAACATACCATTGATGCGTCCGGTCAGCTGGTGCTCCCATGCTGGTGCGACAGTCATACCCATTTGGTTTTCGCTGCCAGCCGCGAAGAAGAATTTGTAGATAAGATAAACGGAATAAGTTATGCAGAGATCGCAGCAAAGGGTGGGGGCATTCTGAACTCTGCCCGCAAGATAGAAGCTGCTACGGAAAGAGAGTTGCTGCAAGCTGCAAGAGCAAGACTGCTGGAAGTGATACAGCTTGGCACCGGCGCTATAGAGATCAAAAGCGGTTATGGTTTATCTGTGGAAGGAGAATTGAAAATGCTGCGGGTGATACAGCAATTAAAAGAAACAGCACCCATTCCTATCAAAGCCACTTTCTTAGGCGCTCATACTTATCCGCTGGAATACAAAGATGATCACCAGGGTTATATTGATCTTATCATAAATGAAATGCTTCCGGTAATTGCACGGGAAGAACTGGCCGATTATATAGATGTGTTTTGCGAAACAGGTTTCTTTTCACCCGAAGAAACAGAAACGATCTGCCGTGCCGGAATGCAGTACGGGTTGAAACCAAAGATCCATGCCAACCAGCTCCATTTATCCGGCGGCACACAAACAGGAGTGAAGCTCGGCGCCATCAGTGTGGATCATTTAGAAACAATGGATGAGGAGGCTATTGCAACACTGGCCGGTTCAAACACTATTGGGACCTTGCTCCCCACTGCTGCCTTCTTTTTAGGGATGCCCTTTCAACCGGCCCGGCAACTGATCAATGCAGGTTGCGCTGTTGCACTGGCTTCCGATTTCAATCCGGGATCATCGCCTTCCGGTAATATGAACCTGGTGGTGGCCATGAGTTGTATCCGGATGAAGATGCTGCCGGAAGAGGCCATCAATGCCGCTACATTAAATGGCGCTTATGCCCTGGAACTGGAAGAGGAACTGGGCAGTATCACGGTCGGTAAAAAAGCAAATCT
>CAYUCU010000291.1:0-3202 GCA_964443345.1 uncultured Chitinophaga sp.
TACCTGGAAGAATTACTGACACCTGAACAATTAGATACCGTGTTCAAACAACTGGAGGAACACCCGGTTTCCTGCGAGGAAGAATGGAAAGATGAGTTTTGGGTAAAGAAATAGTTTGGACACAGAAATAAAAGCAGCGGCCTGTTAAATATTTTGGAAAACGCTTCGTTTTAATGTCAGCCTTGCAATAAAATGGCATTATCATTTTATTTTGGCTGCTGTAATGCACCGGAACCTGCTACTGATCATACTGCTTACCGGCATATCTGCCACCGCCCAATCTGTAAAGATCTATGGAAAAGTGACCAATGCGAAAATGGAGCCACTTGCTTTTGCCAGCGTACAGGTAAAGGAGTATAAAGAGGGCAGCGTTACCAAAGAAGATGGCAGTTATGAGTTAGAACTGGAAGAAGGAAAGTATGACCTGGTATTCAGCATGGTAGGATATAAAGTACAGGTCATTACTATAATAGTTGGCAAAAAGGACTATTATAAGGACATCATCATGGAGGCTGCAGATGCCACCAACCTTTCTGAAGTCATTTTAAAAGGAAAAAACAAAGACAAAGCCGAAGAGTATATCCGCAATGTAATAAGAATTAAGGATGCTATTGAAGCAGCAGCCGGCGCTTATTCATGTACTGTTTATATTAAGGCATTACAGGAAGATTCCATGGCTTTTAAAAAGCCAAAGAAAGGGATAAAGAATGACTCACTGATAAAAGCAGGGCAAGCCAATGCTGAAATGAACCGGATGGCATTGGCCGAAATTGTGCTGCGGCTCGACCGGGAATCTGCCCGGCGAATAAAAGAGGAAAGAACCGGCATCAGCAAGAGAGGAAATTCATCCAGCCTGTTTTTTCTTTCTACCACGGAAGCTGATTTTAATTTTTATAATAATATTGTAAGCATTCCTTCTGTTTCTCAAGCACCTTTTCTGTCGCCGCTCAGCTATAGTGGCCTGCTGGCGTACCGGTTTAAAACATTAAAGACAGAGATCATCAACGGGAGAAAAACGTACACGATCAGTATTAAACCCCGCCAGCTTAGCAATGCAACAGTGGAAGGCGAAATTACCATTGCCGATAGCCTGTGGGTGGTATTGCATACAAAACTACGGTTGCCCAAATATCATTTGGCAGAGTATGATTTTTTTGAAGTGGAACAGCAATACGAACTGGTGAATGGAAAAGCATGGATGATATCCCGGCAGGAACTGACCTATAACGCTATCTCAGATAAAAAGAGATCTTCCGGCCGCACCGTGGTTACGTACAACAACTTTGAACTGGATAAACAGTTCGATAAAAAATATTTCGGTACCGAGCTAAGTGCTGCCACAGAAGAAGCATACAAAAGAGACAGCACATTCTGGCAGGTTAATCGAACGGAGCCATTGACAGAAAAAGAAGTACGGTTTATTCATTATAAAGACAGTGCGTACCAGGCCGTTCATACCAAAGCTTATCTTGATTCAATAGACAGGAAAACCAATACCATTACCTGGAAAAATGTTTTGTTCAGGGGGCAAAACTTTAATGACCACGAAAAACAGCGAAGATGGTATATTCCACCACTTCCCAATTTATACCAGCCGTTTTCATTCGGCGGTGCCAGGCTGGAAGCCTCTTTTTTTTACAATAAAACATTTAAGTCAAGAAAGAATCTCAATTTAAACACGGATATCAGCTATGGCTTTCGCAATAAAGACATAAACGGCGCCATCCGGCTCAACAGGATGTATAATCCTTTCAACAGGGGTTATTACAATATCAGCCTGCAAAAGAATTTTGAAGCCATCTTTAGTGGTGATGCATGGATTAATATGATAAAGCGAAGCAATGTTTACCTGCACCAGGCAGTAGGGTTGGGGCATAGTATAGAAATTGCCAATGGCCTGTATGTATTCTCCAATGCAGACTTTGCCTTTCGCCGCTCGGTAAGTGATTATAAAACAAACGACAGGGTGGACAGTTTGTTTGGCAATGTGCTGGAGGATAACCAGGCAATAGCTTTTCCTTCTTACAATGCAGTTTATGGCGGCTTGCGGGTGGAATACACGCCTTACCAACGATTCATCCGGGAGCCTAAAGAAAAAGTGATACTGGGTTCTGCATGGCCAACCTTTTATGTGCTATGGCGAAAAGGTATTCCCGGGGTATTAAAAAGTGTGATTGATTTTGATTACCTGGAATTTGGTGTAAAGCAAACAGTAAAATTGGGAGTGATGGGTACTTCCTCTTACTCGCTAAAAACCGGTTCGTTCTTAAGCCAGAAAGATCTGCGGCTGGTGGATTATAAATACCAGCGGCGTGGAGATCCGCTGCTGTTCATGAATCCCAGTGAAGCATTTCAATCATTGGATTCCACCTTTGCCACATTCAGGTGGTTTTATGAGGGGCACTATATACATGAGTTCAATGGTGCTTTTTTGAATAAGATCCCTTTCTTTAAACAAATAGGCTTACGGGAAGTTGCAGGCGCCGGTTTTTTAATTGCCCCTGAAAGAAACCTTCGGTATGCGGAAGTATTTGCCGGTGTGGAAAGGGTGTTTAAGTATCCATTTAATGTGCTGGGAAAATTTAAACTGGGTGTGTACGTAGTGGGTTCTGTTGCCAACCAGTTTCGCAACCCGGTACAGTTTAAGATCGGTATAACCACCTGGGACAGGAAGAAGGGGAAATGGTTTTAAACGTACTTATTTTTTGGTGTTTTTAAAACCAATTGGTTCTCTTTCCTTCCATAAGCGTTTCTCTTCCTTTTTTTCTTCTTTCTCATCCATCATGTTTTCGATGGCATCGTAGACCTGCCTGCCGGCAGGCAGGTCTGGTTTAGTTGGTCACTATGATTGGTGACCGTTTGCTTTATTTCGTTTATTTGGTAAGCGAGGTCTTTGTAGTTAAGGGCAAATTGCTTTAAGGCAATAAATGCTCTTACGATGGCAATATTCATTTTGATAGCTTTGTTGCTCTTCAAAATACTTGCAAGCATCGTGACACCATGTTCAGTAAAAGCATAAGGTGTTGCAGGGCTAAATTTTACCGTTGCAGGGAGGTTATCACAAATTGTGATAACCTCCATCCATTCTTTTTTGATCAATAGGAACATAAAGTCTTGAGGAAACCTGGTTATATTTCTTCTTACAGATTGCTTTAATATCCGGGTTTCGGTTCCATAAAGTTCAGAACGGTCAAAATCAAGC
>CAYUCU010000292.1:0-3140 GCA_964443345.1 uncultured Chitinophaga sp.
TCCCAATTTTCTCCAGTGCTTCGATTTCAATAGTGCTACCGGCGCTATTACCAACCCCCGTAAGATATCCTTTTCCGACAGCCGCTATACGCATTGCGAATTTTCTCCTGATGGAAAACTGATCTATGTAAGCAGGCCTTATGATGGAAAAATTGACCAACTTGAAATTACGCTGCCAACCATTGCGGCAATACGGGCTTCACGGGTTGAACTGGATGCTCCGGCCGGGTACTATGATATTCAACTGGCAGCTGATGAAAAGATCTATTGTGCCAGGCCATCATCAAAACTTTCAGTGATCAATCAGCCCAATATAAAAGGGACAGGTTGTAATCTTGTGGCAGACCAGGTTGATCTGCTTCCCGGTTCCGTATTTATTGGACTGCCCTCTCATATCAATGATTTTGTTTCCGGCGGTGATCTCAATAATGGTTTTACATATACGATCCTTGATAGTTGTGCAGGAAGGGTTCAGTTCAATGCTTTTACCAATATGCCGGCCACTATCACCTGGCAATGGGATTTTGGTGATGGGAATGTGAGTGGCGTACAAAACCCGGTCCATACATTTGCGAACCCTACCCAGGTGTACACGGTAAAATTGAAGATCAGTTCTTCCACATCCTGTGGTTTAGTTCTTAAATCAAAAAGATTGCTGCCCGGTGGCGTAACAACCGGAAATGCTGAGTTTGGTTTTGTAGTACGGTGTGATTCCGGCTATGTTCGTTTTATTAATAAGTCTGACAACCTTAGCAACCTGGGTGGAAACATACGTTGGGATTTTGGAGATGGAAATTTTTCTTTTGACATCCATCCGATACACACCTATTCAGGTCCTGGTACGTATCCCGTTAAACTAAAGATCCAGTCTGGTCTTACCTGCCTGGATGATTCTGTTTCTTACCCGGTTGAAGTAAAAGCCTTTACAATAAAAACCATTCCTGATCAAACCATTAAAATAGGAGAAACAGTTTTCCTTTCCACTGATAACCCCGGAGCCAGTTTTACATGGACACCTGACACCTGGCTGAGTAATGCTGGAATAAGAAACCCCGTAGCCACACCGCTTGGGGATATTACTTACAAAGTATCCGGCATTAGCAACGACGGATGCACCAGTGAGGATTCTGTTACCATTCATGTTCTGCAATACAATGATATCTATGTTCCTTCCGCCTTTACACCCGATAATAATGGGAAAAATGATGTCATCCGTCCATTTTACAGTGGAATGTATGAACTCAAAGAGTTCAGCATTTTTAACCGCTGGGGACAGCGGGTTTTTTCCACCTCAGAAAGAGGCGCCGGATGGGATGGCCGCTTTAACGGTATCCTTCAGCAGCCGGATGCATACATATGGATGCTAAAAGTGGTGGACACAAAGAACAATATCACGGAACGAAAAGGCAGCTTTGTCCTTATCAAATAAAAAAGTTGCCCGATACTTTACACATTACCATGAAAATAAAACGGCTTCTTTTTGCTGCCCTTCTCTTAACTGCCAGTACAAGTAGTTGCCTTGCACAAGATACTGCCGCCCGAAAACCCGATCTTCATATTGGCCGTCCCAATGAAGTGGCGGCAGGAATGCTGTTACCACTGGGTGATTTTTCTTCCACGCATTTTGCGGGCTTCCAGGTGGAATACAGCCGCTCCAAACATCTTTTCGGAAAAAGAGTATTACCTGAAACCCGCTTATCTTACCTGGTTACTGCCGGTATTTCTTATTACATGGGTAAGAAAGAAACAGTAAGCGGCTATCCGTATCTATATCCGGGCTATACTCAATTTCATGCCTATGGCGGGATACTGGTAGCTACAGGTGCCCATATTAATATCGGGCTTACTGCAGGACCCGGAGCCAGCTTGTATAATG
Organism: uncultured Chitinophaga sp.; assembly: GCA_964443345.1. Lineage (GTDB taxonomy): Bacteria > Bacteroidota > Bacteroidia > Chitinophagales > Chitinophagaceae > JJ008. Next base: position 1,877 of record CAYUCU010000292.1, read on the forward strand.
GTGATTTCAATTTTGCCACAGGCGCAAAACTGGAAGTAACCTATTATTTTACTGAACGATGGGGAGTGAAACCGGGCTTATTGGTTATTAAAGAATCCGGTGCCGATCCGTTACTATCTGCCTCGTTGAAAGCCACTTTTACTTTCTGACAAATAAAAAAGCTCATTATTACTAATGAGCCGGAATATATTTTTTATACGAAAGTTTATTTATCAGCAGTTGCCCCTGCCATCATGTACTCCCTGTTGAGCCGGGCAATATTTTCAATAGATATCTCTTTTGGGCAAACGGCTTCACAAGCACCGGTGTTGGTACAGGACCCAAATCCTTCTTTATCCATTTGCGCAACCATACTCATTGCTCTTGATTTTCTTTCCGGGCCACCCTGCGGCAATAAAGCCAGGTGAGAAACCTTGGCCGATACAAACAATAAAGCAGAAGAATTCTTACAAGCGGCCACACAGGCACCACAACCAATACAGGCTGCTGCTGCAAAAGCTGCATCTGCATTATCCTTATTAATGGCTATTGCATTAGCATCAACAGCATTACCGGTATTGACAGAAATATAACCACCTGCCTGTATGATCCGGTCAAATGCGGAACGGTCAACGATCAGGTCTTTAATGACCGGGAATGCATTGGCCCTCCATGGTTCAATAACAATTGTATCGCCATCCTTATAAGCTCTCATGTGCAACTGGCAGGTGGTATTGGCATGCCAGGGCCCGTGCGGGCGGCCATTGATATACATGGAGCAGGCACCACAAATACCTTCACGACAATCATGATCGAATGCGATAGGGTCTTTACCGTCGGTAATTAGTTCTTCGTTCAATACGTCAATCATTTCAAGGAAAGACATTTCGGAAGAAATGTTTTTTACCGGGTAGGTTTCGAAGCCTCCTTTATCATCTTTGTTCTTCTGTCTCCAGACTTTCAGCGTAAGATTCATCATGTAATGTTCCATACTACAAAATGTGTAAATGTGATAAATGTGCCCAAAGGGCCCTGCGGGGAAGTGTGAAAATGAATCACACTGCCTCAGTAATATTTTTATTTATAACTTCTCTGTGTCGGTTTCGCCACTTCAAAATTCAACTGCTCTTTATGCAACTCCCAATTGCTCTCTCCTTTAAACTCCCATGCTGCTACATAAGCAAATTCAGCATCCTTTCTGTCTGCTTCGCCTTCTGCCGTTTGACTTTCTTCTCTCAAGTGTCCGCCCCAACTTTCATTCCTGTTCAGGGCATCCTTCCACATC
>CAYUCU010000293.1:0-3076 GCA_964443345.1 uncultured Chitinophaga sp.
TATTATTTGCTTTTTCGGCTGCTGCGATCGCCTCTTCCTTTTTACCAAACGACCAATAGAGTTTTGAAAGGTTCAGGTACCGTAACTTCTGACTGGCCGGATCAAAGGCTGTTTTTTCAACCAGGCTTTGTTCCAGGCGTATGGCCTCTTCCTGGTTGTTGGTGCTTGCCAGGTACCGGATCTTATTCTGCAGTAAATAATCCCATGCAGGGTTTATCTCACTACCCTGGTTGTAAATTTTAGACGCTTCTTCCAGGTCCTCTTTTGCTTCCAGCAGAATGGCGAGCCACAAGTACACATTCGACTGGTTCGGATTCAGGCTGATCGATTTCCGGTATGTTTTTTCAGCTTCTTTCCAGTTAAACGTCTGATGATACCAATACCCAAGCGTTGCCTGTATCTCACCGGAAGAATCATTGAGGCCAAGCGCTATGTCAATATTTTTCTTTGCCAGCATGAGCATAATGTCCGGGTCTTCATAACCTCTGTAGGAAGAAAGAAGATAAGTGTCGGACAGGCCAGAATAGGCTATCGCAAAGCTTTTATCCTTATTCACTGCCTGCTGAAAAAGCTCTCTTGCAATCAGCAGATCCGTTTTGTTTCTTTTTTCCACCAGGAATTTTCCCCGTAAATAAATGTCATAAGCCTGCAAGTCTACTGTGGGAGTGGCATCCAGGTTTTTGGCTTCCTTTTTTGAAAGTTTGGTATTGAGTACTGATGCTATGGAGATGGCCACTTCCCGCTGAATGGAGAAAATATCGTTTACAGGCCGGTCGTAGGATTCAGCCCACATATGTTCATCAGACAGGGCATTGATAAGCTGTGCTGTGATCCGGACCTGGTCGCCATACCGCTGCACACTGCCTTCTAATATTAATGCTACCCCCAGTTCCTTCCCTATTTCTTTTACCGGCTTTTGATTTTTTTTGTATTGCATCACGGAAGTTCGGGAGATCACTTTAAGCGCTTTGATCTTTGAGAGCTGTGTGATAATATCTTCTGTCAGACCGTCGCTGAAATATTCCTGTTCCGGTGCGCTGCTCATATTTGCAAATGGCAAAACGGCTATACTGTTTTCGGAGATTGGTTTGGCAATTGCTTTTTCTGTAAACACAGGTGAAGCAACCGGTTTGCTGAATTGGGTCTGCACTTCAAAGATGCGCACCGGGTCTTTTACATTCTTCAGGGCCTGTTCTTTTATAAATACTGAGTCCAGCCCTTTTTTGTTGGCAATATTGAGGGATACCACTTCTGATATATAAATACCACCTACGGGGGCCAATGCCTGAATGCGGGAGGCAATATTCACCACATCTCCAAAAACGTTGCCGTTTTGCATCAGCACATCCCCCATATGTATTCCAATACGTACAGGTACTGTGGGTGGCGACTCATTAAGATCTGTCTGTAATAATTTGGCAAATTCTGCCGCATCTGTGGCACTATGAAAGAGAAGTAAAGAACCGTCGCCGTAGTACTGAATGATTTTTCCATTCAGTTCCGTAGCAATTGTTTCAAGCGACTGCCTGAACCGGTTGATCTTTTCAACTGCGTCATTTTCATCTATCTGCATCATAGCAGTGTACCCTACTACATCAGCAAACAAAATAGCAGCCAGCTGGTGAGAATTGTCCGACATTGGTTAAAGTTGGGAAAGCAATTTACTAAAAATTGGTTTTCGGGTGGTTTCTAAGCAGTTACCCGGGTATTGCTGAGATTTTTATAATAAAGGCTTTCAACGAATATAGGTTGTTGCGGGTTATGATAGTGCCTTTTGAAGCAATCATTTTGCAGACTGTTGCTGATCAAAAAAAACAACTGAAACCCACCGGGTCAAATAGCGGTAAAGGGGAAAATGGACGGGAACCAGCCGGTATCTTAGCTTCTTTAACAGCACCACGGAGATAAAAGTATTTATCCATACAGAGTTATGAAATCATTACGGTAGCATTACTGTACGGTTAGAACGCACCTGATTTGGGGACTTATCCACCCCTTTTCCCATTTTCTTTCCACAAAACGGAGGTAATGACAGAAAAAACGGGGCCGGTAATTTGCAATTTTCGCTGTCTTTTATTACTATCTTTCTGTAACAAACAGAGCTGCATGAAAGAAATTGTAAACTGTGCTGCCTATTCAGACGGCATCCGGCTGGCTGATGTAAATCTCAGTGATGTGGGTAAATACCTGGATAAGGAAAACCAGTTTGTGTGGATCGGGTTATATGAACCATCCGAAGACATCCTGAACCGGGTACAAACCCATTTTCAACTTCATGAGCTGGCGGTGGAAGATGCGCACCTGGCACACCAGCGGCCCAAACTGGAACAGTATGGCAATTCCATATTTGTGGTGTTGCGTACAGCCCAGATGAACCAGCAGCATCATACCGAATTTGGAGAAACCCATTTTTTTGTTGGTGATAATTTTATTGTAGTGGTGCGGCATGGCTCTTCTATTCCTTATACGGAAGTACGTGCAAGATGTGAAGCGGCACCGGATCACTTGCGCAAAGGACAGGGCTTTGTATTGTATGCTGTTATGGATTTTATAGTTGACTGTTACTTTCCCGTGGTGCATGAACTGGAACAGGAACTGGAATCCATTGAATCAAAGATCTTCAAAGAGAAGCCCACCCGGGAAACCACTGAACAGATATATGACCTGAAAAGGGAATTGCTGGAAGTAAAACGGGCCGTATCTCCCCTGGTCGATATTTGTAACCGGCTGATGCGATTTGATATTAAATGTATTTCGGAGGAAACAAGACCTTATTTCCGGGACGTGTATGACCATGTGGTGCGCATCAATGAAATGGTGGACAATACCCGTGAGTTGCTGAACAGCGCCATGGAGGCCAATTTTTCGTTGCTTTCGATTGCGCAAAGCGATGTATCTAAAAAGTTTGCCGGCTGGGCAGCTATCATTGCTGTACCGACCATGATAGCCGGTTTTTATGGTATGAATTTTAAATTCATGCCGGAACTGCAGTGGCATTATGGCTATTATGTGGTGATCGGCATCACCCTTGCCGTGTGTATCACCCGGGAGTATTGTTGCAGGAGGTCGGGATGGT
>CAYUCU010000294.1:0-3044 GCA_964443345.1 uncultured Chitinophaga sp.
TTTACGGCACTGGCTGGCCGCTGAATTACTTCTCCGGCGGCTATCTGGTTAGCAATATTATCGGGTAAAAGGGTGATCTTATCTGGCACAAAATCAGGTCTAGCCGCCAAAAATAACGAATTGCTTTTTAAGCAACTCTTGGCAGATGCTTTGCATCAAAAGGATTAATTTTAATACTCTTTTATAACGATACAACCTGTTAAGCATGAGGATACTAAAAGTCGTTTTGTGCCTGTCATTACTGCTCCCGGTACTATCATCTGCCCAATATAAAAGCAAACTGGATAAAAATCAATGGGTGGACAGTGTGTTCAACAGCCTTACTGATGATGAAAAGATCGCCCAACTGATGGTGATCCGGGCCCATTCCAACTTAGGTGCTGATCATGTGGCCAAAGTGACCAATGATATTCAGAAATACAATGTTGGCGGCTTGTGTTTTTTCCAGGGTGGGCCGGTGCGGCAGGCCAACCTGACCAACTTTTATCAAAGTATTGCTAAAACCCCGCTGATGATCACTATTGATGGAGAATGGGGCCTGGGCATGCGGTTGGATAGTGTGACAAAATTTCCTTTTCAGTTAACGATGGGTTCCATCAACGACGAAAATCTCGTTTACCGGATGGGCCTGGCCATTGGTGAGCAATGTAAAAGATTAGGGGTGCATGTAAACTATGCGCCGGTGGTGGATATTAATAATAATCCAAACAACCCCGTTATCGGTTATCGTTCTTTTGGAGAAGACAAAGACAAAGTATCCCGTTATGGTGTAGCGATCATGAAAGGAATGCAGGATGCAGGCATCATGGCTTGCGCCAAACATTTTCCAGGTCATGGTGATGTGGCCGTGGATTCGCATTATGATCTGCCCGTTATTACCAAGAACATGACAGAGCTGGATTCGGTGGAGCTGGTGCCTTTCAAAGCCGTGTTTGATGCGGGTATCGGCAGTGTAATGATCGCCCATTTGTATATCCCGGCCATTGATAATACTGCAAACAGGGCCACTTCTATTTCTAAAAGCAATGTGACCGATCTGCTAAGAAACAGTTTGCACTACAATGGTCTCACCTTTACTGATGCACTGGAGATGAAGGGAGTGACGAAATATTTTCCCGACGGAACGATTTCTGTTGAAGCGCTGATAGCAGGCAACGATATGCTTTGTTTGCCGGCCAGCGTACCGGAATCAATTGAAGCAATTAAAAAAGCGATCGCAGACAGAAGGCTGACCTGGGAAGATATCAATGCCAAACTAAGAAAAGTACTGGCGGCAAAATATAAACTGGGACTTACACAAACACAGTTCGTTAATACTACCAACTTGCTGGCTGATCTGAATGTAAAAACGGATGCCATCCGGTATGAAGTGGCACAGCATAGTATTACTTTGTTAAGCGAGGCAAAGTACACCGCATCAAGAACTGATTATGCAGAGATACCTATTCAGGGAAAGAAAAAAGTGGCTTATGTGGGTATTGGTACCAGCGAACTAAATGAGTTTGGAAAGCGATTGCATACCGACCTTGATGCCAATACTTTCTTATTTTCTTATAAAGATGGTCCCGAAAAGGCAGAGGAAATATTGAAAGAGGTAAAGAAAGATGGAAAATACGATGTGATCATTGTGGGCATACATAATTACTCACTGCGGCCAGCGGAAAACTTTGGGCTTACACCTGCTGCTATCAAGTTGTATAAAGACCTGAACTTTATTAAAACGATAACCCTCACATTTGGTAATGTGCTGGCCACCAAAAATTTCTGTGATGCGTGGACGCTGGTGGCCTGCTACCAGGATGATGCTGTTACCCAGCAGGTAGCAGCGGATTTCCTGGAGGGAAAATTCAAATCGCAGGGAAAGCTGCCGGTATCTGTTTGTCATTTTAAATTTGGCGATGGGATCACTTACACCCGGCCAAAGCCCACCAAAGAAGAGATAAAAAAAAACCTGGCAGTGATCGATTCCATTGCACTGGATGGTATTGCGCAAAAAGCATTTCCCGGGTGTGTGATACTGGCTGCGCATAAAGGCGAGATCATTTTTCATAAAGCATTTGGCCACTACGAATACGACAACTCTCCTGCCATGAGCCCGGAAAGTATTTTTGACCTGGCTTCTGTTACTAAGATTTCTGCCACTACTGTTTCCGTAATGAAATTGTATGAAGAAGGAAAGCTGGACCTGAACAAAACCCTTGGTGATTATTTACCATGGACAAAAGGAACCAATAAAGCGGGGCTGCTGCTAAAGGACATTTTATTGCACCAGGCAGGACTGGTTCCTTTTATTGCTTTTTATAAAGAAACGATAGATACGAATACCGGTATCCCAAACCCGGCCATATATGCCAGCTCTTCCAGGAAAGGATACGGTGTTCGGGTGGCAGAAAATATTTATATGCGGGACGATTGGACAGATACCATGTTCAGCCGCATCTTAAAAAGTCCGCTGGGGCCCAAGAACAAATATGTGTACAGCGATAATGATTTTATCTTCCTTGGAAAGATCATTGAACAACTAACAGGACAAACGCTGGACCAATACACTCAAAAAACATTTTACAACCCGCTTGGAATGTACTCTACCGGGTTTAAACCCCGCAACCGGTTTCAGATGGAATGCCTGGTACCCACGGAAACAGAAAAACATTTCCGGCAGCAAACAACAATTGGCGATGTGCATGATGAAGGAGCGTCCATGTTTGGCGGTGTGGCCGGGCACGCCGGATTATTTTCCAATGCGTATGACCTGTCATTGTTGTACCAGATGTTACTGAATGGCGGTGAGTTAAATGGAGAAAGATACCTGAAGCCTGAAACAATTAAACTGTTCACGGGATATGGCAGCACCATCAGCCGCCGCGGTTTGGGATTTGATAAGCCGGAGAAAGATAATACTACGAGAAAAGAACCCTATCCGTCTTTGCTCGCATCACCTCAAACATTTGGTCACACCGGCTTCACGGGCACTTGTGTGTGGGTGGACCCGGCTAATGAACTCGTATATATTTTCCTTTCCAACAGGGTGTATCCTACAAGGA
>CAYUCU010000295.1:0-3033 GCA_964443345.1 uncultured Chitinophaga sp.
TGCTGTTGCAACTCACGGTAAAAACTTTCTTTGAATTCAATAATGGTGCATTCATCCGGTACGGTATGCACATGGGTCACGGTATGCTCATAGCCGGGTTTGGTAATCAGCACACAGCCGGTATAAGAATCAAGGGAATGACGGAAGACATTGAATAAAAAATTCCCTTTGCGCACAAAACTGATGGCAAACGACTCACTGTACTCCGGTTTTGAAGTGCGGCAATCATTGCACCGGCACCGGAAATCCAGGATGCGGTAAAAATCAGATTCATATAATGTATGAATATCGGCCTGCATGGTAGTGTGAAGATATTTTTTTTTAAGGAAAACGATTTAGCAAACTGCATTACTACCCACAGGGCCCTGCGGGCTATCATCGTCTGTTGCGTCGCACTCTTCAGGGTTCTGTTCGCTGCTCAGCATTTGCGAAGGATACTAAAGTATAGGGAAGAATTTGCGGCCTGATTGTTTTTTCCACACGGATGACACGGGTTGGACGGATGAACACGGATTAATTCTGCTTCGCAGTATTTGGGATTCGTTTACAAATTAATGCTAACTGACTTAACCTTAGGAAAGGCCGATCAGATTTATGTTGCGAAGCAACATAAAAAATCCGTGTTCATCCGTTCAACCCGTGTCATCCGTGTGCCCAAATATTTATAAAACAAATTTGCAGTAAGTTGCATTCCCAAATTACCCAAGCAACAGCATGCCCCACATCTTAGATAATATGATCTGGAACGCCATTACCACCGGCAACAGGGATATTGCAATGGTTGATGGTGACGTGGGTTTTTACCAGCCCGATATTGCACCCTTTGCGGGACTGAAAGAACTGAACCAGCAAAATCTTGATAAACTATCGGCCATTGTTCCCGTGGGCAACCGGGTGGCCATTGCTTACCCCGATACATTATCTCTTGATGAAAGCAAATGGACCACTCTGCAACATATGGATGTTACACAAATGGTGTATGAGCAACCCGTTGATGAATTTACCACCGCAGCCAGCCCGATGATCGTGCCGCTGGGTAACGGGCATATTCCCGACATGCTGGAGCTGACGGCACTCACAAAGCCCGGCCCCTTTCTGCAACGGACCATTTTATTTGGCAACTACTTCGGCATTTTTGTGGACGGTCGTTTAGCCGCCATGGCAGGGCAGCGGATGCACCCGGTACCTTATATGGAAGTAAGCGCCGTCTGCACTCATCCGGATTTCCGGGGGCACGGTTATGCCCGGGCATTGATGCTGCATGTGATTGAGATCATTTTGGGTAATGGGTTTACGCCATTCCTTCATGTGCTTACCAGCAATACTTCCGCCATCAGCCTGTATGAATTCATCGGCTTCCGTATCCGGAAGCGGTTTTTTATTGATGTGGTGAAGAAGGTAAAGGATTAGAATTTAATCCCTCTTTTCTTCATTTCTTCTGCCAGCTTACCGGCAATAGGCCGGCAGGAACAATTTTTTTGGTGGGCCAGATGCCATTTTACCCGTTGGTCAAACGTAGGGTTCTTGGGCATTTTGTTTTTCTCATGCCATTCTTTGTTGATTTTCATACTAACAAATTTCGACCGGCAACGAGTTGAAAAGAATGACGTTGCTCATAGTTTGAATTGTTTTTTTACAGGAGAAGATGGTTGATGGGTAGCAGATAGTCATATTGACACAATACAAAGAGGAAGCAAAATTGACGATGACAGATTATAACCTGAAAGTGGCGAAAGAGTGTTTACAGGATGACTGTTTACTCCCCATCACCCACTTGCCAAACCCTACTACCCACTCGCCAATCCCTACTTCCCACCCGCCACTCCAGGCTCCCTGCTCACAACCGAATCTTCTTTCTTATGCAAAATGGCAAACCACGCTGTGACAACAAGGGAAAGAATAAAATAAGCACCGATGATATATTTTGCTGATGATAACCATTGGTTGGCACCAAACCAATCATCTTGCTCATATAAAAAATACAGTCCAAGACCGGCACGTAAAGCTTCCCAGATAATGGCATATTGGTTTCTGTCCATCAGTTCGGTAAGGGCATACACACTTAAAAAGATAAAGCCGCCATACCAGAAGATATAGTTTTTATCCAGCGCATTTATCGGGGCGATACTACCAAAGAGATAGCTTACAAATAAAAGGATCATGATGGTTTGCACCCAGGTCCAGGCATTGAAAGAGGCAGAGGTTTTGGTATCATACTTTTGAAAATGATACACATCCTCAATTTTATACACCGGGTATTTGGCGGCCACATCTGCCGGGCGATAGCCGGTGGGCTTGAACCATAAGAGAAACTTGTCTTTCCAGTTGTGGGTTCTCCACGCATCTTTTATTAATAACCATACATGCTGGAAATTTATTTTGATCGGGTTCCAGGTGCGTACTGGCCGGGTGATGCCGTACACCGGCGCCACATCAGACAGCTCTGGCTGGTAAGTGCCAAACCATTTATCCCAAAAGATAAATATCTGTCCGTAGTTCTTATCTATATACTGCGGGTTGATGGCATGGTGTACCCGGTGATGAGAGGGGGTAACGATGATTTTTTCGAGGAAACCCATTTTATTGATATGCTGTGTGTGATACCAGAACTGGGCAAACAAATGCAGCGGCGCCACGGTGGCTACTACTATCTCCGGCACACCAAGCAGGGCAGCCGGTAGTAAGAAGATAGCAAATGTTTTAACGATGGCAGAGATACTCTGCCGCAAGGCACAGGCGAGATTAAATTCTTCGCTGCTGTGATGAACGATATGACCATTCCAGAAAAAATTGGTAACATGCTGCAGGCGGTGTACCCAATACCCGGCAAAGTCCAGTGCAAAAAAAGCAATGATATAGGTGATGAGTTGGTTAGGCACCGTGGTAATGGCCAGGTTGTTCAGGAAAAAGGGATAAGCCAGCACTACAAAGTAAAGGCCGATAACATCTTTGGTCACGTTGGTAACGCCGCTGGTAAGGCTGCTTACCATATCCATATTGCGGACGGTGTCTTTGCCTTTGCGCCAGCCATAC
>CAYUCU010000296.1:0-3028 GCA_964443345.1 uncultured Chitinophaga sp.
CCCTGTTAGTTACGTTTCCCTGAAACGGCTTCCTCTTTTAGTCTCTTATTTATCCCTTGCACCTGCAGCAGCATCTTTTCCACTTTATCAGAAGGTATCTTGATCCGCATGTTCAAAATAGACCTTGTCCAATAAGTAGCTTTTGCGGTATTCTTTCTGTTTAAATAAAAATTCAACAGGTCCAGCCGGCTGCCCATCCTGTTAGGAACCATATAGATGGCCCGCAGGTAACTTTGTTCCGCCACCTCATACATACCGAGTTCGAGTTCCATATCGGCTTTAAGCTTGTACATTTTGTTATCGACATAATACATCATTCCCTGCTTCAATACCTTCATTGCTTTGGGCAATTGATTTGAATAATAAAGCTGTTGTGCATATAAAAACCAGTTGTGACCGGCATCGGGATATTTCTCTGCTTGTTGCTGGTACCTGGCAACAGCCGCTGTTTTATATCCGGACCGTGCCAGTTCAAACGCCTCCTTTTCCTTTTGAGTCCTGTTGTGCTCCCAAATAAAGTTCCTTACAAATAAAACCAATAGTGCTGCTACCACTACTTTCAGGGATAGGCTTACTACCCTTTGCTTTACAGCAGTATTACTGTTAGGTAACCTGCAAAACACAATGATCCCGGTGCAAGCCAATACTATTGCTTGTACCGGAACACAATGCAACGGATAAGAAAACAAAGCAGCAACAGCCACACACAGAAGAGAAGCTGTTGCTGCAACAACAGTTACAGGAGCAGGTGACCCATTACGGTGAAAGAAAGAAATGCGGCGTACCATTAAATAAATAACTGTGAGCAGTAGTATCAATCCTGCCAACCCGGTTTCAATCACCCATTGCAGGTACTCATTAAATGCATAAAAGGTATTGTCTGCTAAAAAAGCTCTTTGGCTGTCAATATCATGCGCCGAAAAATAATCCGCCTGGTACTCGTTGAATCTTGCCTTGAACTTGTTTACCCCGATGCCATAAAGCCAGTTATCCCGTAGTATTGTTGCGGATATCTGGTAAATATGTTTTCTGCCGGATGAAGAATCGACCTTGTAGAAAAAAAGCAGCAGGAAGAAAAGCGATAAAAAAATAGTGGCGGTTGTAAGGAATAGTTTTCTCCATTTTCTATGTAAATGCAGCCATATAATATAGCTGAGTCCTGTTGCAAGCCCCAGCCAGCCGGCCCGGCTATCAGACCCGGCTACATATATTGCAGAAAGCAGGGCCGCCACAATCAGGATAATAACCAAAACAGTTCCTTGCTTCCTTACAATAAAAGGGATAATAAACAGCAGTATTGCTGACCAGCAAATGCCGGCAATACTGCTGTTTGGAAATAAGAATACTTCAGGCACTTATTTAGTTTTCAATAACCGTTACAAGAAAGTATTTCTATAAAACTACTTTCCGGTTGGGGGGATTACAATACTGCTGTCCTTGCCTAATTGAATTACCTGCGGATTCCCGGATTGATTAAGGATCGGCTGCGACTGTTTACACATAAGCAAAAGGAATCCGAGTACAAACACAAACGCTGCCCGAAAACCCAGTTCTTTTTTTACTAATGAAGCCGCCCGCATGCAGATATAAGTAAAATAGACAACGAGGACCGTTCCAATCAAAAATAGTAATGCAGATAGTATCATGCGATTATCACAAGTTTATTACTACTGTTTAATAGCAGGTTCTTTTCCCGGCATTTCCTTAGTCCCCTCCTTCACCACATACTTTGTTGACCATACAAAGCGAAGTGTTTCACCAAAAATGATGTTACCTTCTAAGTTTTTTCCGCCAAACTGAAAATAGTTTGGGGGAAAGTTGGGTTTCTTTGCTTCAGTGCCGCAAGGAAACACAACAGACTCCAATACCAATGGAAAAACAAGTGTGCAGTTCCGCAATTTCCCTTTCAATGCCATCGAATCCAGTTTGTCAAACCTGAAATCCTTTCTTTCCTTTTGCCTGTCAATATCTCTTTTCAGCCATACTGGGGCACTGTCAGACAATTCAATGGACACTACTTTCGAATTTTTATTGATCACCAGCCTCAGTAGTTCACTATAATGATAACAGGTGTCCGTCCTTATGTTATTGGGAGGGGGCTCCATAAAACGTTGCATTCGTTGCAATTCTTTATAAATTGGGATTACAGGGTCAGCACCGTGACCCGGGAAAAATAAAAATGCCGACAGTAAGAAAATTGTTTTCATCTGCTCCGATTATAACAGTCCTATGTACTATATTGAGTTAATGATTGGGTTTATAAAAGGAAGATACCAGCGCATCCGCATACAGGATTTTACCTGGCAATGGCTTCCCTCCAAATAAAAAATATTCCTTTTTCGTTATAACATCGTCCGGCAACCTCCCAGTACAAGGAAAACTAACAGACCTTATGATATAGGGAATAAGGATTGTACAGTTTTTTAAATGTTCATCCCTGGCAAACTTTTCAAGTTTCTCGATATCCATTTTGTCCCGGATTTTATTCAGTCCTTCAGTAAGCCACTTTTCTGCATTATCAGAAAAAGAGATACTCCGGATTTTATACCTTTTATCTATTTCGACCTTGAGTAAGGTATTTGAATAGTAACAGGAATCATGCGTCACGTTGGATGGAATATTAATATGCAACGAAACGGATTGCTCGACAGAACGAATGAACGCTGCGCTTTGCGCTGTTGAAGAGTTAAAACAGCCCACTGAAATTAAAAACAGGATATATTTCATTTTAAACCATTTTGCTTTTAAATAACCTTATGGAGTACATGGCGTACCTTTAGGTTGCGACTGTTTACACATAAGCAAAAGGAATCCGAGTACAAACACGACCGCTGCCCGGAATCCCAACTCTTTTTTTACAAAGGAGGCCGCCCGGATGCAGATGCAAATAAAATAGATCACCAGGATAGTTCCAATCAAAAATAGCACTGCGGTTAATATCATACACTTATATAAAGTTTTTCATTGCTGTTCAAAAGAGGGTCCTTTTCGCGGCCGTGTTACTATATTTCTGTTTCTATACCTCTTA
>CAYUCU010000297.1:0-2999 GCA_964443345.1 uncultured Chitinophaga sp.
GTCTCAGATACAAGGCATGCCTTGTATCTACAAACGGGGTGCAAAGATAGGCGGGTTATCCCATGTAGCAAAGGGCGTGGTGAAATAAAAACAGGGTCTCCGTGGGGGGAAACCCTGTTTTTATTTGCGGCGTAGATACAAGGCATGCCTTGTATATGAGACAACACATGTGTTGTCTCTACCCGTTGGGATTCAACGCCTTATTAATTCTGTCCGCCAGGTCCTGCAGATGATATTTGGTCAATGGGTCTGCAGCCCTTGCTCCTGCCGAGGCCAATTCTGCCCTCAGGGACACCATATGTGCCCGGATGATGCTTTTGGCATCTGATTTATCACCCAGTCCGCCGGCGGTGAGCACTAATCCCGGTATGGGTGAAATAGTGGTTTGCGGCGTGAGCAGGTTGATGAGTATGTTCACATAAGATTTTTGCAAATTCCTTCTGTAGATATCGGTTGTTTTGGCAGTGGCCAGTTCACTCCAGATACCTTTCTTCAGGTCGGCCAGCAGTTCTGTTACCTGGTAGGCATTGTTACCAAGCGTTGCTTCTGCATCCACCAGTTTATTGAGTGTGCGGGTGCTCAGTAAGCGGTTCAGCGCTGCATCCTGTACTTGTCCCACGATAGTAGTACCGCTCAATCCTGTTTTAGCAGAGATCTCATTATTCACCAGCCACATAGGTGTGGTAAATACATTCTTATTCAGGAAATCAACAGATTCTCTTTGTTTGGCTTCCGGTACGTTCTCATATACGGGCCCGCTTTCTTCCACCATTTTAGGTGTCAGCATCACCCCACCCACATTGCGGGCAATGTGTACGGAGTAGCGTCCGAATTGTCCCTGCACCTGCTCATACAATTGCTGCAGGCCGGCATAATCTTTATTGTCTTCTTTGGTCCATTGCATCAGGTTGGGCACAATGCGTTGCAGGTTTTTGATACCATACATACCGGCTTTTGCTGCATCATCACTCAGGTCTTCGGTTTGGTTTCTTGAATCATCCTGGTTGGTCTCCCCATCACCCCACCAGAGACGGCGGTTCTTCAATTTGTCAATTACCCAGGTATTAAGATGTCCTTTTTCTGCATCGGCATCTTTGTATTGTGGAAACAGGCGATAGCCCCATTCGATGGCCCAGTTGTCATAATCACCAATGCGGGGGAATAATCCTTTGCGACCGATATTATCTTCTGGTTGTGCCACATAGTTAAAGCGGGCATAGTCCATTATAGATGGTGTGTGTCCGTTGGCTTCCACCCAGGCTTTGTTGCGCAGGTTTTCTACCGGCACAGTGGAGCTGGAGCCGAAGTTGTGCCGTAGTCCGAGTGTATGTCCCACTTCATGAGAAGATACAAAGCGGATGAGTTGTCCCATGAGTTCATCATCAAATACCATTTTGCGTGCAGCCGGATCGTTGGGTGAACATTGTATAAAATACCAGTCGCGGAGCAGCTCCATTATATTATGGTACCAGTTGATATGGCTTTCCATGATCTCACCACTGCGGGGATCAGAGATGCTGGGTCCGCTGGCATTGGCAATATCGGAAGGTTTGTACACGATGGCAGAGTTGCGGGCATCATCGAGGCTCCAGGTACTGTCTTCGTCTTTGGTTGGCGCCATCTTCGACATAATAGCATTTTTGAAACCTGCTTTTTCAAAAGAGGCCTGCCAGTCATTTACTCCCTGTATCAGGTAAGGCACCCATTTCTTTGGTGTGGCCGGGTCGATGTAGAAGATGATGGGCTTTTTAGGTTCCACCAGCTCTCCTCTTTTATATTTTTCAATATCCTCGTCTTTAGGTTCCAGTCTCCATCTTTTTACCATGATCACATTTTCCACTCCCTGGGGATTGGCGTCGTAATCGGTATAGCCTACGGCAAAATATCCTACTCTTTTATCATAATAGCGGGCCTGCATCGGAACTTTAGGCAGCAGTACCAGCGAACTGTTGATCTCCACGGTGATGTTGCCGGAAGGTGGTGCGGGACCAAATTGAGCCCCGGTAGACGGAGCTGGTGTGCGGCCATATGTTTTTACGGTCTTGATCTCCACATTGATGGGGAACGACCGTACATTGTCCACATACGATTTATCTGCCTGTATCGCACCAATGCGATATTGTGTTTTGGAATTACTGCTGAAGAAGAGAATGTCATTATCACCGTTGATATAATCGGTAACATCTATTACCGCACCGGTGGAATCTTTTCCTAATGATTTGATATCGAAAGATGCAGCAATGGCCTGTACGTTCGACCGCTTTACCGCAGTGTACATGGATGAAGTGGAATCTTTGGTATATTCTGCAAAAGAGATATTGCGAAGGAAGATCTTGTTGTTTGGTCCTTTTTGAAACTGTATCACATTGCGGCTGATATCATCACCGGCATAACCGGCAAATCCGCCAACCCGCATACCGGCTGCTGCTTTGGAAAGGCGGTTCACCACCAGTATGTCCCGGTTGAATAATGAATCCGGTATCTCAAAGAAATACTTGTCTTCTACTTTATGTACCCAGAATAAGCCACCATCTGAAAGGGCTTTGGAAGTGATGACTTCTTTATACGGTTTGGGGCCTGTGGTGGGACCTGACGGCCGGCGGGTGCTGTCTGGTTTGGGTGTAGCGGGTTGCGCTAGTGCTGCTACGGATGCAACCATTAATATGGTAACGAAAAAAAGTTTGGAAGGTGATAATTGCATAATGTACTTGTTTTATAACGGCCAAGATACGGAAAGGAACGGTTTACACTCCGTTCGGGAGGAATTTTGTATCAACGGCTTAAATCGGCTATGGAATAAGGGATTAGTGTAATAAATAACCCCTTTTCAATACAAATTGAAAAGGGGCTATACCAACTATCAGTTGTCCTTATGGTTTTTTCTTTCCTTTTGGTGCAAACATGGCGAGCATTCTGCGGCCTTCCATCTTTGGCATATTCTCCAGCACGCCTACTTCTGCCAGCCGCTCTGCAAACTTCAGCAACAGCAACTGACCTCC
>CAYUCU010000298.1:0-2998 GCA_964443345.1 uncultured Chitinophaga sp.
GAATTTGGATTTGGGGCACTACCGTTAGTGACAGGGTTATTATATATACCTGTTCCGGCAGGTGTGTTGATCACTCCCCGAAACCGGTTGTTACTTAGGGTGTGGTCGTTGCTTGTCCCGGTAACGGAGCCCTGCTTCCGGGTGGAACCGTTATTTTTTGCGGTGGTGCTGCAGGTTATTTTGCTGCCGGAGTGGTTGATTTTCTTGAAATACTGGTCGTTCCAGGCACCATTGCAGCGCTTCCAACGAGCAGAGTTGCGCTTCCAACGACCTGAAATGGGCTTCCAACCAAACTCAAAGTGCTTCCAACGAGTTGAAAAGTGCTTCCAACGAAACTCAAAGTGCTTCCAACGGATCGAAAAGTGCTTCCAACCAAACTCAAAGTGCTTCCAACGACTTGAAATGGGCTTCCAACGGTTTGAAAAGCGCTTCCAACCAATCTCAAAGTGCTTCCAACGGTTTGAAAAGTGCTTCCAACGGTTCTCAATATCGCTCCAACCAGTTGAAGACCTGTTACAATCAATGAGTTAGGGGGAAAGTGGGGATTTTGAGGGTTTTTTGGGTGTCTCGCAAAGGCGCGGAGGCGCAAAGGGAGGTGGTGGTTAGACACAGATTCAGCATAACGGGGAGATATTAGCTATTGTTGAGATGGCTGGAAGCCATAGAATAAAATGCGAGGCTGAAAGCCTCGCATAGCATGGTTTTTTTTGCCGCAGAGACGCAGAGGAATACAGCTTTGTGTTTTTGTGGTCCTGTGGTTGAGCACCTGGTACCTGTATTAATTTTTACGGGTCACAATGATATTATCAACAAAGAAGGAAGATGGATTACCCTCATACACCGAAAATTTAAGTTTTCCGAACCGGTGTGCTGCCGTCATTCGGGATACCGGCACCACAAATGTTTTACTTCCTGATGCACCAGTGCCTTTAAGTTCTATTACAGCAGTGGCAATAATTTCAGAAACGTTGAGGTTGATACTGAGCAGAAAAATAGTATCGGTAGGATAGTGCCCGAAAACAAGTGCATTATCTTCATCTATACGGACATTCTTATCCGGATTAAATTCAAGGACAAATAGTTTTCCTGGAGCAACTGACAAGGCTTCATAAAGACCAACAAACACCGGTCCTTGCCTGGCGGGTATATAAAGGCTTGTCAATATGGAGTATTTGCCGGTATGAAAAACCTGGGTACAGTTCGCCTCCAGTTTTGTTTCCTCGCTCATCCGTGATGGATGGCTGATCAATGTCCAATTGGTGGAGGGAAGCTGAACGTTAGGGGCATTCACCACATTGATGGCGCCGGCACCTGCATTGACTGTAACGGTGCCAACCGGTTGTGCGGCAGCAGGTGGCATACCAACCTGGTCATTAGTAAAATTAGCATGTAACAACGTAGTGGGCTGGCAGGAGATCAGCATACATATACCAATAACCGCTATAACAAATGTAAAAAAGCGGGAACCGCTTTGTGGTCTTATATAGCCAGGAATGGAATGCTTCATATGCCGGTGATTTAAAGTAAGCGCTATTAAGATAAGCAATCTGTCCGGAGAAACAGGAAGTGAAGAATAATTTTGGTACAGATAGTACAACACCTCACAATGGTACCGGCTCCAGCATTTCACTACTCCACTTGCTGTATTTCTTTTTTAAATTTTCAAAAATGGAGGGATGTATTGCTTTCAGATCATTCTTTTCGCCAGGATCATCTGCCAGGTTAAAAAGAAATTCTTCGTTCGCTGTTTGCAGGTATTTCCAGTTGCCATCCCGGATGGCTTTATACCTGAACTCTTGTGAGAGGCGCCAGTAAAAAGTACGTTCTATTATTTTTTTCTTCCCCGTTAGTACCGGTAACAGGTTGATACCATCCGGTGGAAAAGCCGGATCAGGTTGCACACCGGCTGCAGCAAGTATGATAGCTGTCCAGTCCATGGTGATAGCCACCTGCTGTGTTACCGTATTACCGTGTATCACTCCCGGCCACCTGATAAAGGCTGGTTCCCGGATACCGCCTTCCCACAAGGTTTCTTTCTTTCCGCTATACACTCCCATATCAGAAAATTCTTCTCCGCCATTATCACTCGTAAAAATAATGAGGGTGTTGCCCGCCAGGTTCTCCTCCTCCACTGCCTGCATGATCCTGCCCACTGCTTCATCCATGCTTTTTATCATGGCTGCATATTTTTCTTTTGTTCCACCGGAATGCCAGTTCATTCCGGGAGGAAAAGGTTTATCTCCCGGTGCCTGTACCGGCCAGTGTGGTGCATTGAACATGAGGCTGAGAAAAAAAGGCTTTGTATGTTTTTGTTTGATGAGCTCTATTGCTTTCTCTCCCCATATATCTGTGAGGTACCCCTCTCTTTTTACAGGTGTCCCATTTTCATACAGATCGGGCTCGCCTTTGCGGTTGGTATGTGAAATATAATCGGTGCCGCCTGCATTAAAGCCAAAGAAATAATCAAATCCATTTTTATTGGGACTATACGCCGGGCCATAGCCTAAATGCCATTTACCAACGAGGTAGGTTTCATAACCGTTTCTTTGCAGCAGCGTGGCCACAGAAGTGTAATCGGGAGTAAGACCAACGATACTGTCTTTATGTGTGCCCCGGAGTGGTTCCATCAACCCGATAGGTGTGCGGGCCGGGTAGCGACCCGTCATAAAACCAGTACGGGTGGGTGTGCAAAGCGGTGCAGCAGCGTAGGCATTCATAAATTTCACTCCCTGCGATGCCAGTTTATCTAAGTGTGGTGTTTGATACTCTTTGCGGCCATAGCAACTGAGATCGGCATAGCCCATATCATCTGCCATGATGTAAATGATATTGGGCCGGGTGGTTTGTGCGGTTGCCGGTAACACTTTTACCAGCAGGATACATACCAGGAGTGAATGAAGGATAAGTTTCATTACAGGGTAAGGTACAGACTTTATTTGAAGTTTGAAGGGTTTTGCAAAGCTGGTCCTGAGTTGCACTTGTCACAATAATTTCGGGA
>CAYUCU010000299.1:0-2992 GCA_964443345.1 uncultured Chitinophaga sp.
GTACATTCGACAAGGATGAGACCGTACTTGCTTTCATTGATAAAAAAGAAAAAAGTGATGGCTATTCTGTTCATGCATTGTCTTATGGGGTACGGCATGGTCTTTCCCCATCAGGCTACCAATTAATAAAAACAAGGGTCAAAGAAATGCAGGATATATTGAAGATGGGTGATAAAGAGGAACTGGATGCAGCCGTACTGGACTGGCTGGTTACCTGCAGCGAATATAAAGTTACCCGCTGGGATGGCGTATATGAGTTGCTGCCCGAAAGCGATTTCATGTCATATTATGACAGAGATGGTGATGCAAACCGAAAAGATATTTACCTGTCCGGCGATCAGAGAAAAAGAATATTCAATACGGTGATCAGGCTCGATACACTGGAATATGATGAACTGGGTTTGGTGGACATGGCCACCGGTATAGATGATGCCGCCCTCCTTTCTGTTTTAAAAAAAGGGTTGTTGCTTACAGATACCGTGTATCTATGGGAAGCAGATGGAATAATGCGGCGTATTGTACGGCTTACACAGCATAAGGAACTCGATGATATTTATAGCCGCTTTAAAAAGCTGGATGCGTTCAATAATGATGTAAAAGCTGAAAAGCTGGAGCTTTATTACTTGTTCATCAGTAAAATGTCGGATAGCTTCTACAAGAAACCGATCAGGGCTTCTGACAGTGTCTCAGGATAGACCAGCACATTCCCATTTTTACAGACCGTTATTCTCAATGGCTTTGAACACGGGTATGCAATGTGCCGGCATATTTCCGGACTGAGTGGAAACACCTGTGATTTATTCTTTACTTTCCTTCAGCAATAACATTTGCCCGATATGGTTGGCCATATGATTGGTGCGGCTGATGACCACATTCAGTTTATTGCGGTGTGGTTCTTTTACAAAGTCTTCTGCTGATACGGCGGTATGCCGGCTGAGCCATTCATCCGCTGTGGCTGATTGAAAATGTGTGGCCAGTTTCGCATTGACGGCTACCAGGTTTTGTTTTAGTTCTGCAATAGCGGGCATCACCTGTCCTGATTTATCGGGAGTATCAATAAATGGTTTTGCTAATGCCGGATATAAGCGGTCCCCAAAACCGAGCAGGGGCAGCATGGCATCGCTTACGGCGATCAGATGTCCTAACAGGTAGATACCGGTGTTTCTTCCGGGAGCGATCTCTTTTGAAAGTTGTTCGTCTGACAGGGAGGCGAGCAAGGTGTTGAAGTAATTGTTTTGCGCATTCCATGCGGTAAGGGTCATCTTTATTACTAAGTTCAGTTGGTTGGTTGGTGTTTCCATGTTGTGTTTGTTTTGGGGAGTAAAGATAGTTTTATTGCCGCAGAGGCGCAGAGGCGCAGAGGCGCAGAGGAATACAGCTTGGTGGCTTGGTGCCTTTGTGGCTGATGTTCTTTTTGAGCCGCAGAGGCGCAGAGGCGCAGAGACGCAGAGGAATACAGCTTGGTGGCTTTTACTTTGTCGTTGTAAAAAAGTATTCTTCATATTCAGACTGGTCCGGCGGACCGTATGTTAACTGTACGGAGCGCCGGCCTCCCAATGTAAACAATATAGAACTGAAGGTAAAACCGAATCCGCCTTCCCGGTAGGTCCTGCAGACGGGGTTGTACGGATTATCTTTTGCACGTAGTGTGTTCTTAATGATATCCGGCGTTATGGCTGCAGGTTGTTTATCCAGTCGTTGTTGCAGTGAGGCCAGGCGGACCACACTATTGTCTGATGTGTTTCGTCCTGCAATGTTATTTTCAAACAATTTTTTATACCAGGGCTTTATATCATTATTCACCAAAGCATGATTGGTATGATACACAAGGGAATGATTGCCTGTTTGCGGAACAAAGCGAATGACCTGGTTGGCC
Organism: uncultured Chitinophaga sp.; assembly: GCA_964443345.1. GTDB lineage: Bacteria > Bacteroidota > Bacteroidia > Chitinophagales > Chitinophagaceae > JJ008. The sequence continues at coordinate 1,877 of CAYUCU010000299.1, forward strand.
GAAGCTTCAAAATCATATACACTGTCCACGATGCCGAGAATATAATTTTGTCCGGATGCATGTTTTACGTTCTGCAGGAAATCCATTGCATCCTTCCCGTTCTTTTGGTTCAGCACCCCACGGATGATAAAGGCCACCGGCAAACCATCGGTGGATGCCTGCAATTCCATCACGGTGTTCATACACATGCCAATGCCCGCCGCATTCATTCCATTCAGTGCTACCAGTCCGGCGCAGGTGATTATATATTGTTCCGGTCCGGCAGCACCGGCAGGAATATGCAATAGCACCTGCCCGCCCTGCATATAATTTTCTACGTCCATGTTCTGTGCAATGTAAGCAGGGCGGCCGGCCATTGCGGCAACCCCTATCCCACTGCAATGATGCCGTTCTTCATTGCGTTTCGCATCCAGGTACACCCAGAATTCATCGAGCAACTGGAAGGCAAACACATCGGCATACGACTGGCCGGAGCCTGCTGCGATCCCTTTCAGTTCATCCAACACGGCCGGTACATATTTTCGGGTGGCCGGTTCAAAATTGGTGGCGGCCAGGAAAGCGCTGATCAATGAATCGGGATTGGGGGAACGCATATTCTGTTTCCACCTGGTAAAAACTGCTGCGATCTCTTTCTTTAATTGGGTGCCGTGCTGCCATCCTCTTTCATAAGCAGTGCCTTTCAATTCTATCACCGGCATTTTTTGGCTGCCTGTTGTTTGGGCAGGCAGTTGGCCGGTACCGGCAGCTAACCATAACATAAACACTAAAACAATTTTTACTGCAAGGGATGGAGTTGCTTTCTTTTTCATATTTTATTTCTATGAATGAAAGCTAACTAAATTGTTCCCCGGCGGAATATCAATTATTGTAAATGGATAAAGAAAGCGGTTGGGCGGAAGAAATAGCAATGGGGGTTTGGGGTTTGGGGATTTGTAATTTGGAATTTGGGATTTGGGATTTGGGATTTGGGATTTGGGATTTGGAATTTGGATTTGGGGCTCTACCGTTAGTGACAGGCTTATTATATATACCTGTTCCGGCTGGTGTGTTGATTACGCTCCGAAACCGGTTGCTCCTTAGGGTGTGGTGGTTGCTTGTCCCGGTAACGGAGCCCTG
>CAYUCU010000300.1:0-2932 GCA_964443345.1 uncultured Chitinophaga sp.
TTTATTATTCCAGCAATCCACCCCTACGGGCAATGTTACCTTTTTCCGGTTTCTCTGGAACTGGACCGTAACAGGAATGACCGCTAATATTGTCGCCACAGTAAAAATAACGGCTGTTGATTTTCAATCCCGGGAAGTATCTAAACAGGTGGATATATTTCTGGGGCCTTAATTCCTTTTTTGCATACCCCTTTTCAATCAGCAATCGTAAATTCGCAGGAGTAACCCATTACCATGCAACTTATCCAGCAAGTCCTCTTTATACTTATCAGCGTTTTATCCGTTTGGTTCTTTACAAAAAAAGTAAAAGAGATCAGCCGTAATATTAAACTCGGCCGGGATGAGTCCATTACAGACAATCCCGGTAAGCGGTGGCAAAATGTATTACTGCTTGCCTTTGGCCAAAAGAAAATGTTTCGCAATCCGCTGGTAGCGGTAATGCACTTTTTTGTGTATGCCGGTTTTATTATCATCAATATAGAAGTGCTGGAAATAGTGCTCGATGGCATCACCGGCAAGCACCGCCTGTTTGCTGCGCCATTAGGCGGTTTCTATTCTTTCCTTATCAATGCGTTTGAAGTGCTGGCATTGCTGGTGCTGGTATCCTGTCTTATCTTTTTGATACGGAGAAATATCATCAAACTAAAACGTTTTGCCAGCAACGATCTTGACGGATGGCCGAGAAGTGATGCCAATTATATTTTAATAACCGAAGTGGTGCTGATGTCGCTTTTTCTTTTTCTGAATGCCAGTGATACATTGCTGCAGGCCCGCGGTTCAGAACATTATGCTGCACATCCTACCGGCAATTTTATTATTTCACAATACCTGCAGCCGTTGCTGAGTGGTGTTGGAAACAGCGGACTGGAGATCATTGAAAGAAGCTGCTGGTGGCTGCATATCGTGGGCATCTTTGCTTTTCTGAATTACCTGCCTTATTCCAAACACCTGCATATTGTACTCGCATTTCCGAATGCATATTATGCCCGGCTGGAGCCTGCCGGAAAAATGGACAATATGGAATCCATTCAAAAAGAAGTATTGTATGCCATGCAGCCGGAACTGGCCCCGGCGGGTGAGCAGGCGGTTGTTCCACAAAAATTTGGCGCAAAAGACATTAATGACCTGAGCTGGAAAAACCTGATGGATGCGTATAGTTGTACGGAATGTGGTCGCTGTTCCGCTGCCTGCCCTGCCAATCAAACCGGCAAACTGCTTTCTCCAAGAAAGATCATGATGGATACCCGTGACCGGATGGAAGAAGTGAGTAAGAACATCAATACAAATAAAGAATTTAAAGACGATGGCAGGTCCTTATTGCATGATTACATTTCTGTGGAAGAGCTTCGTGCCTGCACCACCTGTAATGCCTGTGTGCAGGAATGCCCCGTAAGTATCAGTCCGCTGGATATCATCCTGCAACTGCGCCGTTATTTAGTAATGGAAGAAAGCAATACTCCGCCTGAATGGGCTGCTATGTTCAGCAACGTGGAGAATAATTTTGCCCCCTGGAAATTTAGTCCGGATGAAAGGGATAAGTGGGTGGAGGAGGTGAGTTAATAATTAATAGTTAAGAATTAATAATTAATAATTGCTGAGAGTGTGGGAGTTAATTTGTTTGATCGGAATGTATCGGCCCGGAGAGGCTTTATGTTAGTAGATGAATGGTCCGATGTATTAGAGTCCGCCAGCAGGCGGAGCGATATATAAAATATTAGGGTTTTCTTTTATTCAACTTTTATAAATAATGAACCTCACCTCCTTCCCTTTCCAAACGATCGACTGGTCAGCCATTCCTAAAGAAGAACATACAGGTGATACCGGTGTGGCATACTGGCAGGTACTGAAGATGAATGATATCCGCATCCGAATGGTGGAATATTCTCCCGGATACACAGCTGACCATTGGTGCAGCAAAGGCCATATTCTTTTTTGCCTGGAAGGCGAAATGAATACGGAACTGGCCGATGGCCGCATCTTTACTCTTACCAAAGGCATGAATTACCTTGTAGGTGATAACAACGAAGCCCACCGCAGTTCCACGGCTGGTGGCTGCCGTCTTTTTATTGTTGATTAGAAATATATTTCGCTCCTGCGGAACACACCATATTAATTTAAAACCAGTGCTGGTGATGGAGAATCCCTTTTATGCTTATTTTTGATTCAACCAAAACCTTATCCACATGTCTTATTATCCTCTTGCCACCGGCAATAGCTGGACCTACAAAATGAAAGATGGCAGCAGTTACACCAACGAAGTCACTGCTTCAGACGGCAACCTCTTCACCATGAAAAATTCCCTGATGCCCAACACCGCTCAACTAAAAAAAGACGGTGATCAATACTTAGCCAATCATTGGGACGGTACCAGTTTCCAGGTCTTCCTGAAAGAGAATCCGGAGATTGGTGATGACTGGGATGTGAAATTCACCGCCAATGGCCTGGAAAGTATTTTAAGACACACCATCAAAGAAACAGGGCTTACCAAAGAAGTGGAAGGCAAGACCTATAACGATGTAATGCTCATCGAAGCCGAAAGTATGCTGATGATGAACGGCACACTGATCACACTCAGTTTCTTTACCCAATATTATTATGCAAAAGGGGTGGGACTGATCCTTACCACCAGTTCTATGGGTGATGTTCAGGGGCTGACCTCCTGTAAATTGAATTAGGCAAACAGGCGGGTGGTGATGGTAAAACCATCGCAAACAGCCTTTCTTATTACCTGATAAGAAGGTTGAAAATGATGCAAAAATGCCTCAAAATTGATACTTTTTTCATAACTCATTGATTGTAACAGGTCTTCCAACGCTTGGAGCGATACTCACAACCGTTGGAAGCCCACTTCAGGTCGTTGGAAGCACTTTAAGTTTAGTTGGAAGCACTTTTCAAACCGTTGGAAGCACTTTCATTTTGGTTGGAAACGCTT
>CAYUCU010000301.1:0-2889 GCA_964443345.1 uncultured Chitinophaga sp.
TGGTATGAACCAGTGCTGCAATGAAATGTACTTTTAATACATAAAACTCTGAGCATTTTCTAATTCCTGGTCACTCACGCAGTTGTTGTTATTCCATCAAGGCTGGTTCTGATATAGCAAGCTTATATTATTTAGCTATCAGTAAAACATATACTTCTAACCGGCACAATCAACTTTAATCATTAAACCTTAAAACCTTAACCATGAACGTTTATTTGAAACCGATCATTGTTGCCGGCATGCTGGCACTGATGATCTCCGGCTGTAATAACAAGAAGCCGCAGCAAACAGGCATCATCACTGCTACTGAAGAAAAGGGTGATGTAACTAAAAAAGGCCCGGAAGTGACGGGCTCGGTAAATATCAAAGTAAATATTGAGGCGCTTGCCAATGAAAAAAACTCCACGGTGGAGGTACCGCTTCCGGATAAAAAAAATCTGAAGCTGGTACGGAAACGGTTAGATACATTTGAAAAGGGACGTTTTGCCTGGTATGGTATCATTGAAAATGATCCGGGCAGTTTTGCACTGCTCTCCATCACACCCAAAGCCATTTCCGGAAAGATCACAACGGCTAAAGGAATTATCTATACGATCAATTATGCTGGTAAAGGCATTCACAATCTTGATCAAATTAACGGTAGCGCCTTACCGGAACGAAAGGATGATGATATAGAAGTGCCGGCAAATCCGGGTGCGAATGAAAGGGACCGTGATTGTCCCGACCCTGCCACACAGGTGGATGTGATGGTGGTATATACCGCTGATGCCCAGGCCGGGGCCGGTGGTGCTGAAGGGATGGAAGCATTTATCTACCTGTGCATTTATTACACAAATCTTTCTTATCAAAACAGCAATGTGAACCTGGCCATGCACCTGGTACATCATGAACAGGTGACCTATACAGAAACAGGTAATGAAAACACAGACCTGACCATGTTACAAGGCACTGCTGATGGACAGATGGATAATGTGCATGCTTTGCGTAATGCGCATGGCGCCGACCTCGTTTCACTGATAACAGAAACAATGGTAGGTTGCGGACTTGCTAACCGGCAATTTCCTGTTACTGCTGGTTTTGAATCCAGTGCCTTTTCAGTGGTGAAGCGTACCTGTGCTGCCGCGGGTCTCAGCTTTGCGCATGAGACAGCACATAATATGGGCGCCCGGCATGATTGTGCGAATGCATTGACAGGTGGTGTTCCATCGGTGGGTGCTAATCATGGTCATGTGGTATCTGCGCCTGCTGATGGCAGTGGTAATTCCTGGCGTACGGTACTTGCTTACAATGTTTGTACCGGTGGCGGCCCCTGTACCCGTATTCCTTATTTTTCCAATCCGTTGCTGGTGTACTCTCCTACTGGCGCCGCTGCTACCGATCCTATGGGTACAGCAGCTGCAGCCGGTGTATGCACCAATGATAATACCACTGTATTGAATAATGCGGCTGCTATCGTTGCCAATTTCAGGTGCAGCTCACCGGGTGTGGCCAACGTATGGATGCGTGATACCTGGGATGATACCGGTCTGCAACCTGATCCGGCCACTGCGGGACAACAGATGTGGCGTTCGCCCTATATCTGGATACGTAATTCTGCACAAGACCCCACCTTCCAACACCAGCATGAACATGAAAATCCAAAGATGGGCATCCCCAACTGGATCTATGTAAAGATGCACAACGGTGGTGTGGCAGATAATGGCAACCTGGAGATCTGGTATGCACAGGCATCGGTGTCTTTATCATGGCCGGGTGCATGGACACTGCTGACAACAGTGCCGGTGACCCTTAATGCTGCATCTACCAAAATTGTGGAAATACCCTGGAACGCATTACCAGGTGAAGGACATTATTGCATGGTGGCACGTTATAGTTCTGTGGCTGATCCTGTTGGTGCGGAAACAACGGACATCAATAATAATACCCGGCAGAATAATAATATCGTTTGGCGCAACCTGAACATAGAACGAATGGACCCGGATGCCGATGAAAAAACGGAAGCGTTCTTTGTGCAGGGGAATAAGGAGCGGGCACTTCGTCTTACGTTCACAGATGAAGCGATCTGGCCTAAACATCTATTCACTGAAACGGGACGAATTTATATTACCCTTGGTGATACATTGCTTGCTGCCTGGAAAAAAGGTGGTTCCAAAGGCACCGGTATCAAAGCAGGGGATAAAGAAATAGAGATCACTTCATCTAATGCCAGCCTGGACAACATTCTGCTGCCTACGTCAGTAAAACAGAAAGCGATGATCCGGTTTGTAAGGAACAAACAAACGATACCGGATAAATACAGCTTTACGATCTCGCAAACGGATGGCGGACAGAAAGTGGTGGGTGGTGTATCGTATGAGCTGGTGATATTGCCGCGAAGGTGATAAATGAAATGAGGCTGTTTCGGAAGTTTTTTTAACACAGAGATACAGAGGATTGGAGTTGCACAGAGAAATTGAATACTCAGTGCTGCTCTGTTTCTTTGTATCTCTGTGTTTAATTTTGTTTATTGAGAATCTACCGACATATCGCCTCTACGAGGCTTAATACAAATACATCTATAAAGCAACTACTTCTACTGACATATCGCCTCTACGAGGCTAATTACAAATACAGCTATACGGCAATTACTTCTACCGACATATCGCCTCTATGAGGCTAAATACAAATACAGCTATACGGCAATTACTTCTACCGACATATCGCCTCTACGAGGCTTAATACAAATACATCTATAAAGCAACTACTTCTACTGACATATCGCCTCTACGAGGCTAATTACAAATACAGCTATACGGCAATTACTTCTACCGACATATCGCCTCTATGAGGCTAAATACAAATACAGCTATACGGCAATTACTTCTACCGACATATCGCCTCTATGAGGCT
>CAYUCU010000302.1:0-2837 GCA_964443345.1 uncultured Chitinophaga sp.
CTTCTTCAATTTGATATTCTTTGGTATACTCTTTTGCAAAGTGAATGGTGTTTTGCTGAACATACCCTTTTACAAATGAAACAGAATCGGTAGCACCAATTCCGTCAAGCTCATAGCATTTCCCTTGAAATTGACCATTAGACAATTCATCAAGAATTAAGCTAAAGGTTACTTGTTCGCCATGTAGGTCGCCGTATTCAGGGCCATATTTAAAATGTCCTAGCCATTGTCCGGAAATCCTGGGAATTTTAATTGGCATTTGTAGTAATTGAATGACGTATAACGTTCAGTGTTTTCTGCTCCCGGATAAGCCGGGACAAGTTGTGCTGATATTCCGGGATTCTTCAGCTCTGACGGAGTCTGATACTCGTCAGAGTCATCAGACCAGCAAAGTAGAAGACTACATGTTGGGCGAAGTCAGTCGACTTTGGTAAAAACTCGACATAATTAAGACAGCTTCAATAAAGGCCAAATCAATAGAATTCATGTATTTAGTAAAAGAAATATCGAATTGGTCTGCTGAAATTTGTTTACGTGTGGTTTTTACAACAATTTTCCCATCATTGAACCAGTAGACGAGTTTGCCTTCGTGTTGTAAACGTAAATCCGTAGCGCTAACAATCTCTTTCGACCTATTAAATGACAATTGAACAGGGAAGGAATGTGGGATCGAGTCGCCGTGAAGTCCGTAAACAAAGTATTTTACTGTTGTGTCAAATCTACTAGTAATAGTAATCTCCATACTGTCAATGTATTCGGCGATATTATCATTTAGTTTGCCCTTTGACTGCGAAAATACCTCGGGGCTTAAGAACAGTATTACAATAATAATAACAACTAACTTCATCGTTTGAAATTTCGCCCAACTCAAAAATAGGCGAAAGTTTTTAGCCTCTAAACTTTCGCAAATACAACTTCTGTTATCCATGTACAAATGCTTAAAAACGTTTCTTCCCACCTCTCACCATCACCCAACTTACCCCACCTCCACCATTACACAATACCAAAAGCATGTTATTTATAACCTGCTTTTTGCATTCAAAAACCCAACAAAAAGGACCAAAAATGGCAAAAAAGGGGATGTTCCGGAGTACATACAAGGGTGTTCCTGAGTACATCACCCGGAGTTCTTTAGTACATAATCCGAAGTTCCGGAGTACATATATTGGGTCTAAAAAGATACATGAATGGGTGTTGACTGGTACATAGGACGGAGTTCCGGAGTACATATACAGGGTCTCCGGAGATACATTAGTGGGTGTTCCTGAGTACATAAGTGGCTGTTCCCGAGTACATATACAGGGTCTCAGAAGGTGCCTGTGTGGATGTTATTTGCGAGGTGCATGGGTGTTCCGAACTCCGGTTTATGTGGTTATCAATTTGCAGAATAGATTGTTTTGCAGCTTATTAGTGCATTTTTTCAGCAACCGGCACAAAAAAACCGGCAGCTTTTGTAGCTGCCGGTACTTTTGGTAACCAACCATCAGGGTTTGGGTGCTGGCTCCTCCTTTTTCTGCCTGCTTTTAGGGCCTGGAAACCGCTTGGCCAGATCTTCAATGATCGGCTTGGCGGCCACATTACCCTTTTTGGCCGCATACTTCACACTGTGGTAGTAGAAAAGTGACCCTTCATAGGCTTCGCTTCCTGCCAGCATCATGGTGTCGTCAATGTCGCTGTACAGCACACTAACGGCATCCCAGATGGGCTTCAGCGCTTTTGCCAGGCTGAGGTCCTTTTTCAGTTCCACCTTGTCAAGAAAATTCGGAGCAAACTCCGGGTTGCTGTCACAGTAAGACACCACCTTTTCCCCGAAGGGAATGGTCTTGTCTTTCATTTTGGGCAACACCTGTCTTTCTTCATTGGAAAGACCCTGAACGACTGGTTGAAGGATCGTGGAAATTTCTGAAAGAAAGTTCTTGATCCTTTCGAGATTGTCCGGTGTTATTTCACCGGATAAACGATTCTTTTGCATAAGCAAAAATTTAAATTAAAAAAATAATTAACGGCATAAAAGTAGAGCCGTCTTTCGCCGGAGGGCATAGAGATTTCTCTATGTCGGCATAGAGATTTCTCTATGTGCATAGAGAAATCTCTATGGTGGGACAAAATTTTTTTTGTGATTTTGCGTAGAAACCCGCTTGTTTGTAACCGTATGCAGGGGTAAACACTTAGTGATGTCATTTTTTGGAGTGTTTTAGCTGTGGAAGACCAGACCTGCAGAAAAAGATAGTGTGACAGTTACTAACAGGGCGGGAGATGAGTGGACCTTGCTCAATAAAAAAACGCCTTTACAAAAAGGCGTTTTAAGTTAAGCAGTAAGCAGAAATAATTATTTATCTCAGGAAAAGCATTTCCCTGTATTTGGGCAAATACCACTCCCGGTCATCTACCAGCAATTCCAGTTTGTCCACATGGTAGCGTATCTCATCAAAGTAGGCATCTTTTACCTGGCTTTGATAGCCGATGGCCTTGCTGCGGGTACTGTCAATATTGTTGCAGATCTTCCGGGCATCGATCATTTTTTCCACCAGGTCGCTGGTCTTATTAATGTGCTCAGATATCTTTTCCAGTATCTGTTTTTGATTGCTGTATGCAGCATCCGTCAGTCCGGCTTCTTTTAATCCTTTGATGTTATTGGCCAGCAGGTTTTGATAACGGATAGCAGCAGGTAATACATGGCTCGTGGCCAGCTCACCCATGATGCGGCTTTCTATCTGTACCTTCTTAATATATTTTTCCAGTTCTATTGCATGCCGGGCTTCCAGTTCAGAATGCGTGTCAATATGATTGCTTTCAAAAAGATGTTTCGCCTTTTCAGTCACCATGGCATCCAATGC
>CAYUCU010000303.1:0-2827 GCA_964443345.1 uncultured Chitinophaga sp.
TCCTTTATCCCCGACAATTGCTGTTTCAGCAGTGCGAGGGAGTCCTGGAGGCCTTTTTTTACCGACTTTATTTTCCCTTCGTATGTATTTAGTTCTTTCAGAAGATGATCAAGCTCTTCTTTTTTCTTTCGGTATTCTGATAACAGATCTTTATTCAGCAGGGAATCCTTCTTATCCTTTTTCTCAGCAACGAGGGAATCTGTTCTTGCCCGGATGCTGTCCCTGATTTTTTGCATTTGCTGTTCTGCAAAAGCAAATACTTTCTTTTTAATAAAATGGGTGGTGGGTAGTTGCCGGATGGCAGATATAGGTTCAGGTAACCCGGTATCCAGGCTGTCAGTAACTGCTCCGGCAACAGCCATTGCTCTGCCCCTGGCTTCGTTTTCCTTTGCTTCTATTATTTCCTGCAGCCTTCCCGGGTGATTGATCCAGTTTTGTAAAGCTGTTGCTTTCCATTTTTTTTGGTTGTAAAGATTTTCGGCTTCCAGGAGTTTTGTTTTGTTAAGAATATCTGGTAATTGCCTGCTCAGGTTATTTCTTACCTGTTGCAGATATTGCCGCTGGTTAAACTGGACACTCACATCAGTTATATCATCAAAGTAGGGAGAGTTGCTTTGTCTTGTAAGGATGGTGACCCTTACCGGCAAATTTTCCTTTATCGTTAGATCGAGGGTGGTTTGGATCGTATGCTGCGAAAAGTCTTTTTGAGAAAAAGGAGTATCTATCAGGGAGCGGTAGGTAAAATCGTACTGGATATTCCCGTGTATTTTAAAAAGGGGTAGTTGTTTTTTGTACTCCCTGTTAAGAAACGGGGCTGCATCATTTCCGGTAAGCACCGTTGTTTTTAATGTTTTACAGATGCCGCTGTAAAACCAAATGGTATCATGGGCTTTAAAACTATGAGGGTTCAGGTCAATGACCTTTACATAAGGCAACGTGTCTGCATGGGAATTGGTCGGGACAGAATTAATTCCGGAGAGTTTACCTGCGATCGTGTCTTCCCGTTTCTTTACCTGCCCCATCAGCAACAATGCAAATGCAGTAAAGAAAAAGGTCATCAGGGCACGCAGCAACATTTCAGTTGGTTTGTATGTATAATTATTAATCAGAGCAACAATTATTTTCTCATCTGCAATTTTCACATCTGCTATCGGTTATTCAGACAACTAAGGTATTGGCACCAGCAACACAGGGCAATAACCATTTTATGATATATTCATTATTCTTTTGTTATCCTAAAATGCTATTTTATTACCGATAAAAAATAAATTTATCAAACTACTTATTCACAATAAGGGTTTCCACTTACCCTATATTGTTTTTTTATTTTCTTTCAGCCACGTTGCATTCCATCTCTATATAAAACTCCCGGTCCTGTTCACTATCCACCATTCACTATTCAAAATACCATCCTCTGCTCTTATTGAAATTCCCATTTAGCAACCGTGTCTGATTCCACAATAACCGTTACAATTTTCCCGATGATCGTATGATAGCCACACCCCCGCATAATCCTTCGGATGGCTCTTGACTATCGACTCCCGACTATTGACTATCGACTATTAACTACTTTATTTTTTGATGGGACTACCTCAACTGCAGAACGCAGTAGGCATTTTTAGATGACAATGCAAACATAAAGACTTGTCTGCAATTAGCAATACCACATTTATGGTATTTTGATTCCGACGGTGACCGTCGGAATCAAATATTTACCTGCCATTCCCTTGGATTCACCATCCGTTGCTTTCGTTTTCCAACTTATTAAAAGCCGGAATTTTGCCTATTTTTCTGTGTACTAAAGGGGCCATTGCCCCTTTAATTTTTTATAAACCTAAAGCCAGCTACAATGACCACACTACAAACTTTTACAGAAGATTTCTTGCTCCATTGCAGGTTTGAAAAAAATCTGAGCCCTAAAACATTAAAAGCTTACAAGACAGACTTGATGCAATTGCAGACCTTTTTACTCAGCTCCTCTTTACCACTCGAGGTATCATTAATAACCAAATGTCATTTAAGGGAATACCTCACCTCCATTGCAGGACTCAGACCAAAATCCATAAAACGGAAGGTTGCAGTCATCAAAACTTTTTTTTCGCACTTAGAATTTGAAGACAAGATTTTGAGTAATCCCTTACGAAAAATGCGCATTAGGATAAAAGAACCTCAGCGCCTGCCCGTTGTTATGGATATTTCGGAAGTGGTAAAAATTTTCAAGTCAGGTTATAAATTAAAAGATCTTGTAAAAGACAAACAAAGCTATTCTTACCTCGAAGCCCTGAGAAATATTGTCGTAATTGAACTGCTCTTCGCTACAGGTGCCCGGGTTTCGGAAATTGCTAATCTTCATGGAGAATCCGTTAATCTCGCATCAGGAACTATTTTCATAAAAGGAAAGGGGAATAAGGAGCGGGTCATTCAGATCTGCAACAGCGAAACGTTAGATATACTGAAGATCTACCGTACTCTCTTTCAGGAAAAAATAGAACAAGCAGGAGGTACATTCCTGGTAAACCGGTTTAGCAGAAAGCTTTCAGACCAATCCATCAGAAATATGGTGAAAGCATTAGCAGGAAAAGCTGGGATAAGAAAACACGTCACCCCACATATTTTCCGGCATTCATTTGCCACGCTGCTGCTGGAAAAGGATGTTGACATAAAATACATACAGGCCATGCTGGGACATAGTTCCATTGCCACCACACAACTTTACACCCATGTCAATCGTGCCCGCCAGCGTCACATTCTAAAAACCAAACACCCCCGCAGAGATTTCTCAATGCATTTTCCGGTTATTACTCAATGACTGATAACTAAATATTAT
>CAYUCU010000304.1:0-2782 GCA_964443345.1 uncultured Chitinophaga sp.
AAGAGTGATAACATCTGGTTCTGCTTCCAGCAGTTTCAATATTTTTTCTACATATAAAACGCCGTTATCGTGATCACCATGTACTTTATATCTTCCCTGTACATCATTCGGATTGGCGGCCCGTTCTGTTTTAACTTCTGTAAGCAGGTAGCCATATTTTTCTTTTGTCAAGGTCCACATCAGTTCACCAATGAGGTGATCTCCACCGACAAATTTGTCAAACACTAACAGCATGGCCTGGCGGGGGTTTTGCTGTGCCAGTTTTGCTAATGCATCATGCTCGGGGTTCTTGCAATACATGGCCGGATCGCTGTAGATGGCATTGGCTTCCCATGTCTTTTTCCAGGCTTCATACAATTGATTGAAATCGCCGGAGAAGGAAGCAGCTGTTTTTTTCATCAGCGTATTTAGTTTTTGAGTGGCTGCTGCCGTTAGTTTGGCATTTTCAAATACGGCTACACCGGCCCTTACGGCATCTGCATCGCTGTCAAAAGAAGGAACGGAAGTCCCATTGCGGGCATAGGTACCAGTTGCAATGTAATAGTTAACCACCGCACCGTAACCATAGTTCAGGTTGGTCAGCGCATTCCTTGGATGAAAGGTCCGGGCGGTGCCTCCGGGTTTGCTTTCCCAATCATATCCATGCGGATGGTTATTTCCGGGTTTCTTTACAGAAGCATGTGTATAATAGCCGTTAAGGGCCCAAAGGTCCACCACCGAGTTATTCACATTGGCACCGGTGCGGGTATAGTTCCAGGCACCGGGATAGCGAACGGGATTATTGTTGTAAAAATTATCAAAACAGACCACATCCATGCCGGTGTTGGAGCAGTTATAAGTAGAATAGGCGCTTGGTGGCCATGACCAGCTTGCGGTAATGCCGCCACTCCAGGAAATACAATTGTAAACGCCCGATGAATTGGCTGCCTTTATAGCATCATCGGCGTACAGTAATGGAAACTCCGGGTAATTGGTGTTATAAACGTTGCTGTTGGGATTGCCTAAATACACATCACTGGTGCCGGTACTGGAAGGACTGTAAGCACAAACATAACCAAACTGGACAGAGTCGCTGCCGATAAAATCCTTTTTGATACGGGAACAATAGCCCCAGTTCCAGCTGCCGGAAGTAGGATAATCATCATTGTATCCTCTTACACTGCTGGAAAATTGACGGCTGGCCATCATTCGTGTGTCGCCACCGCTTGTCATCTTACAGGTGAAGAAGTTGAGCGGTCCGCCTTTCAAAGCACTCATTGAATACGATCTTCCTCCAATAACGGCCCCGCTTATTAATGTAGTTCCGTTATGGAGAATATTGGTGACACCTGTGATACCGGCATAAGGCCGCAGTGTGATGGCATAATACCCGGCAAGGCTTACATACAGATTTAAAAGGGATTCTCCGCCCGGGCCGCTATTAACATTTGACCAGGAATAGGTATAGTTATCCGGGTTGAATACGGTAAGTGTCCGGAAGATGGTAGATCCGCTGGTGGCAAATGTGTGATACCCGGCAGTAAGGTATATCCATGAAAAATGCGAATAGGTAAAGTTGGTATCGATGGCATGATCATATAATCCCTGCGGGTTAGGTAATACTTTGCTGGTAAGATCTTCATTATCCGATGTGGTTACAATGGGCTGTTGTTTCAGTTGTTCCACTTTATTTAAAAAAGCAGTGACCGTCTGCGGTGCAGCAGTGCGGGCACCGGGCTGGCCAACGGTAAGGAATATTTCTTCCACCATGGGCACCATCGTAGTGGCATAATTGGACTGGAACCGGATGACGTGTTTGCCTTTGGTAAGACTGATGTTGTATTCTCTTATAGATACGTATTGCCAGCCGTCTGTTTGTGGTCTCAGTTTTTCAAATGGCTGATCATCTACAAACACCAATACGGTTTCTTCTTTCAACAGGTTGGACAAGGTATTTATATAATACTTATCGGTTACCGGCACATCTATTACATATATACGGGAAGCCGCATTGCCGTTCTGCTCACCAAAGGAAGATACTAACCCAACCTCGCCGGCCTTGGTGGATTTGTTATATGTTTTGATGGTGACGGACTGTGCTATTACACTGGTAAAAGAAAGGAGCAGTGTAATGAAAAGAAGCAGGTAATTCTTTTTCATTGGAAGCTGTTTAGTTGGTTAATGGTTTTGTTTTGGGATCACCCCGCATGCAGCAGCAAAGATTATACTAATCCTCCTTTTGGCAATACCACTAAACGGTATATTTTGCAGTTCTTCAAAAGGATGTTGAAGTTATCGTGCTTTTTTTTGTGAACAATCCCCTCTTCGGGTGAGTTATCTACCCGAATGTGGGGATAAAAAACCGCCGGGCAGGCCGGATCGTATTTTGGGTATTTAGAGTAAACACTTAGCTGATTGTAACTTTTCAGTTTATACATTATCAAATTGCACCAGATATGCCTGAAAAATGACAGAAATACCAGTTTTTAGGTATTGCTGTAAAGGGTGGTATCGGTTAATTTGTATTGATTTATCACCGCATCAGCTGTCCTGATGAATGGGTAAACCTAAAACTGGTTGAATTCTTGCGTACGATGATTCAGCGGCCGGATAAATCAACCCCGCTCTTTTTCTTTAGTAAACAGTTCTCTTAACCAATCAATCATCAAACCATGCCAGATACAACTCCTGTCAATTACGAGCTGGAGGATGCTGAACGCGTAGCCAAAGTTGTGGGCGAACATGCCAAGTCTGGTCTTGTAACCCTTAATGAAATGCGTGGAGAAGTAGAGGGGATTGAGCA
>CAYUCU010000305.1:0-2777 GCA_964443345.1 uncultured Chitinophaga sp.
TGGATTATTTTAAAACCGATCCGTTGCTCCGGCAGTTTCAGCAGGATAAGTTTTCTTTTAGTATGATGTATTACTACGACGAAAACTTTATGCTACCGTTGAGTCATGATGAAGTGGTGCATGGCAAAAGCCCGATGCTGTATAAAATGCCCGGTGATGAATGGCAGAAGTTTGCGAACCTGCGGCTGATGTACACCTATATGTGGACACATCCCGGTGCCAAGTTATTGTTCATGGGTGATGAGTTTGGTCAAACCGGTGAATGGAATTATAAATCAGAATTGCAATGGGATCTGTTACAATTTGACGGCCACCGGTTACTAAAAGATTGTGTGGCAAAGCTGAATGGTTTGTTGAAGGAAGAGCCGGCATTACACCAAAATCAGTTCCACAATGATGGATTTGAATGGGTGGACCTGGACCACCGGCAGGAATCCATCATGGTGTTTAAACGGAAAGGGAAGAAAAAGGCAGACGATCTGCTGATCATTTTGAATATGACCCCGGTAGTACGAAATGATTGGGAAATACATACAGCAGGGAAGAAATATGCGGAAGAGATATTCAATAGTGACGGTAAAGCCTACTGGGGAACGGGAAATGTTTTCAACCCTGAGTTACGGTGTGAATTAGTTGATAAGGGTCAAAAAATGTACAGGCTGACAGTAAATTTACCACCACTTGCTGGGATAATTCTGAAATAATACTATTTTGGAACGGTTTTGGTAATAATTCGTTGATTAAGTTTTGATTAGTAAATTCTCAAACCTACCTTAGTGATGAGAAAATCCATAAAGTCCAATCCAAAAAAAAGCCCTATGCTACCTAAACTCTTCTCCATCTGCCTTGTGCTGACGGTTTCACTTGCCCATTCCCAAACATCTGTGATCTCAATTCCTGTAAGTGTTGACAGTGCGGATTATTTTTTACAAAAAGGACTGACTGAAAAACAGAATGGCCGTCGCCTCGAATCACTGAAAAATTTTGAAAAAGCAGCTAAATATGATGCCAACAGTAAAACGATCACTGCAGAACTTGCTGCTGCTTACTTTGACCTTCGCCGTTACAACCAGGCCAGGGAATCCTATAAGAAATTAGTGGAGCTGGGTGATGCTACTGCAGCCAACTACAAACAACTGATGCAGCTCTCTTTCCAGTTAAAGCAAAATGAAGATGTGCTTTTTTATGCGGATAAATTAAAAACAGCTGATCCGAATGAGAAAGTGTTGTTCTATGTGGGCAAAGTGCATTATGACATGGACAATTATGGTGATGCCATCAAATACCTGAACCTGGCTGCAAAGGAAGATCCCATTAATGCAGAAATACCATACATGATAGCGCACAGCTATGCAGATATGATGAATTATAAACTGGCAGTGCCTTATTTCAAAAAGGCTATTGAACTGGATCCCAAACAAAACTACTGGGTGTATGAACTGGGACTGATATGCTACGCCATGAACGCTGATAAAGATGCCCTGAAATATATACTGGAAGCCGGTGAAAAAGGATATAAAAAAGATAACGACTACCTGGAGAATCTTGGTATTGCCTACCTGAATGTGGGTGAACTGGATAAAGGTGTGGAAATGCTGAACGAGATACTAAAGAGAAAGCCCAGTGACATGAACATACTGAACATGGTTGCCGAAGCATACTATTACAAAGGAAAGTATGATCCGGCCATTGAATACTGGGATAAAGTACTGGAGTATGATAAAACTAATGCCTCTGCATTATATATGATCGGTATGGCCTACCAGAAAAAAGGGGGTAAGGAAAACACCGATAAAGGAATTGCATTGTGCGATAAAGCTATTGAAATGGACCCTTCACTGTCGAATCTGAAGCAGAAGAAGATGATGGCAGGACTGTGAGGAAAGTCAATAGTCGGCAGTCGATAGTCAATAGTTATTAGTCAATACATAAATACAAAAGCAACCATTTTCTGGTTGCTTTTGTATTTATAGGCTGTTTACTCCCGACTATTGACTATCGACTATCGACTCCCGCCTACATCCTCTCCGGCACCCGTATCCCCAGCAAACCCATCCCTGAAGCAATCACATTCGCTGTCATTTCTGACAATTGCAGCCGCAGTTGTTTCTTTTCTTCTGATTCGGCATTCATCACGGAATGTTCAGTGTAGAACGTATTGAATGATTTGGCAAGGTTGAAAACATAAATGGCGATCAGGGAGGGATTATGTTCCACCACCACCTGCTCCAGCACTGCCGGATATTGCTCCAGCAAAATGACCAGGTCTCTCTCCAGTTTCAACAGCGAACTCGTAACCCGCAATTCACCACTCGCAGCTTGCTTCCTCAATATCGACTTTATCCTTGCATGGGTGTACTGTACAAACGGCCCGGTAAAGCCGTGAAAATCTATCGACTCTTCCGGGTTGAAGATCATTTTCTTCTTGGGGTCAACCCTTAAGAGGAAGAATTTTAAAGCACCCAGGGCAATGGTATCATACAGTTCAACTAATTCTGCTTCAGTAAAGTCTTTCACTTTACCCAATTCTTCCGTTTTATTCTTTGCCACATTCACCATCTCTTCTATCATATCATCCGCATCCACTACGGTGCCTTCCCGGCTCTTCATTCGCCCGGTAGGTAATTCCACCATACCGTAGCTTAAGTGGAAAATTCCATCTGCATAAGGCTTGCCAAGCTTTTGTAAGATCAGCTTCAGCACCTTCATATGATAGTTCTGTTCGTCTGCTATTACATAGATGCTCTGGTCGTATTGAAACTCTTCATATTTCTGTT
>CAYUCU010000306.1:0-2756 GCA_964443345.1 uncultured Chitinophaga sp.
ACATCATGTGGGTGACTTTCTTTCACGCCGGCTGCGGTGATACGAATAAATTTAGCTTCCTGTAATTTTGAAATATTTTTTGCACCCGTGTAACCCATACCCGCGCGCAATCCACCTATCAATTGATAAACGATCTCTGATAACGCGCCTTTATAGGGAACACGTCCGCTAATTCCTTCCGGAACTAATTTTTTAATATCATCTTCTGCGTCTTGGAAATAACGATCCTTGCTGCCCTTTTGCATAGCTTCCAATGATCCCATTCCGCGATACGACTTGAATTTACGTCCTTCAAAAATGATGGTTTCGCCAGGACTTTCTTCTGTACCGGCAAAGATGCTGCCCATCATTACACAATTGGCGCCTGCGGCCAATGCCTTCACCATATCACCGGTATAGCGGATACCACCATCTGCGATGATCGGAATATTTTTTTCTTTTAATACAGACGCTGCTTCCAGTATAGCCGTTAATTGTGGTACACCGGCACCCGCTACAATTCGGGTGGTGCAAATAGAACCCGGCCCGATACCCACTTTCACTGCATCGGCACCGGCTTCGGCCAATGCTTTGGCTCCGGCAGCAGTTCCTACATTACCGGCAATCACATTCATGCCTTTAAAATTTTTCTTCACTTGTTTTAATGCGGCGATCACTCCTTTACTGTGACCGTGGGCACTATCAAGAGCGATCACATCTGCACCCACTGTTTGCAGTGCAGCCACCCTGTCCAGCAGATCTTTGGTAATGCCAACGCCGGCACCCACAAGTAATCTTCCAAAGGCATCTTTCACGGCATTTGGATGACTTTTCAATTTTAAAATATCACTGTAGGTGAACAGGCCGGTCAGTTTGCCCTGCTTATTGATGATGGGGAGCTTTTCTACTTTAGTTTTTTTGAATAACTGTTCTGCTTTTTTCAGATCTGTTCCTTCCGGTGCCGTGTAAAGGTTTTCTTTGGTCATCACTTCACTTACTTTCCGGTTGGGGTTGTCTTCAAAGCGAAGGTCCCGGTTGGTAAGGATGCCCACCAGTTTACCATTTTTATCTATAATGGGAATACCGCCGATCTTATTTTCCCGCATCAGCCGGAGTGCGTCACCGATAGTGGCATCTGCTAGCAATGTAACCGGGTCAATGATCAATCCGCTTTCACTTCTTTTTACTTTGCGTACCTGCTCGGCCTGTTTTTCAATGGTCATGTTCTTATGGAGGATACCCAGGCCGCCTTCTCTTGCTAATGCAGTGGCGAGAGAGGCCTCCGTTACAGTGTCCATTGCTGCAGAAAGCAGGGGTACATTCAACGTTATGTTTTTGGTAAGGCGGGTCTTTATTTCCACATCACGGGGGAGTACCTGGCTGTAGCCGGGCATCAGCAGCACATCATCAAAGGTGAGACCTTCGCCAAAAAACTTTGCAGGGATTGATTTGGGGGGAGAATTTCTTGTTGCCATGTGCAAAGATAGGCGGTGAGGGAAAAACGGACAAAATGATTTTTGCGGTAGAGACAAGGCATGCCTTGTCTCTACCGCATGCCTTGTCTCTACCGGATCAACGTCACCATACCTTTTTTGAAAACCGGCTGTTTGGTATCACGGTTCGTATAACTCAGCATCCACACATAGGTGCCGGTGTTTTGCAATACCCCATTGATACGGCCATCCCATTTCTCCTGCCAGTTGCGGGATTGAAAGACCAGTTGCCCCCAGCGGTTATATACTTTGAATTCGTAATTATTCGCCTTCAGGGCATTGTGCGGCCGGAAATAATCATTCAACCCGTCATTGTTGGGAGTAAAGGCAGAGGGCACTTCAATAAGACAAAAGTCAAGCACTGTTAGTGTTTTGCGGGCACTGTCACTACAGTTAAGTGTAGTGTTGGTGGTTACCAGTTTTACCGTATAATAAGCTTCCCGGTATAGTGTAGGAAACAGGAACGGGGTCGGGTCTTTCACCGTACTGGTTCCCACAATATCAAAGGTCCAGCGCCAGCTATCTATCAACCCTGTGCTGGTATTCAGCACCGGCACGCCATCTTCCGGGCAGGTGATGCCGGGCATGGTAAAGGAGGCGATCACTTCATTATCGAGAATCACGGTACTGCTGGCAGAGTCACTGCATACACCATTCGTCACTGCAAGATTAACCGTATTGGTACTGGTGGCCGGCCAGATAATAGTATGCGATTGAGTGGTTACCGGTGTGCCATTATTAAATACCCAGTTCCATTTTATCACATCGTGTGCGCCATCATGAGTGAACGTGAGTGTGTCTTTGCGGCAGCCGAGTTTTTCTGTATAAGTGAATCCCGCATTTACGGTATCAACAGCAATGAACGGTAATGTTTGTACTGGTATCTCCTGTCCGCATTCATCGATCACCACACTGCCATCATCCCCTGCTTTCATGGTAACCATGTAAGTACCTTTGGTATAAACGGGGGAAGCAAACCGTACCACTACATATTCCGTTTTGTTGTTGATACAGTTACCACCGGCGCTGCTTACCGTAACCGGTGTGGGACCAGCAACAGAAAAATCGCTTCCATTGGGTGCAATGGTGTTACAAGCGATCTTTTTCGGGAAATATATTTTTATAGAATCCGGTGCACAGCCGGGTGCGCCGATACTGTCTGCAAAAATGGGCTGTGGTATAGCGTAGAAGAACGGAACGGACTGGCCACGGGGAATGGGATTATCACAATTATCCAGCAGTGTGGTACCATCTGTCCCGTTATTGATCACTATCTGGTAATTG
>CAYUCU010000307.1:0-2705 GCA_964443345.1 uncultured Chitinophaga sp.
ATCCAATACATCGATTTTTATCATGAACGAATTAAAGCTTTTCATGTAAAAGATGCCGAGTTCAACAAAACCGGGAAGCAGGGCACTTTTGGCGGCTATCAAAGCTGGGCCAACCGGGCCGGCCGCTACAGAAGCCCTGGAGACGGCCAGGTGGATTTTAAAACGATCTTCAGCAAGCTCACCCAGTATGATTATACCGGCTGGGCAGTAATGGAATGGGAGTGCTGCATAAAGCATCCGGAAGACGGAGCAAAAGAAGGAGCCGAGTTTATTGCAAAGCATATCATCCGGGTAACAGAAAAGGCCTTTGATGACTTTGCCGGTAGTGGTATGGACGAGAACGGGAACCGTATTTTATTGGGTTTGGACTAACTATTTAATTTCGTTGTATATTTCAAAAAATTAAAACCAATGAAAAAGATCATTCTGTCTTTAGCTGTAATAGGCTTGCTGGCTGCCTGTGGCGGCAGTGCTGACAAAAAAAATGATGGTGAAAAAAAGGAGGAGAAGCAAACGGAAACAACGAATGATGTTTCTGCAAATCCTGATTACCAAAAGGGCCTGGCCCTCGTGGCTGGCAGCGATTGCCTCACCTGTCATAAAATAGACGAAAAATTGAATGGCCCGGCCTACCGGGACATAGCAAATAAGTATGGCGGTATGCCTGATACGATCATATCGCACCTTGCCGGAAAGATCATCAAAGGAGGGAATGGCGTTTGGGGACAAGTGCTGATGACACCACATTCGTCATTGGCAAAAGAAGATGCCGAAGCAATGGTGAAATATATTTTGTTACTTAAAAAATAATCCAAATGATAAAGTTACTTTCCAGTGTGTTGTTGCTGGCAGCACTGTCTGCCTGTAATAATGAAAGCAAATCCGGTGCAAAAGGCAACGAATCTGACACCACAAAACCTAAAACAGAAATGACCGCAAATACATTAAGCGATAAAGACAAAGCAGATGGATGGCAACTGCTGTTTGATGGCCAGTCAACAAAAGGATGGCACCGGTATGGCGGAAAGCCGGTGGGCAGCGCCTGGAAAATAGCCGATGGTGCCTTATACCTTGATACAGCTATCAAAGAAAACTGGCAAATAAAAGATGGTGGTGACATTGTAAGTGATGAAGAGTTTGAAAATTTCCATCTTAAATTGGAATGGAAAATAGCCAAGGATGGTAACAGCGGTATCATATTTTACATACATGAGGACACGGCAAAATACAAATGGCCCTGGGAAACCGGCCCCGAAATGCAGGTGCTGGATAATGCAGGGCATGCAGATTCAAAGATCATCAAGCACCGGGCCGGCGACCTGTACGACCTGATCTCCTGTTCCAAAGAAGCCGTAAAACCATATGGCGAGTGGAACCAGGTAGAGATCAAATCTGTAAATGGAAAACTTGATTTCTATCTAAATGGTGAGAACGTAGTATCCACAACCATGTGGGATGATGCCTGGAAAAAGATGGTGGCCGGAAGTAAATTTAAAGCAATGCCGGATTTCGGGACCTATAAAAAAGGCAAAATAGCATTGCAGGACCATGGTAATACTGTGTGGTACAGAAATGTGATGATCAAACGGCTGTAATAAAAAGATACTTTTATTGATACAAGCGGGCATCAGCCCGCTTTTTTTATTCTAAAAAATAAGCTACCTTTTCATCTCACCAAAATACTGGTTATGGACACTGCATTTATTGCTCACCTGAACTGGCTGGCCATTGCCGTTGCTGCCGTTGCTTATTTTATGATCGGGGGTTTGTGGTATTCAAAAGCATTGTTTGGCAGCACCTGGATCAAAAGCACGGGTATAGATATGAATCGTCCGGATGCTAAAAAAGGAGTGGGAGGAGTAATGCTTATTACTTTTCTCCTGGAATTTATTATTTGCATCGCACTTGCTATCCTGGTTTACCGGTTGATGCTGACCGGCGGCGTTATGTCAGGAGTAAAATTGGGCTTGTTTACAGGAGTTTGTTTCTCGGCCATAGTAATATGTATTTCCTACCTGTACCAGGGAAAACCAAAAGTATTGACCCTGATCGATGGTGGGTATCATGTTGTGGGAAATATCGTTGCCGCTGTTATACTTTGCCTTTGGTAAGCAGTTCGATACTATTCCACTTTTGTTATCTTCAGAATATTAGTAGGTAAATGCAAATGGATGGGGGTGCTTCCGGTACTTACCACTACATTGCCATTGCTCAAAAAGCTTCGTTGTTTCAGAATGTTGATCTGGTCAGAGAAAATATCATCGAGACTTTCTTCCTCGTCATAATAAAAGGCCCTGACGCCCCAGCTGAGGCTCAATTGATTTACCAGTGACCTTTCTTTCGTAAAAACATACAACAACGATTTGGGCCGGTAACTACTGAGCATAAAAGCGGTATAGCCGCTTTGTGTCATACCAATGATAGCATCCGCATTCACATCTTCAGCCACTTTGCAGGCATTGTAGCAAACAGCATCACTTAAAAAAGAAGGGGAGTGGGATTGAGGGCGCAGCATTTCATCCCGGTTATAGTCGTACGCTTTTTGTTCGATCTCGAGGATGATCTTTGTCATTGTTTCCACTACCAGCCTTGGATATTTCCCGGTGGCTGTCTCACCACTCAGCATTACTGCGTCGGCACCTTCCAGTACGGCATTGGCCACATCGGTTATCTCACTGCGGTTAGGTTTTGTTCTTTCGATCATG
>CAYUCU010000308.1:0-2686 GCA_964443345.1 uncultured Chitinophaga sp.
TACGTGAGCTAGAGCAATGCTAGAAGCAAACCAGGCCAACGCTGATTTTGGCGGATCGGTCGGGAGTGCCGGTGATGTGAACGGAGATGGATACAGTGATGTATTGATAGGCGCCCGGTACTATGATAACGGACAGGTTAACGAGGGTGTGGTTTTTATATATCATGGATCGGGTACAGGCATCAATACTACGGCAGCCACAGGTATAGAGTATGACCAGGCTGATGCTAATCTCGGTACTTCAGTGGCTTGTGCCGGTGATGTGAACGGCGATGGTTACAGTGATATAATTGCAGGAGCTCCTTACTACGACAATGGCCAATCCGATGAGGGTACCGCTTTTATCAACCATGGTAACAGTACCGTCAATGGCAAACGAAACAACCTGCGGCTGTACAATGCCGACCTGGTAACACCGATGCAGCAAACAAATTTCAACGATCCCAATTTATTCGGTGCAGGACTATACGCTAAATCCCCACAAGGAAAACAAAAAGGCAAATTAGTGTGGGAAACAGTGGCCAATGGCAAGCCTTTCAGCGGCGCTCCCATCGCCAACAGCGTTTTAAAAACCGGGCAAGATCCTGCCTTTACTGATCTTGGATTAACAGGTATCGAACTAAAGCATCAGATTGCCAAACAGGTACCTGCCAAAGCTACTTATGTAAGAGCAAGAGTAAAGTTCGACCCCATTACCTCCATCACCGGGCAGGTGTACGGGCCCTGGCGCTATCCCACCGGGTTCCTGCAGGGCAGAAGAGATATCGGATCGGTGGCGCTGCCGGTTAAGTTCCTTGCTTTTACCGTTACCAAACAAGATGAAAAAGCATTGCTTCGCTGGATAACAGTGGACGAAACGCCGGACGTTCGCTATGAAGTACAACACAGCACCGATGGTATTCATTTTAGTACGATCAGTACAATACCATCACAACATAACAGCCGAAGCGAATATGAATGGCTGCATACCAATCCTTCAAAAGGAAAAAATCAGTACCGCATACGGGCTGTGGAATTGACAAAAGAAGTGTTCACCGCAACCAGGCTGCTGACATTTGAGTGGCAGGAACTGATCAAACTGCATCCCAACCCGGTAAAAAGCGGGGGCGTTCTTACGGTGGAATCAAAAAGCAACTTCCTGGCAGGAAAGACCGTTATTGAGCTCGTTGATATGAACGGCAGACAAAAAATGCAATACACTATCAGCAACCCCGGCCGGCTGATCTATCTTTCGCTGCCTGAAATGCCATCCGGTCAATATATGTTACACCTTATTAATGAGAAAAATGAATCGTATACAGGAAAGTTTATAATAATAAAATAACAGGAGCGGCAGCATTCTTAAAGCTGTTTTCACCCCAATTCTGGATCAATTATTTTATATTCGCCAACTGGCTAACCGCAAATGAAAACAACTATTACCAAACTGCTTATTGCAGCAGCTTTTATTTTTATCAGCCCTGTTGTACGGGGGCAATTGACGGTAGCCAATGCGCCCGGTGCCCTGGCCCTTGCTCAATACCTGGCCGGTGCCGGAGTCAGCATCAGCAATGCCACCTTTACCGGCAACCTGGAAATGAGCGGTTTTTTTCGTAATGCCGGCGGAACGAATATCAATATTGATAGTGGCATAGTCCTTACAAGTGGCAGGGCCGCTGCCCGCATCCCTAATAACGGGTTAATCGGGCCTTCTTCTATAAACGCTGACAATGACTGGTCACTACCCGGAGATGCAAATCTTTCGACACTGATCTCCGGTGTTACAGAAGATGCCTGTGTGTTAGAGTTCGACTTTATTCCCCTGGGGGATAGTATTAAATTCAACTACGTTTTCAGTTCAGAAGAATACCCGGAATTTGCCTGTAGCGGTTTTAATGATGCGTTCGCCTTTTTTATTTCCGGCCCCGGTATTCCCGCTCTTAAAAATATTGCACTGATCCCGAATACTGCTTTGCCCGTTACTATTGATAATATCAATAATGTTGCGGGCTGCGGGTTGTTCCCGCAATACTATGTAGATAACCTGGGCAACAATTTCTTTACTCATGACGGCCACACAGTAGTGCTCACCGCATTAGAAAGGGTACAGCCCTGCCAGACCTATCACTTAAAACTGGTGATCGCAGACGTAGGTGATGGCGCCTTTGACTCTGGTGTTTTTTTAGAGGCCCGTAGTTTAACTTCCAGCATTACCGGTATCACCAATCTTACCCAGGTAGATCCGGTAAGTGGCCTTAGCTATTTGGTAGAAGGTTGTATCACCGGGGCATTAAATATCAGCAGGGCGAGAAAAGACCCTACACCTTTAAGTATTCAATTGTCTTATGGTGGTACAGCCACCAATGGTGTTGATGTGATCATGATGCCTACCACAGTTGTTATTGCTGCCAACGACAGTTTTGTAACGATACCTGTAAATCCTATCATTGACCTGCTGCCGGAAGGAATAGAAGTGCTGAAGGTGTACGCACTGGCGGGTTGCACGGCCGGCATTCCGACGGACAGCACACTGATACAGATAAGGGATTATGACATTCTGGACCTGGCACCAGACACGGCTAATATATGCCGCAACACGTCCGTACAACTGACTGCCACTACGGGATACACCACTTACCAGTGGAATCCCGACCCTACCCTCAGCAGTACGGTGATCCGCAACCCTGTGGCAACACCGGTGAACAGC
>CAYUCU010000309.1:0-2657 GCA_964443345.1 uncultured Chitinophaga sp.
CCACAACGCTGAAATAGTTTTAAGATGACTTCATATTGGTACTGCCCTCCCACAATTCCATTGCAGGTATAATACATTTGGCCGCCAGTAATATGGCTGGCTCTTGCCGAAGCGGAAAAAATGACAAGCAGGATAAAAATATACAGGAGTCTCTTACTCAAGTTCAAGATGGGTGTAAATAAAGATACAGCATAAAACGGAAGACAGAAAGAGATGGTTGCCGGTTATTTTTCAGGGCATATATTTATCCAGTTTATTGGGGAAAAGGTAAACCAATGGTGTTAATACGTATATTATTATGCTGGCCAGGGGCGCCCAAAACGAGATGACGATGGCCAGGGAATATACAACAGGTGATATGAGGAACAGCGTTTTGGCCTCTTTTTTAACTTCCGCCGGAAGCGCTATTTCCATTAACGACTTTCGGTTGATGCCATAAAGCCATTGAGCATATAATGAAAGGTTACACAGGCTCAGGTTAATCCCATACACCATGATTGAATACCACTTCAGGTCTTGCGCAAGGAACCGGGTACTAAAAGGTACCAGGCAAACAACCATGTAAAAAAGCACACCCAGAAAGATAAAATACCGGTTTGTACGGGCAATGTATTCAAACATCATTCGATGACCAAACCACATGATCCCCAATACTACAAAGCTTATCATATAGCAAAGTAAACCTTGCCAGGATTGTCCGAGGGCGGTTACAAAACCATTCCAGCTGCCACCGGTCACTTTGGGTAAATCCAGTTCAATGACAAGTATCGTCATTGCAACACTGAATATTCCATCTCCAAGTGCCTCCAGCCTGCCGGACGACATTCGAAGTATTTGCCTGTTGGTACTCATGCTCCTAAGCTATCAATTTTCTTTAATAGAAAGGACAGGATATTTTCCACCGGGCTTGAACCAACAGGATAAGATCTAAATGCTTAAGTAAATGGTTTGCCTTTACCTGCAACCCGTGTCGTACTTTCACAATCTTCTATCAGCTTTTCTGCATCAAAATATTTATTTTTAAGCTTAAATGATCAAAATGAAGTATCTACTGATGACTGCATTGCTTTTTCCCCTCATGCTAAAGTCGCAGGATTGTAAACTGATCCGGGAAACGGATCCTTATACCAAACAGACAAAGCTTTCCACCGGATTCATTTATGTGGATGGTGGCTCTGTAACAATTGATGCAGACAGTAAAGAGATCATTGTCCTGTTTTCGCTGGATGGTGCTGAAAAATGTTTCGACAACAACTCCACGGCAGAGGTGTATTTTGAAGGACTAAAATCAAAAACCCAGAGCCGAAACCTGGGTACGATGAATTGTGAAGGTCTTTTCCAGTTTGTGTTTAAAAATAGCAACAACAATCCCACCACTTTATTGCAGCGGATAATGACCCGGAAGATCACCCATATCATTTTTACTGGAAATGGTAAAAAACCGGTTACGGTAAATGTGGCACCCGCCGAACAAACTATCATTATGGCACAGGCTAATTGTGTGGTAACGGAGGGAAGAGGGCTGATCAAATAACAGCAGTTGTCTGCAAACGGACACTTATAAGATAAATAGTATAAAAAAAGGGCTAACAATTTTTCTAAAATTGTTAGCCCTTGCTGTATCTCTCATTTGAAATTAATAGCGGTAATGTTCTGCTTTGAACGGACCTTCTTTACCGATACCGAGGTATTCAGCTTGTGCATCGGTCAGCTCATCCAGTACAACACCAATTTTTGACAGGTGCAAACGGGCTACTTTCTCATCCAAATGCTTTGGCAACACATATACTTTGTTGTCGTAGTTTTTGTGATTCAGCCACAGCTCGATCTGGGCCAGTGTCTGGTTGGAGAAAGAGTTACTCATTACAAATGACGGGTGACCGGTAGCGCAACCCAGGTTCACCAGGCGGCCTTCTGCAAGGATGATCACATCATGACCATCTACATTGTAAATATCCACCTGTGGTTTGATGGTGTCTTTGGTATTGCCATAGTTGGTGTTCAGCCAGGCAATATCGATCTCAATATCAAAGTGGCCGATATTACAAACGATCACTTTGTCTTTCATCAGTTTGAAATGCTCACCACGGATCAGGTCACGGCAACCGGAAGCGGTAACCACGATATCAGCTTCTTTCACCGCATCGATCATTTTCTTTACTTCAAAACCGTCCATTGCTGCCTGTAAAGCGCAAATAGGATCGATCTCGGTAACGATAACACGGCAACCAGCGCCTGCTAATGAAGCGGCAGAGCCTTTACCCACATCACCGTATCCGCCAACTACGGCTATTTTACCAGCCAGCATTACATCGGTAGCACGGCGTATAGAATCCACGAGTGATTCTTTACAACCATATTTATTATCGAATTTAGATTTGGTAACAGAATCGTTCACATTGATAGCAGGCATTGGCAGGGTGCCTTTTGCCACTCTTTCATATAAACGGTGTACACCGGTAGTGGTTTCTTCAGAGATACCTTTTACATGCTGCACCAGTTCAGGATAAGTGTCCAGTACCATATTCGTCAGGTCACCACCATCATCAAGGATCATGTTGAGGGGTTTGTCTTTCCCGCCGAAGAACAGGGTTTGTTCAATACACCAGTCTGCTTCTTCCTGTGTTTGTCCTTTCCAGGCAAATACACCAATACCA
>CAYUCU010000310.1:0-2628 GCA_964443345.1 uncultured Chitinophaga sp.
GATATACAACAGGCATTACAACCGGGCGAAGCAGCCATTGAGTTCTCCACTTTTCAATACCACAACGGAAGAAGATTTACCGACAGCATGTATTATACCGCTGTCATCATCCGGAAGGACAGGCAGGCACCGGAACTGGTAACACTGTTTGAAAAAAGAGAGCTGGATGCACTATTGGGAAAACGCAGCAGCAGTCCCGGCCAGCAGCGGCTGAGTGTTTTATATACAGCAGCAAAACAAACTGCCGGCAGCAAAGCAGCGCCTACATTATATACACTGATATGGCAACCGTTGCAATCGAAATTGACGGGCATCAGCACTATCTATTTTTCTCCCGCCGGTGAATTATATAAAGTGGCTTTTGCGGCACTGCCCGTAAATGCCACACAAGTGCTGAGCGATCAGTACCGGTTGGTGCAATTGCATACTACAGCAACGGTGATCAGTAAAGCAGGTTCTTCCATTGGAGAAACTGATAAACTGTTATTGTACGGAGGGGTGCAGTATGATGCTGACAGCAACAGCATTCGCAGGGCGGTGCTGCAGTACAGCGGTGGTACGGATATCGCCAAACGATCTGTTCCGGAAAACTTATTGCGCAGCAGCATCGGTGATTTTTATTACCTGTCCGAATCCGAAAAGGAAGTGAATGAGATTGGAAGACTGGCCCGTCAAAAAAAGTATGAGGTCACGGTATCCAACGGTATCAACGCTACAGAAGAATCAGTGAAAGCAATATCCGGCAATCATGCACCTTCTGTATTGCATATAGCCACACATGGTTTTTTCTTTCCTGATCCCGGGGAGCTGTTGCCGGAAGTAAGAAGCACAGGCCGTTCTGCCTTTCAGCATGCGGTGAACCCGCTTATTCGTTCCGGGCTGGCATTGGCCGGTGCCAATAATGCCTGGAAAGGCAAACCCATTGCCGGTGTGGAAGATGGCATACTTACGGCTTATGAAGTATCTAACCTGTACCTGCCCGGTACCAAACTCGCTGTGCTCTCTGCTTGTGAAACCGGGCTGGGTGACGTGCAGGGAAGTGAAGGAGTGTACGGATTGCAGCGGGCCTTTAAAATTGCCGGCGTGGAAAACCTGGTAATGAGCCTTTGGAAAGTACCCGATGCAGAAACAGCCCTCTTTATGCAGGAATTTTACCGGAATCTTTTTGCAAAGCAAACCGTAAGCGCTGCGTTCTACAACACGCAGCAAGTAATGAAAAACAAGTATCGCAACGATCCGTATAAATGGGCAGGATGGGTGCTGGTGCGATGATCTTTACGATTCAGTTTTTTTAGCCGGCTTGGCACAATTAATCCAGCCATATCTTTCACTACATTCATCAACGTATTACTTCACTTATTTGAATCACCGGCTGTATATTGGTATAGTTCGGAATATCATTTCTGATTTTATCAGCATTTGATCTGAAAGAATTCTGATAGGCCGAAAGCTTGTCAAAGTATAGATATCCAATAGCTAAATAAGGAATGGGCTCATCCGGAATTCTGCCGGCTATGCCTTTGTCAATTTCGTACAGCTTTAATGAGTCGCCCAATAAACTTGCCACCAGTGGCATGTGCTTATTGGAATAGTAGTCCATATCAAATTTTTTCCCGTCACCATTTGGATATAATATGGTCACTTTGATCATGCCTTTTTTTATTTGGGTATTTTCTGCGGGTGTTTTCTGCTGAAAACCGAAAAGAAGTCCGGCGAGCACCATAAGCCCGGCGATTGAAATGATTTTAGTACTCATGTTGATCGGGTTTGATTTTTTCTAAAGTTGACGATTTTATTTATAACGGCATGATTGGATTCTATAATAGGTACAGCTCTATTTCTTTGGATTATCGGGATACCGGGATCTTGTATGCTTTACTGAATTGGTTATCATTTTCTTCAATACAGAAACATCTATATCAGCCATCCTTTTTACGTAAACACAAACTTTTCCTGTTTTATGCTTTCCCAGTCTTTTAAATAATTCTTCCCTATTTTCAAATTCTTCGGAAAAGTAGAAAACAATAGCCGTTGACCTGGGAGAGAAGGCTGCCAGCGGCATATCACCTTCGTGCCCGCTTTCATATTTGTAATGATAATTTCCAAAACCGATAATACTTGGTCCCCACATTTTGGGATCAAAGCCTGTTTGCTTTTTCATGATGTCAATTATCTGAAAACTATCTTTTCGTTTTACCTCATCCCTGATTGCATTAATAAAGGCAGTGACGCTTTTTGTGGTCTCGGTTGTTTTGATCTTGGCCATAGCTTACGTTATTGGTTAGCGTTTGAGGGCTTTCAACAGGGGTGCACATAAGGGCAGCGCCTGGTGAAATTCTGTGTTATGTCAGCTCTGAGGGAGTCTGATACTCGTTGGAGTCATCGGACCCGTATCGCACCTGCTCATTTTACTGCCCTAAGACTTACAGCTCTGTCCTTCCCTGAAAGTACTATTTTTTATTCTTTTATCCTTTCGCTGCGTATATTAGGTAGTGTCTCAGTTTAAAATAAATTTGAACCACATAGAATCATAGAGACATAGAAATACACACAAAGAATCCTATGTTTTATCCTATGTTACTATGATTCTATGTGGTTCAAGCACATTTAAAGTCAACAGATTTTCAA
>CAYUCU010000311.1:0-2601 GCA_964443345.1 uncultured Chitinophaga sp.
CATTTGCTGTTCTGGCTCTCCCTAATTCCCTTTGCAACAGGATGGATGGGAGAAAATCATTTTAGTACAGTAACAGTAGCGGTCTATGCGCTGGTTGCCAACCTCTGCGGCATTGCGTACTATATTTTACTTACGGTGAT
This sequence comes from uncultured Chitinophaga sp., assembly GCA_964443345.1. Lineage (GTDB taxonomy): Bacteria > Bacteroidota > Bacteroidia > Chitinophagales > Chitinophagaceae > JJ008. Next base: position 141 of record CAYUCU010000311.1, read on the forward strand.
CAAAAAATGTAACCCCGGCAATTCAGCAATGCTGGAAGTGTTACAGAAACAAACAAGAAAAGGCATTCTCTCCTGTGTAGTTTACACGCTGGCTATTCCGGCTGCTTTTTTACATCCGGCCATTGCCGGGGTTTTGATACTACTGGTGGCGATCATGTGGCTGATACCAGATAAGAATATTGAAAAGATCGTGAAGGCGGATTGATCTTTTATTTCGATCTCATTTTTGACTGGCTCAGGTTTACAATCGCAGCACCCACCGGGCAATTGCTGTTTTGCTGCATTTCTTTCAGCATTTTTTCTGTTAATGCTCCTTTATCTGTTGTGGTTTCCTTTCCGTGCCTTTTGTCAAAAGCTTCCATACAAGTGTACACTTCAGACCCTTTGGTACCGATAGATTTCATTTTCTCTGCAAATGCAGCTGCCTCTTCGGGTTTTAGCTTCGCCATTCCTGTCATCATTTCTGTTTGCGGATTGGCTGATACGGATACTGTTTTCATGAGGTCCCTTCCTCCGGGGCTTAATGACTGCTCAAATTTGGTAAAGCAATCACACATTTCATTGGCCAGTTCGGGTACTTTTTTATCGGCAGAGCCGGAAGAACAGGCTGTAAGGAGGAACAGGCTGCCTCCTGTAATAAATGACCATACGGTTCTTTTCATTGTTTGTGGCGTTTTAGTTTAATATAAAACTATACCAGCCACTGCAGATGAAAGAGGGACTTTCTTAAGTGCGGGGAAATAGTAAACAGCTGTAACCTGCTACCTGATAAGTGATTGGAACGTATACTTTGGTCCTGCGATCAGGTGCCCGTATTTTATACCACTTCTCCTTCCAGGTCGTAGTCGTAGGCTTTGGTGATCTTTACATTGACGAATTCACCAACAGGTAATTTTTTGGCGGAGTGTATCACCACCTCATTATCCACTTCCACGGAATCAAATTCGGTGCGGCCTAAGTAACGGCCGGCTTCTTTTTTATCAATTAATGTCTTGAAGACCTTACCCACCTTTTCCTGGTTCAGTTCAAAAGAGATCTCCTGCTGCACTTCCATTATTTCCTGGGCTCTCTTTTCCTTCTCTTCAGCGGGCACATCATCCACCAGTTCGTGTGCTGATGTTCCTTCTTCATGTGAATAAGTGAAGATACCGACACGGTCAAAACGCTGTCGTTGCAAAAAGCCTTTCAGCTCTTCCACATCCTCTTCCGTTTCACCGGGAAAGCCGGCGATCAATGTAGTACGTAAACAAATGCCCGGTACTTTCTCCCGGATCGCTATTGTCAGTTCTTCCATCTCCTCTCTTGTTATCTGCCGCTTCATCGCTTTTAGCATGTTGTTGGCGGCATGCTGCAAGGGCATATCTAAATAGTTGCAGATATTTTCTCTCTCCCGCATTGCGTCCAATATCTCCAGCGGAAATTTGGATGGGTAGGCATAATGCAAACGGATCCATTCCAATCCTTTTACATCAGCAAGGCGGTGCAACAGATCAGGCAGCATTCTCTTTTTATAAATATCCAACCCATAGTAAGTTAATTCCTGGGCGATCAGCATCACTTCTTTCACGCCTTTCTTTACCAGTAGTTCCGCCTCTTTTACTAATTCTTCAATTGGTTTACTTACATGCTGGCCCCGCATCAATGGAATAGCGCAGAAAGAGCAAGTGCGGTTGCAACCTTCAGATATCTTCATGTAAGCATAATGCTGTGGCGTGGCCAATAACCGTTCACCTACTAATTCCGTTTTATAATCCGCTTCAAATTGTTTTAGTATCAATGGTAATTCCATCGTACCAAAATAGGCATCCACTTCAGGTATCTCTGCTTCAAGATTATTTTTGTACCGTTCACTCAGACAGCCTGTGACATATACTTTATCCAGTTTGCCTCTTCTTTTCAGTTCCACCTGGTCCAGAATGGTATTAATGCTTTCCTCTTTGGCTTTGTCGATAAACCCGCAGGTGTTCACCACCACGATATTATGGTCCAGTTTTTTGTTCTCATGCACCACGTCAATATCATTGGCCAGCAACTGGCCGCTCAGCACTTCGCTGTCCACCATATTCTTGCTGCATCCGAGGGTGATGATGTTGACCTTGTCCCTTTTAAGTGTTCTTGTTTTCATGAAGCGGCAAAGGTCGTAAAATCAGCAGATATGCATGCAATTATCTACCTTAGACCGGGCCATAGCCACTATTAATGAAAAAGGTATTCTTCCATCTTGCAGCCGTCTTTGTGTGCCTGTTTGCCGAAGGCCAGGAAACGGGTACACCGCAACGATTTATCCGTTTTTACGAGGATAATGATGGCATTAATGCGCTGTTCAAAGGCCAGGATTGGGGCTATACAAACGGAACCCGGCTGGATTATTTTAGTCCCCAAAAAAACCAAGAGCCAGGGCTGCATCAAAAGAAAAAGACCTTTTCACCAAAATATGCCACAAACGGCTGGAGCCTTCTGC
>CAYUCU010000312.1:0-2600 GCA_964443345.1 uncultured Chitinophaga sp.
AAGGTATCCTGTGGTTTACCTGATGGATTCACAATGGGATTTCCCATTGGTAAAATCAATTTACGGGCAGCAGTATTACGATGGCTTTATTCCTGAATTGATCATTGTGGGAGTCAGATGGGGTGGAGACAAACCCAACCCGGACAGCCTGAGAGCAAGGGATTATACACCTACCCGTGAAGCAGGGTTGATACAAAGCGGTGGCGCCGATCAATTCCTTGATTTCATGAAGTATGAATTGTTTCCTTTTATAGAATCCGGCTATAAAGCAGATTCATCCAACAGAACACTGATGGGCTGTTCACTCGGGGGATTACTTACACTGTATGCATTATTCACCCATACAGAAATGTTTACCGGGTATGCAGCCGCCAGCCCGGCAATCGGGTGGGACAAAGAAGTGTTGTATCAATATGAAAAGATATTTGCCGGAAAAAAAACAACTACCCCGGTAAGGGCATACATGACCATAGGAGATGTGGAAAGAGGCCGCCCCGGTTATGAACGATTTGCCACCCACCTGCTAAGCGCCGGTTACACTACTATTCATCTCCGTTCAAAGGTCCTGGAAAATACGGGCCATTCAGGAACAAAAAGCGAGACCTACTCAAGAGGGCTGCAATATGTGTTTGAAAAAAATCAAATACAGCTAAACGATGAGGTATTGAATAAATACGCCGGCAGCTACCAGTTTGCCAATGGCCATAAAGTGGAGATCAAAAACGAAAACCATCAGCTCGTTTGGTATTTTTCACCACAAAACAAGTTTTCTCTTTTTGCAGACAGTGAAACACATTTTTATGCCACACATGAGTTTTTCAATGTCTGGTTCAGGATAACAAATGGCAAAGTGGACGGGTTTGACCTGGTCCGGTATGGCAATACCCAAACGTTGACAAAAATAAATTAGGGATTTATAATGAAGTATCTGCTTTTCATATTGACCTGGTATTTATCTGCAAGCTCCTACTCACAGGTAAAATTGCCGCACCTGGTAAGGGACAGCATGGTTTTGCAAAGAGATACAAAAATAAAAATATGGGGCTGGGCTGCTGTAAAAGAAAAAGTAATCGTGAGGTTTAATAACAAAACTTATAAAACAACAACAGGCCCTGATGGCAAATGGATGATCGTATTAGCTCCTGCAAAGGCCGGCGGACCCTATACCATGGATATTACTGCACGGAATACTATTCATCTAAAAGAAATTTTAATCGGCGATGTATGGGTCTGTTCAGGACAATCGAACATGGTGCATCAATTGAATATACATGATGTCACGTATGCAAATGACATAGCCAACGCCAACTATCCGCATATAAGACAATTCTGGATACCGAATCTTCCAAGCCTGGAAGGGCCCAAAGAGGATATTCCGTTTGGTTATTGGAAAGCAGCTACTCCAACAGAGGTAAGGCCATTCTCCGCGGTAGCCTATTTTTTTGCCAGGAAGATCTATGAAAAATACCAGGTGCCCATTGGCCTGATCAATGCAAGTGTCGGTGGCACACCAATTGAAGCATGGACAAGTGAAGAAGGGTTAAAAGACTTTCCTTCGTTGCAGGCAACTATTCAAAAAAATAAAGACACAGCCTATATCAATGAACTTTCAAGAAAAGCTGCAGCCAATAATGCAAACAGGCAGCCGCAACCGGTACTGGACAAAGGATTGACCGGCCCCAAACCCTGGTATGATGTTTCTTATATTCCGCCGGTCGGCGGATGGCATACTATTAATATCCCCGGTTATTGGGAAGACCAGGGAATAAAAGACCTCAATGGTATTGTCTGGTACAGAAAAGAAATTGATGTACCGGCATCAATGGTTGGTAAACCGGCAAGACTTTTCTTAGGAAGAATTGTGGACGCTGATATCGTGTATATAAATGGAGAACAGGTGGGCAATACCACTTATTTATACCCGCAAAGAAGATATAGTGTACCGGCAGGAATGCTGAAAGCCGGAAAAAATATTGTAGTAATAAAAGTTACCAACACCAATGGTAAAGGAGGTTTTGTTCCCGGCAAACCCTATTGCTTGTTTGCCGGCACCGATACCATTGATCTGAAAGGGTACTGGCAATTTAAAGTGGGTGAAGTATATGAGCCCCGCAGTGGCGGAACTGGTAGTGTAGCCATCAATGCACAAAACCAGCCAACTGCATTATATAACGGAATGATCGCACCGCTTATCAATTATTCCATTAAAGGTTTTCTCTGGTACCAGGGTGAAGCCAATACGGGCCGTGCAGAAGAATATGCTGCACTTCAACCCGCACAGATCACTGATTGGAGAAATAAATGGGGCCAGGGCGAGCTTCCCTTTTTATATGTGCAGCTTCCGGGTTTTATGGATCGGAATTACCTGCCGTCCGAAAGTCAATGGGCTGCATTGCGGGAATCACAATTAAGATCCCTGGCGGTTCCTAATACGGGTATGGCCGTGGCTATTGACCTAGGTGAATGGAACGATATACATCCTGATAATAAAAAGGATGTAGGTGAACGATTGGCATTGCTGGCGGAAAAAATTGTCTATGGCGAAAAAGAATTGGTATGCTCCGGTCCTCTTTATCAATCCTCCATAGTGGATGGCAATA
>CAYUCU010000313.1:0-2549 GCA_964443345.1 uncultured Chitinophaga sp.
TCAGGCACCACATCGAGTGCATGAGATAATCCGGGGAAGTTAGCTCCATCAACGGAGTTAATTAAGCTCCAGGTATTGAAAGGCTGGTCGCCTTGTCCATCATACAAACGGTTAGCAAAAGATTTTGTATAAGAGATCATGGCAGCGAATCCTTTTCTGAATGGCTTTTCAAACCGGGTGGTAAAGGAGGCATAATGCCCTCTTTTCTCATTACCGGTCAGGATCATGGAAAAGGCATTGGTACCTGCGGCACTGGGTACTTGTATGCCAGGTCCGGTAGTGATCAGTTTGTTGATATACTTAGCGGTATTCGCATTTGGATAGATCATCCTGTTGTCCGGATAGCCATTTACATTTAATGGAGATGGTGCGTTCAGGTTGATATTTTTAGAATAGATCACATTGTAATCCCTGTTGTAGATAGCTTCCAGGGTGGCAACGATCCCTAATGGTAATTTGATATCTACAGCCAAACTGGTTTTCCATGTTTGGGGCATTTTGAAATCTTCAGCAAATGCGGTCACAGTAGAAGGCATGGTAGTTCCTGCCGCAGGAGGAGTGGCAGGTCTGTAGAAACCAACATTCGGATTGAAAGGGCCAGGGGTGTTGGCAGTTCCGTTGAATGATTGGGTGATCTGCAGCATACCGGAATTGCCCGCTTGTCCTACGATCCATACATATGGTACACGACCGGTGAAGATACCTGTACCACCACGGATCTGTAAAGAACGGTCGCCGTAGAGGTCCCAGTTGAAACCAATACGGGGGGAGACAAGCACTTTCTGTGCAGGCAGTTTACCGGTATTTACTTTAATGCCATTGGCAAACGTAAGTCCGGATACCAGCGGGTTTTCTTTTACTTCTTCCACACCGGGGTATCTTGCCTGGTCGGCACGGAGGCCCCAGGTGAGTTTAAATTTCTTGGATAAAGTAACCTCGTCCTGGATGAATGCGGCATAGTTGGCAAACTTAAATCCGGGGAAGGCCTGTGAATAATCTTTCTTTAAAGAATAAGTATAAGCAAAGTCATTTGGTTTTTGGCCGGTTGCAAAATCAGACCAGGAATTAAAGCGGTAGTAGCTGGCACCGAGTGGCTGAAAACCGTTGATGGTCTCGGTAAAGTCTGCCTGCAGACCGATCAGGAAATTATGTTTGCCTGCAGAAATGGTCAGGTTGTCCACGAAGGAATAGATCTTTACATCTCTCAGGTTGCCATATGTAAATGGCTCATATCCGAAAGAAGTAAATGCTGTACCGTCTTTGAAGATATCTACAAACGGGAAATCAGAACTGTTGGAAGTACGGGGTTCATTCTGATTGTTATAAGTAGCTCTCAGTGTATTGGATATCCTGGAATTAAACGAAGAGTTCAATTCAGCGGCAATTGAATAAAAGTTGTAATCCTGAAAATAGTTAGAGTTTCTGAAGTGCAGTGAGTTCAATGCGGTGGCTTCACTGCGACCGGTACCAAATGCCGGGTTAGAAATACCGGTACTACCGAATGAAGTACTTAAGAAAGCGGGGTCACTGCTTTCCACCTGGTTGTACCGCAGGCTTAACTTATTTCTGGGTGATATGTTCCAGTCCAGGCGGGCAAGGATCTTTATCTTATCACCTTCCAGGTCATATCCATCATACGGGCCGGTTACATATCCATATTTGCTCAGCAAAAAGGCGCTGATATCGTTCAGCTCCGTTTGTGTTGGCCGGGCAATATTGGGCCCGCTGCCGAATGCATTGGCTGCGGAAGCGGCAATTTTAGATTGTCCGGGGCTGGTTACTTTTTCACTTTCGTAGTTGATGAAATAAAACAGTTTGTTCTTAATGATGGGACCGCCTACACGGAAACCATACTGGCGGAAATCTAATTTCTGACGTACGAAAGAAACATCTTCCACTTTGCGGCCCTGCAGCCGCTCATTTCTCCAGTAGGTATAAACAGAACCGGAAATGGTATTTGTTCCGGAACGGGTAACGGCATTTAATGCGCTTCCGATAAAACCGGACTGGCGCACATCATATGGAGTTACGCTAACAGATATTTCTTCAATTGCATCCAGTGAAATAGGAGAACCAAGTGCCGGTAAGTTGGAACCGATACCAAAGGTGTTATTAAAGTCAGAACCATCTACGGTGATATTATTCTGACGGGAGTTACCACCACCTACTGCAGAACCATTGGCTTGCGGTGTAAGCCTGGAAAGGTCATTGATGCTTCTGGTAATGCTGGGAAGCGCAGTGATCTCTCTTCTGCCAACGTTGGTAACAGCACCTGTGCGGTTGGCATTTAATATAGTGCTTCTTCTGCCGGTGGTTACCAGTACATTCTCCAGGGTAGCCTCGTTCTTAGTAAGAAAGGGCGAAAGCTGAAGCGACTCTGCGAGTTGTAAATAAACATCCTCTACTTTTTCTACCTTATAACCAACAAAGGTTATCTCGATAAGGTAGGGGCCACCTACCCGCATGTTCTGAATGCTGAAAACACCTCCGGGACGGGTTACAGTGGTGTATTTGGTGCCAGATGGCAAGTGCGTGGCTACGATGGTAGC
>CAYUCU010000314.1:0-2522 GCA_964443345.1 uncultured Chitinophaga sp.
TATCATAGCCGAAATAAGCGGTGATGTATTTTTCGTATTCGCCCAGCTGGTCATTGTGAAAAGCCCGGCTGGTAAGGGTGAGTTGTTGTGCCTGTTCGATAAAGGCCTGCACGATCTTTGGGTGGCAATGACCCTGGTTCACGGCAGAGTAGCCACTCAGAAAATCATAGTATTGTTTTCCGTCCACATCCCACAGGTGCACGCCTTTGCCCCGCTGCAGTACCACGGGCAGCGGATGATAATTATGAGCACCGTACTGTTCTTCAAGATCAAGGTAGTGTTGGGTGGCGGGTGACAGGTTGATAGTAGTATTCATGATAATAAACAGATGATAGATAATAGATGACAGATGATAGTTTCTTACAGCCCGGAATGGACTATTGGCTCCCGGGTGTGGGGAGCAAGGCGGGGCGGCTCATCGATGGTTGAGCAGATCGAGATTCTGCCGGAGGAACGATATGGATGATTGTTGTAAGATGCCTGTGAATTTCGTGCAAGGTACAAAAAGGCAGGGAGAAGAGCAAGCCTGGCCGGAGACCAATTAAGCTAAATATTGTATTTTTGGAAAAAGATAGGTATGCAGCAGGCTGTTAAATATATGGTTGATAAAAAGGGGGGCAAAAAGTCTGTCCTGGTACCCATTAAGACCTGGGAGAGGATTAATGACAGCTACGCAAAACTTAAGAATAAACTTAACATACTAACTGGTATAAAAGAAGGGCTTAATGAAGTTAAAGCAGCAAAAAAGTCAGGGAAAAAATTACAGACCTTAAAAGATTTCCTGCGTGAAAGTAACAATCAGGGTCGCTAATAGCTTTAAGACTGCAGCCAAGCCTTTATTCAGGAAGTATCGTTCCCTCCCGGCTGATCTTTCAAAACTCGAAAAAGAATTAGAGTCAACTCCAAAACTTGGCACTCCGTTAGGACAGGATATCTTTAAGATCAGGCTGAAAATCTCTAGTAAAGGCAAAGGGAAAAGTGGCGGGGCAAGAGTGATCACATTAGTTGAAACAATTGTACTTGGCCTGGCAGAAACTATTTCTGATGAAGAAATAACGGTTAACCTTATCACCATTTACGACAAAGCGGATGTTGGGTCTATTACAGATAAAGAGTTAAAGGAATTAATAAAGATCTATAAAAAGAAATAATATTTCACCCCTTCTTCATGTCTTACACCATTCCCGCCAATACCCGCATCGGTCATGTGCACCTGAAGGTCAGCGACCTGGAACGGTCACTTCAATTTTATCGTGACCTGTTGGGCTTTGAAGTGCAGCAACGATTTGGCGACAGTGCCGCATTTATTGCTGCCGGTGGTTATCATCATCATATCGGGCTGAACACCTGGCATAGTAAAGGAGCCGGGCCTGCACCGGTAAGAGCTGCCGGTCTGTATCATACGGCTATTGTATACCCCGAACGAAAAGACCTGGCCATCATTGTAAAGCGATTGCTGGATGCAGGCTACCCGCTTACAGGTGCTTCTGATCATGGCGTATCGGAAGCTATTTACCTGGATGATCCGGACCAGAATGGTGTGGAATTGTATTGGGATAAACCAAAAGAACAATGGCCTGTTACTTCCAGCGGCGAACTGCAAATGACTACGGAACGATTGGACATGGATGACCTGTTGCGATCAGCCGGGTAATGTCTTTACAAAATAATGCGGGGGAAAAGTAAGGGCAGGTGTTTGTTCTTTTTCAAAGATACCAAAGACGGTGCTGCCACTGCCACTCATAGATGCATACAAGGCCCCGGCCTCATACAACTGGTTTTTGATTGCTGCTATTTCCGGATGTTTTTGAAAGATGGGTTTTTCAAAATCATTAATGAGGGCTTGTTTCCATTCTTTTACTGGTGTTTGTATGATATCCAATGTGGTCTTTTCCCGGTGACGGGGAGTAATATCCCGGAAGGCATCGCCGGTGTTGATATAGATACCGGGATTTACCACTGCAAATTTATAAGTTGAAAGGTCGAGTGTTATTTCAGTGAGCTGTTCACCCCGGCCGGTGGCATAGCAGGGAGTGTTGATGATAAAGAACGGGCAATCACTTCCCAGTTCAGCAGCATAGGTGGTAAGCTGTTGCGTGGAAAGGCCGAGTTCAAAAAGCTGGTTGTACATATGCAGGGCAAAGGCGCCATTGGAACTGCCACCGCCCAGGCCGGCCCCGATAGGGATGATCTTATGTATATGTACCCGCACCCAGGGCATGCGGGGAAAATCTTTCTTTAATAATTTGTACGCTTTCACACAAAGATTGGAAGACAAACTTCCCTGTATCGGCAAGCCACTGGTGGTAAGCGGAAAGCGGGGACTGTTTTCGGGATCTTTATTTTCAATGATCTCCAGTATATCGGTAAGCGGAATGGGATAGAAGATGGTCTCCAGGTTATGATACCCATCGGCTCTTTTTTCGAGGATGTGAAGGCCCAGATTGATCTTACAGTTAGGATAAGCTATCACGGATAGGAGGATTTTAAAAATATATAAAGGGTGTTACGGAATAGTACCT
>CAYUCU010000315.1:0-2443 GCA_964443345.1 uncultured Chitinophaga sp.
CGTGTCTGATCCGGGTAGTATCCATCCAGGCCTGCAGCTTTTGCGGGTCATAATATTTTTGAAGCAGGGCTTCCACGGGCAATTCTTTCAATGATACTTTAGTGATAGCGGGATTCATTGTAGTGATACACTCCACCAGGAAATCCCGGAGGTCTTCTTTGATCTCCACCGATTTCTCCAGCAGCTTTCCTACTTGCTGACCGAACTGTTCGTTGATGATATTCAGTTTTTCATACTGGTAAAAATATTGCTGCACTTTCGTTACAAACTTGTTGAGGTCATCGGTAGTGATGCTTCTTTCCACGATCACCAGGTTACCGACGAGGGATAGAATTGTAGTGAAAATGCCGATAGAGGGAAGGTATTTTTTAACTGACTTGATCCCGTTCTCTTCGGGCTTGCTGAGAAAGTTTTCAATTACTTCCCGGAACTTGCCGCCATCGGTTCTCTTCACTTTGTCGAGGATGGGTTTTAAAGCGGTCAGTATCTCTGTCTTCAGGCTAAATCCTAATTCGTTATTTACGGGGTTGTTGAGCGTTGTGATCCTGTTGCGGTAATTATCTTTTTTTAATAAGCTGGTAAGAGAGTTGACAGAACTGTTGGCGCTTTCGATAAAGTATGCAATTGACAGGATGCCGGGTTTATAATCTTTTTTGAGAACCGTTGCCTGTGCCGGGGGTTGCGCATTCGTTACGAATGTTATCGTGCTTAATGAAAACAGCAATGGGATAAATATAAGGGAGCAGGTGGTGGTTCTCATCCGTTGCATTTTCATGCAGGATGCGGGGGTCTTGTTCATTACATATAGCTTCTATATATCAAAGAACGATATGACGATCTTTTTGTGTCAAATGAAGTGTTAAGGTGTTACAACTTACACCATCTATATTCCAGGTCCTGAAGAATGCATTACCTGCCGGGCAAGGAAGTATATTGCTCAGCTGACTTTACTCCGTAAAGTCCCAGCTTAACTGTTTTACCCCTCAATATATGGCTGTCCAAATAGTGAAACCTGTAACCGGGTGTGTCCGCTAATTCATTGTATACTACCTCTGAAATGATCAGTGTCTCATTGTACTGGTTACACAAGGCCACTATCCGGGCAGTGGTGTTCAATACATCTCCGGAGAAAACAATATCCTTTTTTACCGTACCTATCTCTCCTGTCGCTACTTCGCCGAAATGAATACCCGCTTTAAAAGTGGGGACGACACCAAAGTTTTTTATAAATACTGCTGCGTTTTCCTGTACAGCTACCCACACAGCCGTGAAGCAACGAAGACAATTGGCATTTTTGATACCCTGTTTCTTTTCCCACGAAACCACTATCTCATCTCCCACATACTGGTAGATCTCTCCGTAAGTGTTCATGATGGCCTCATTGGCGACCTGGTAGAAAAAGCGCAGCATCCTGAAGTATTGCTCATCACCTATCTTTTCGGCTATGGTGGTAGAGGCTTTCATATCCAGGAACATAAATACCCTTTCTTCCTTTCCCGGTGAATAATACCTTCCCAGTAATTGACGTTTCAGCGTACCCAGGCCATATTTTTCAGTAACATCCAGCAGGAAGATAGTGAGCAGCACGATAAAATACCAGGCAACCAACAACCGTAATACCCTTAAGCTGAACACATCCACATAAAACTTTTGAAGAAAGGTCCCGTCTGCCTGGTTATTCAATGCACCTATAATACCGACCAATAAAATGCAAAAGCTTACAAAAAACACATACAGCATGGAGTGAATGAACAACTTTTGCCGATAGGTCTTTCCCTTTAGTTTCTCCCGCTGGTAGAACACGATGAATGAACCACCTAAGATACCGCCCACCAATGGCCCAATGGCCGTTATCAGAAAATGTTCCGCTGCGTTGCTTCCAAAAATGAAATAGAGAAAATGTTTTCGGGTGGCGGGATCATAATTCACTGCATTGTGCAGTTCTACAAATGCCCCGATGATGACCCACCAGATCGTAATAATGGCGACCTGCCGCAGCTTGTAAACAAATGCCGGCGTTAAATTCATTCCTAAATTTAGGAAAGAGTGATTAAGAATTAAAGAGGATACAGGCAGAGGATCAATTTTACAGTTTTACCCCTTTTCCCCATTCATTCATCCGCTTACCTGAAAAAAACTAATTTCGGGATATGTTTAAACCCGGGCATATGATAAAAATCTTCTTCATCTTATTCAGCCATGCAATTATTATGAATGCAGCAGCACAAACAGCACCTGTTCCCTCGGGTGTTATTCACTGGGATGAACTGCCGGTGAAAAAAGACAAGCAACGGGAAAGCCGTAAGATAGCAGAGGGCACCACGCCTGAGTTTTCTTATTTTGAAATTCATGCCACCACACAGGAAAAAGGGGCTGTGCCAAGACCGGCACATACACAGCAGGATATAGAGGAGGTAATTATAATTAAAGAAGGCACTTTAAA
>CAYUCU010000316.1:0-2429 GCA_964443345.1 uncultured Chitinophaga sp.
CCAGAGTATCCCTTCATGATTGTCGGAATGATATGCACCGTTGTAATGGATGAACAGGCTGCCGGGTTTATAATATTGTAAGATAAAATGTGCCATGGTGGCATCCTTAATGGCTTGTGCCTTTGGCAAATTGGGGCCGCCATGGCCACCCATCATTTCAATCATCTTTTTATAGCCGGGCAGTTCTGCATCATAGGCCACCGGCAGCGGTGCGATCCAGTTCTTTTGTTCGGCCGGCAGGCTGTCCAGTTTCTCAAAGCCGCCTTTGGATACCAGTGAGGCAAACTTGCGGGGAATGTTGGTGGCCACAAAGGGTAGTTGTTTTTCCTTTGCAAAATTTACCAATGGAGCATAATCTGTAGGATAGTTCTTCCACAGGCGGGCATTGGAATCAAGGCCTTTGGCGCTGAGCTTTCCCTGCAGGTATTGGTTCAGCGGTTCCTGGTTGTCTGCTTCAAACATTTCTGCGCCCAGTACCAGGTCACGGCTTTCTTTCAGTTCCTTCGTTACTTCCAGTTGCAACCAGTGCGTAATGGCATTATTATGAAATTCACCAAACAGTATAATATCCTTTTCCTTCAATACCCGTATCATCTTCCTGTACGACACTTTTTTCCCATTGGCATTATATAATACATATGCAGGTTTATCCTGTGCGATGGCGGTAAACAGGTAACTGAGCAGGACCGAAAGAAGCAGTAGTTTTTTCATGTTTTAAAGTTAACGGATTAAATCTTTTTTCATCAGCCAATCGGTTTGGGCATCATCACCGAGCAGGAATTCATGTTCGGCGAATTTGGTAAATCCCCAGCGGGAATAAAACGCTATGGCCCGCTGGTTATGTTCCCACACACCCAGCCAGATCAGTTCTTTTTTCATTTCTGTTGCGATGCGGATACATTCCTGCATCAGTGCTTTGCCCACTCCTTTTCCAATTGCATTGGATGTGGCATAGATACGGGCAATCTCCAGTGCATTAACAGCATCCAGTTCGGGGGGATTGTTGTTTTCTCTCATTCGTACATAGCCGGCTGGTTCTTCACCGTCAAAGGCCAGCAGAAAAATGTTGCCCGGAGCGCCTACTTCTTTCATCAGCAATGCTGTTGAAAACTGCTCGTTCATGAATTTCTCCATGTTTTCGACGGTGTTTTGTGCGGCAAATGTTTCGTAGAAAGTGCTGCGGCTAAGGTCAGCTATCAGCGCTGCATCCCGGGCAGTGGCGGTACGTATGTTGATCTTCTTCATTGATAATCCGGGCTTTAAAACAGCAAATCTATTACACAAAAGTAGTATTGTTTTGCCTGCCTGTGTGCGATAGCTTTATACTGCATATTAACCTTATTTCTAAACACCCCTACTTCTCTTTAACCTTAAACTCATCAACATGAAAAAATTGTTCCTGTTTTCACTTGCGGCCCTGTCAGCCTGTATAATGATGGCACAAACCACCGCCCCGGGACCGGCAGCGCCTGCCTGTGCCTGTAATCCCAGCGGATGGCAACCTGGCACCGCTATTATCAATACCACATCAATGACCGTAAACTGCGGGCACCAGTTCAGTTTGAAATGTACGGATAAGATAACACTGAAGCAGTTGTACAAATGCATTGGCACCTGTACTGCCAAATACAGCGCTGTTTTGAAAAATGCAACTACCGGTGTTGTTGTGGCCAACTATCCTGTTTTTACTTTTCCCTGGATACACCAGTTTCCTGTTGCCGGCAATTACAGCCTGGAGATCACTCCTGTTTGCGGCACCACCAGGTGTACGCCCTGCCGTTATTATTTTACGGTGACATGCCCCACGGCCTGTGATTGTAAAGTAAATGGCTGGCAACCCTTTACCGCCACCATTTCAGCAAATCCGCCTCAAACTGTTAACTGCGGCCACCAGTTTGCGGTGCCCAAAGGGAAGCCCTTCAACCTGAAAGGAAAATATATTTGCCAGGGCACCTGCACTGCCAAGTACTCTGCCGTTCTGAAAAACAATGTTACGGGTGCTATAGTACAGAATTATCCCAACTTCACTTTTCCATGGACCTACACCTTTGGTGTGGCCGGCAATTATAAACTGGAGATCACTCCTATTTGTGGAAATAAGAAGTGTACGCCGTGTGTGTTTTATTTTACAGTCAATTAGCGAATAGATGATAGATGATAATTGATAGATGATAGTTTCTTAAAGACCGAAGATTCTTCTATTCATTGGAAGATGATAGTTATTAGATGACAGATGTTAGATGATAATTTCTTAAAGACCGAAGCCTCTTTCAATGATTGAAAGAGGCTTCGGTCTTTAAGTGTATTGACTATCGACTATTGACTATCAACTATCGACTTCTCACTCAATCACATTTTCAATCACCATCGCACTGGCCCCGCCTCCACCGTTGCAGATGCCTGCGGCGCCGTAGCGGGCTTTATTTGCT
>CAYUCU010000317.1:0-2422 GCA_964443345.1 uncultured Chitinophaga sp.
AACTCCTATTCTTAATCCATCAGGTAAACCACAGGATACCTTTTAGTGCTCTTATCATAACCGCCGGGTAACAAAATATCCAGTTCATATTCCTGGTTGACGATAGCAGACTTGATTTTTCGTACCTGGGAACCGGGTATGACCACCGGGGGAAATTGTGCCACGGCACTTTCCCGGAATACGATAAGTAATAACAGCAGCGCTGTGATCTTAGTCATTTTATAATACGGTTATCAGTTTGGTAAGAATGGTTGAAGTTATTTTATTCCGCACACCTGGTTGCCCGCCCCCGATACTGATCATCAGTTTACCTTTTGGTTGTTGCAATACACCTGTTTCGCTTACAACAGATAGATCATCAGGTGTCAACGTAAATGTTACCAGTTTGCTTTCTCCTGCTTTTAGTGTAATACGTTGAAACCCTTTTAATGCTTTGAGTGGTGACCTGATATTTTTATTTTGACTACTTACATACAACTGCACTACTTCTTCGCCATTTATTTTCCCTGTATTGGTTACCCGTACACTTAGTGTGATCTTCTTTCCCTTCGCAATACTTGCGGGAGCTTTCAGCATATCATATTTGAAGGTAGTGTAGCTTAGTCCATAGCCAAAGGGGTACAATGCTTCGCCGGTAAAGTAGCGGTAAGTTCTGCCTGCCATGGAGTAATCACTGAAGCCGGGCAGATCGCTATCACTTTTATAAAAGGTTACGGGCAATCTTCCTGCAGGATTGTAATCTCCAAACAACACATCGGCCACAGCCGTACCTGCGCTTTGTCCGCCATACCAGGCATTGATGATGGCAGGAACATTTTCATCTTCCCAGGGAACAGCGATGGCGCTGCCCGTCATCATTACAAAAACAAGTGGTTTGCCCGTTGCCTTAAGTGATCTCATCAGTTCGGTCTGCACCGCCGGTAATAAAATAGAAGTTCGGTCGCCACCATTGAAGCCTGGTACATTCACCGGCATTTCTTCACCTTCCAGTTGTGGTGAAATGCCGCCCACAAACAGAATAACATCTGCATCCTGAATTCTTGCTACCAATGCAGAGAAATCTGATCGGACAAAATTTCCGGTCCTCAATGATACAGCAGCGTTATCATCACCCTGCCAGTATTCCAGCACCATATTGTAAACAGAATCTTTTTTGGTCTGCAGCTTAAATGTCTTTGCACCCCAGCGGTTGCGTGACCAGGCATCAATGACAGCAGTGCCGTTAATAATTAGTTTATAGCCATCGTCCGCTTCTACTTCAAAAGTAACCGCACCATCGGCATTGGCTGTAAAATTGGTCGTGTACCTTGCTGAGAAGTTGGTAGCTGTCATATTATCAACTACAATATCGCCTCTTTGCCAGGAGTGTTCTACCGCATTTTCGTTTTTTGCAAATACCGGGTTGCCCTTCAGTTCCCGGTTGTTAAAGTATTCCGCTTTAAATCCCTGTTGCCCTTCCCAGCTGTACTGTTTTTTCAGATCAGAATAAGCAAGTAAGGTATCATTAGTAAAATTTATAGCTTTTTCATAAACGACCGTAACATTGTTGCCCAATTTTTCCCTGATACCTTCCAGCACGGTAACCACTTTGGAAGGGATGCCATTATAATTACCCAGCACAGCGATGCGGTTGTCTGCATTGGGCCCGATCACAGCAATTTTCCTTATGGTCTTTTTAAGGGGCAATGTTTTGTTCTCATTTTTTAACAGCACAATGCTTTGCTGTGCCATTTTTAATGCGTGTGCTTTGTGCAGCGGACTTTCCAGTACGGATGAAGGGGTTTGTGCATACTTTACCATGGAGGGTGGATCGAACATGCCGAGCCTGTAGCGGATGGTAAACAATCTTTTCAATGAAATATCGAGCTGCTCTTCTTTTATCAACCCGCTTTTAACAGCTTCTGTCAGTGTTTTATATACTGTAGCGCCACATTCCACATCCGTTCCGTGCAGTACGGCATCTGCGGCAGCCGTCATTGCATCTTTATGTGTTTTATGATACCTGAAAAAATCATCTACTGCCCAGCAGTCACTGGTGACATACCCGGTAAATTTCCATTGATTCCGGAGTATATCGTTCATCAACAGGTCGTTTGCGCAGCAGGGCTGTGTATTGATGGCATTGTAAGCACACATCACACCGGCTACATGGGCATTCACAATTAATTCTTTGAATGCCGGTAAATAAGTATCCCACAGATCATATGCGGAAGGATTAAAATTATCTGAATGCCTGGAGGGTTCGGGGCCGCTATGCACTGCAAAATGTTTGGCACAGGCTGCTGCTTTTAAATATTTGGGGTCTTCACCCTGCAAGCCTCTTACAAATGCTTTTGCCAGCATTGCTGTAAGGAAAGGATCTTCACCATAGGTTTCCTGTCCACGTCCCCATCTTGGGTCCCGAAAGATATTGATATGGGGT
>CAYUCU010000318.1:0-2380 GCA_964443345.1 uncultured Chitinophaga sp.
GAGTGGGCCTGGGTGAAGGTAAATGTACCTGATACGTACACAGATCAATTTGGAGAAAAGCAAAATGGCGGATTTATTGATATAGTTCAGCCGGTGTTTAAGAAAACAGTATTAGGATTTGAAAGATCGGTTATCAATGCATCCCTGCGATTGGAGTATGTTGACTGGAACAAAGGAAAATTCATTTCGACCGGTGGAAACATCGCCGATGATATTTTCTCCATAGTGCCTGCGATCAGCTGGCGTCCAACGGCGCAGACTGTTTTACGGCTTAACTACCGCTATAACTGGCAGCAGGATATTCTGGGCAACCCACCGGCTAAACTGGCAGGGTTTCAGTTTGGGGTGAGCACCTATTTTTAGCTTTTGTAATCCTCTCTTACCGGGTTGAACACATCGATCACTTTGCAATCTGTTCTGGCAACAGCAGAATGCGGAACATTTGAAGGGATCACATGGTACATGCCGGCAGTGAGCAGGCAGGGCTCCCCGCCAATTCTCATATCCAGCTCGCCTTCGAGGATGTACGTTATCTGTTCATGCGGATGATGATGTTGGGGCAGATTACTTCCTGCTTTTATCTCCACTAAGCCCAATGTCATACCCGTTCCATGAGCATAGTAGCCGGTAAGGCCGGGAGCTAATTCTTTCGGTGTTATATCTTTTAAAGATTGCATAATTGATCAGCGTTATTAAAGTACAGGAACCTGGTATTTTCTTTAGCTGTTTTCGAAGTAACAAAAATTTCCTCCCACCCATTCTTTGTCTTTATTATATCGTACCCCGATCATTTTTCCTTTACTCAATCTCCCCAGGTTATTGGTAGCCACCGGTCTTGCTTCGCCATCTTTCCAGAAGTAGAACATCCGTATCTCTGCTTTGGCAGGCACATCGGGGGTTTGTATCACCTCGGCATACTTTACTTTACGCTGCAGTATCCAGTTCTCCGGGTCTTTTACTTTGTCTATATCCGCCTTAGTTACATCAATGATAACGCCTTGCCCCGCAAAAGAGAATAGCGGTTTCAATACATAATTCTCCAGGTCGGCAGGCATTTGTGTCACTTCATTTAAAAAGAAAGTTTGCGGCACATACGGATGACGGATAAATGGCAGGGTGTATTTGCTGATACGGTAAAACCAGTTGGGGTGCGGCGCCCATTCCACGTCCAGTGCTTCAAAAAAGATAGTTCCTTTTTCCTGCACTTCGGGTGTTTGTTGCTGGAGGTCATCAAAGATCACCCGGTTGTAAATACGTTTTACCTCTGTTTTTACACCATCATTCAGGTAATACAATTTCTTTCCTTCTTTTATCAGTTCTGTCAGACACACCATTTTAATGCCGGTATAATCTTCGGTGCAATAAAAATCGATCCTTGTTTTTTGCTTACGGGGAAATATTTCCAGCAGTATCACATTTTCCGGCGCATGGTTGCCAAGAATGATCTCTTTCAGCAGCTGTATGTATGTTTCTTTAGTATAACCGTTGAGATAACAGGAAAAATTATCCGGCACCGGGTAATGGTTGCGAAACACTTCATCGATCAGCACTTCATAAGCAAAGAGGGAAGGGAAGCCCTGCATTTCGATCAGCTGCGGTTCGTATTCTCCCTGCTCATTGATGCAAATGCCAAAGTCAAAGGCGATGAAATGGGAATGGTCATTCTCTCCGGGTACATTCAGGTCTTTGCGAACGGCATTTTTGGTAAGTTCTTTAAAGTTGGGATCAACAATAATATCGATAATGCTTTCGCAGGCATGCAGGATCTTATCTGTAAAATCTTTAGGTACAAATATGGGCGTTTCTGCCACCCTGAATTCAATTGCATCCGGGTGAACGCTATGCAGTTCTTTTAAAAAGGCCTCATATTTTTCTTTGGTAAAGGCTTCGTTGTATGCTTTTCGGATAGCAGGGATCATGGTCCTTGTTTTATTACAGGGAAGTTAGTGAATGATGGGATGGCAGCCAAATAGGAGAGAAAAGCTTCGAGCCAATAGCTATAAGCTGATAGCATTTGAATACAAGTCCGGAAGGAGGAGGACGTTACACACTTTAAGAGCTTGCAGCTAACAGCTCAAAGCCAGCAGCTGCTTTACGCCATCACTTCCTGGAATTGCCCTACTGCATGATTCAGGAAATTGGGAAGGATATGTGAATAGGTCCAGCGGATCTTATCGGGATCTTCAAGGTGTTCGAGCATGCTGCGGAGTTTATCTTCACCATGACTTTCGATAACGGTCTTTCTTTTTTCTTCGGTCTTCAGGTACATGCTCATACCGGATGCATCCGCTTCGGGATGGAACTGTGTGCCGATCATATATTCATTGAACCGGATACCCATTACCGCTCTTTCATATGGAACATGGGGGCGGCTTTTTTC
>CAYUCU010000319.1:0-2339 GCA_964443345.1 uncultured Chitinophaga sp.
CTAATAGCTATTAGCTTTTGCAACTAGTAAGAATTCAAATTTAAACGCATTGTATGGACAGAAGAAAATCATTGAAACTGATCGTTACCGGCGCTATCGCTGCACCTGTGGCCATTGCCGGTTGCAAGGAAACCGATAAGAAAACAACCAGTACTAAAGAGGATATAACCTTTAACCTGGACCGCAACCCGGATGAATTGAAATATGAAAAAGAATTGCTGGCTAAAGAAAAATTCTTTACACCGGAAGAGTTTGCAACCATTACCCTGCTTGCCGACATCATTATCCCCAAAGATGAAATAAGCGGCAGCGCCAGTGATGCTAAGGTGCCCGACTTCATCGAGTTCATTGTAAAGGATATGCCCAATCACCAGGTGCCGATGAAAGGTGGTCTTCGCTGGCTGGATATGCAATGCCTGAAAAGATATGAAAAGGCTTTTAAGGATTGTACCCCGCAACAGCAACTTGAAATGGTGGACCTTATCGCCTACCCCAAAAAGGCAAAACCGGAAATGAGCCAGGGCGTAAAATTTTTCAGCCTGATGCGTGACCTTACCGCCACAGGCTTCTACACTTCCGAAATAGGTGTGAAAGATATTGGTTACAAGGGCAACACTCCTAATCAATGGAATGGAGTGCCCGAAGAAGTGCTGGCACAATACAAAGTGGCATACTCAGAAAAAGAACTGAAGGAATGTGTGAGTTTTAATAAGTAAATAATATGCTGATGGGAAGTTTTGTAACTTTCTGATATTGCAAGATCTCTAAACCTATTCTATGTACCGGAAATTAGCCTTATTTACCTTTTTGCTGTTTACAACTTTTATAGTAACAGCGCAAAATTATGTTACCCTTCATGAAAATTGCGGATATGGTGGCAAAAGCTATTTCCTGGAGCCCGGAACTTACCGCGGCTACCAGATGAAGATCGGGAACGACAAACTTTCTTCTATTCAAATACCTTATGGCTTCAAAGTGACGGTCTATGAAAACGATGCTTTCATGGGCAAGTCAAAAACCTACATGTCTAATGTTTCCTGCCTGGAAGCAGGCTGGAATGATATGGCATCTTCCATCGTGGTGGAAAACAATTATAACCAGGGTGTCTACAGTCAGAATGATTATGTTACTTTCTATAATGACGCTTACAGCAAAGGCTATTCTCAAAGCCTGCGGCCAGGCAGTTATTCCGGCGCACAGTTAGGCCCCTTAAAATACAATATATCCTCCTTCAAGATCAATGGCAACCTCCGGGTGAAATTATATATCAATAATGAAAGCTATTCCGGTTATGCTGTTACATACGATGCCAGCCAGAATTATTTACCGGATAATCAGAATGACAAAACGGGTTCTTTAGTCATTGAATATAATACCGGTCTTCCCAACAACAATGGTGGTAATGGCGGCGGATATGCCGGCACCAGTTTCGCCACCTTATATACGGATTGCAACTATGGTGGCAATGCATTGCGCCTGATGCCGGGTTATTATTCCGGTGATAAACTGGGGTTGTTAAAGTATAGCATCGCATCCATACAAGTGCCTTCCAACCTGAGGGTAAAAGCATTTATTAATAATGATAACCTGTACGGACAATCCAGCACTATCACTGAAAATATCAGTTGTTTAGACTATAACCTGAAAAATAAGATCGGCTCTGTAGTGGTGGAAGAAAAAAATGGTTATAATGGTGGCGGAGGCGGAGGACTAAATCCCTATGGTAATGAAGCGGTGATCATTTATACCGATGGGAATTATAAAGGACAATCTGCTGAACTTCTTCCCGGAACCTACAGTACCATGTCGCAGGCGTCAGGGTTTCCTGATAAAGCATTAAGCTCTCTTAAAGTTCCTCCAGGCTACCGGGTGGTGCTGTATGAATATGAGAATTTTGGAGGCAAGAGTTACACTATCACAGAATCGAAATCTGGTTTTATCATATCCGGCTGGAATGATAAAGCCTCTTCCATAAAAGTGTACAGGGATTAGTCTCAGCTCTTGTGTAAAATCATAACCGGTTGTATAGAAAAAAGTCACCCCGAAAGGTGACTTTTTTTATAAGCAATTGGTAATGGCCTTATGCGTATTCTTCTTTCGTTGTTTTGCTGTATTCATCAATCAATTTTCGCTGCAGTTCAAATGGTAATGCTTCATATGCCTTGAAGTGCATTTTGAATTTAGCCCTCCCCTGTGTGATAGAACGCAGGGAGGAGGAATAACCATCCATTTCTGCTAATGGCACTTTCGCTATTACTTTCTGGAAATGGCCTTCGCTGTCAATACCTTCAACAATAGCCCTGCGGCTTTGCAGGTCGCCCATCACGGCACCGGTCAAA
>CAYUCU010000320.1:0-2326 GCA_964443345.1 uncultured Chitinophaga sp.
ATTGATGCGGGGCAATACACTCACCGATCATGTACTGGTGATTATTCAGTTATCAGGAGGTAATGATGGGATGAACATGGTGATACCGGTAGCAGACTATTCTAACTATTTCAATGCCCGGAGTAATGTAGCTATTCCTCAAAACCGGGTGCTTTCCATTGCTGGTGTTTCCGGTACAGGAATCCATCCTTCAATGACAGGTTTGCAGGCATTGTTTTCTGAAGGCAAAGCTAAACTGGTGCAGGCTGTCGGTTATCCGCAGCCCAACTTCTCTCACTTCCGTGCCACCGATATCTGGATGAGTGGCTCCAACAGTAACCAGGAAGTATATAGTGGATGGGCAGGCCGTTATTTGAATAATGAATTTCCCAATTTTCCGGTGGGCTATCCCAATACAGATATGCCGGACCCATTGGCCATACAAATTGGATCTACCACTACATTGACCACGCAAGGCCAGGTAACGAATATGGGTATGAGCATCACCAACCCCACTAATTTTTATAACCTCATAAATGGTACATCCGACCCGGTTCCGGACACACCTGCAGGAAAAGAACTGAAATTTATCCGGACAGTCAACCAACAAACGCAAAAATATTCTACTGTAATAAAAAATGCAGCGAATGCAGTTACCCAGCAGGCTCCTTATCCCACCAACAATTCATTGGCCGATCAGCTAAAGATCGTGGCCCGGCTTATTGCAGGCGGATTGAAAACAAGGGTCTATATGGTAAGCTTCGGCGGTTTCGATACCCATTCGGTACAGACAAATACCGATACAACCACCGGTGCACATGCTACTTTATTACAGCGGGTTTCAGATGCGATAAAAGCATTCCAGGATGATATAAAATTCCTGCAGGTGGAGAACAGGGTAGTGGGTATGACCTACAGTGAATTTGGACGACGTATCAAATCCAATTCCAGTGTGGGTACCGACCATGGGGCAGCAGCACCGATGTTTTTATTTGGCAGCCAGGTAGATGCAGGTATGCTTGGGGTAAATCCAACGATACCGGTTAATGTAACAGTGAATGACAATGTTCCGATGCAGTATGATTTCAGAAGTGTGTATGCCACCCTGCTGGAAAAATGGTTTTGCCTGGACAAGACAGTGGTCGAATCATTATTCCCGCCCGGTATCAACACCCAGTTGCAAAGCCTGCCCTTATTAAAAGCCGGCGCTTGTTCAGGTATCACACCACCACCGCCACCACCGGATAATGGTGATGTGCTGATCATCAACTCGCCGAATCCATTTACCAATAATACCGAGATCACTTTCAAAACTACTGGCGGGCATACACTGGTACAGATCATTGATACCCTTGGCAGAATGATCAAAACAATAGTGGATGCAGAATATACTGCCGGTACTTACAAGATCCCTTTCAATGCAGAAGGATTGCCAACAGGAATTTATTATGCCCGGTTCCAGAATGGAGTGACACAGCAAGTGAGGGCCATGATGAAAGTGAGGTAAATAGTCAAACTTATAACCCGTTGAACGGATTAAAGGTCATAGCACCGCAGGAGCTAATAAGATTCCTGCTTTTATTTTCTGCTGATAGTTCAATCCTCAGGGTCTTTATATACCACTTTTACTGCAATCCCATTAGCAGGTATAGTAAGGTGAATGGAAATAACTAATCCGATTGCCGGTGCCCTGCATTTACCCAATCCGTTATCTTTTGTTTATCAACAGCCGTTAATGGGCTGTTTGGCGCTTCGGGCATTGGGGAGGGAATATTATCCACTGCTCTTGCTTTGATGCGGTCCCAGCTGTTCACAATACTTAAATCGGTATCAAAATTCTTTCCGCCGCTTATTCCACCGTTCAGGTGGCAGGGGCCGCAGTAGCCCCCCGTTCCGGTGCCATAGCCGCTGATGAGTTGCTTAACCAATGCATATTTTGGACCATAGTTATATACTGTTATTTGCGCAGTATCTGTACAGCCTTTTTGATTTTTAACGGTAACCACATATGATCCGGGTGCCAGGTTGCTGAAGATGGAAGAAGCCTGGTAGTTGCCACTATTAAGTCTGTAGGTTATCGTATCGCCAACAGGATAGTTGATGGTAATGCTGCCATTGTTACTGGTGCCAATGGCCTCTGTCTTAAAATATTGTACATCATAACTAATGCCGGCGCAGGGATCGGGGGCAGCGGGTGTGTCAGATTTGTTGCAGGCATTTAGTAGCAACAGAATGGATAAACCAGCGATGGCAGCAATGCTTTTTAAATGCATAGGTTTGGGTTGAACACAAGTAAATTTAAAGTTATTCTTTCAGTTCCGGGAACTTATCCGGGCCCCTTTTGAAG
>CAYUCU010000321.1:0-2324 GCA_964443345.1 uncultured Chitinophaga sp.
TCGGCCATCAGGCGAATGTGCTCGCGATACTCGCGCGGGATGCCGGTTGGCCGGGTGGCGCCGGCGGGGGCGCCGTCCGAGGGTGCGTTGCTGCGGGCCAGGCGCGTCTCGACGTCGCGGATGGCGGTGAGGTACTCGTCCAGGCGACGGCGGTCGTTGGCGCCGAGCCGGCCGGAGAGCTGGCTGGCGTCCTCGATGACGTGATCGAGGCTGCTGAGGTTGTAGCGGTTCTGCCGCTGCTGGGCGGCGTTCTGGCTCGCGCTCGGAAACAGGCGATCGAACACCGCGCGGGGGTTGGTCTCCTTGGGGTTCGGCGTCGACGGCGAGCGCCAGGAGAGGTTCGACGAGTAGGCACAGCTGTAGCCGGAGTCGCAGTTGCCGGCTTGACCGCCGCCACCTCTTGCACCACCTTGTCTTCCTTTGAAGATGCTGAATTTAGAAGGTTCTGGTATGGCATTAAACGTATTGTTGCTTTCATTAATGTCAGCTGTTTCCCGGTAGGGATCCAGTTTTACAGAAGCCACTTCCTTATCCTTGGTAAAGGTTTTAACGACTTTGTTTTCATTCAGCCGCCATACCTGTGCCGGTATCCTGTCCACTTCTTTGGTGCCGTCTTTATACGTCCACTCAATGATGATGGGCATTACCAGTCCGCCTTTATTGCTAAAGGTCAGTTCATACATGTTCTTATTGGCATACTTGCTTTTTTCTTCAGCAGTCAGCCCTTCGGGTTTATTGCCCGGAACGGTCACATCATACTTATTGGTATCGTAGGGTTCTATACCACGGGCATATCTCCAGTAAAAATCCCGGACAGAAGTATCAGCATCTGTCTGGAAGGTGATCTTTTTATCTTCCCGGTTCCTGATCTTGGAGATATCATCGAAAGTGGGCAGGCTTGGTTTGGCCACAGCTTGCTTTCTTGTTGTTTCTTTTGTTTCAGCAGCCACAGCATCCAGGTCGGGTTTAGCGTACTTCACGGTATCGAGAGAAATATCACATACTTCGGTACTGTAAAACCATCCTCTCCAAAACCAGTCCAAGTCTTCGCCGCTTGCATCTTCAAGTGTGCGGAACAGGTCAGCCGGTTCGGGATGTTTGAAAGCCCATCTTTTTGCATATTCTTTGAAAGCATAATCAAACAGTTCACGGCCCATGATGGTCTCCCGAAGGATATTCAACCCGGTTGCCGGCTTGGAATAGGCATTAGGACCGAACTGAACAATGTTCTCACTGTTGGTCATAATGGGCTCCAGTTGTTCTTTGGGCAGTTTCATATAATCGGTAATGAATGCAGCCGGTCCGCGGCGGCTTGGAAATTTATTATCCCATAATTCTTCTGTCAGGTATTCTACAAAAGTGTTCAGCCCTTCATCCATCCAGCTCCACTGGCGTTCATCGCTGTTGATGATCATCGGGAAAAAGTTGTGGCCTACCTCATGTATCACCACTCCCAGCATGCCGTTCTTGGTTCCCTCACTGTAAGTGCCGTCTTTTTCGGTGCGGCCAAAGTTGAAACAGATCATCGGGTATTCCATTCCATTAGAGGCCTCAATACTTTGTGCTACCGGGTAGGGGTAAGGAATAGTAAATTTTGAATAGGTCTTGATGGTATGTTCCACTGCTTTGGTAGAAAACTTTCTGTACAGGCCATAGGCTTCTTTAGCATAGCCGCTCATGCACATCACTCTTTTGCCTTCTACTTTTGTGGCCAAAGCATCCCAGATAAATTTACGGGAAGAGCCCCAGGCAAAGTCACGAACATTATCTGCTTTGAATATCCATGTTTTGCGTGCTGCAGGCGAAGCAATCCTTTTTTCAGCAGCGGTTGCTTCTGCCAGCGTCACCACTTCTATTGGTTCAGCTGATTGCTGAGCTTTATTCCAGCGGGCCAGTTGTGCCGGAGTTAATACGGCAGCATAATTCTGGCATTCACCTGTTGACATAATAATATGATCTGCCGGAACGGACATCAGTACTTTAAAGTTGCCGAAGGTCAGTGCAAACTCACCACGGCCGGTGAACTGATGATTTTGCCAGCCCTGAAAATCGCTGTACACACAAAGACGGGGATACCATTGCGTCATGGTAAAAATATGATTGCCGTCTTCCGGAAAATATTCATAACCACCACGGCCACCACGGCCCAGGCGGTCCACTATTTTATAATTCCAGTCGAGTTTAAATACAAACCGTTGACCTGCTTTTAATGGTGCCGGCAGTTCCACCCGCATCATTGTTTTATTCACGGTATAGTTCAATGGCTTGCCTGCAGCATCTGTCAGTTTGATGATATTGAAACCGTAACCATTGTCTTTTTTTGT
>CAYUCU010000322.1:0-2070 GCA_964443345.1 uncultured Chitinophaga sp.
GTTGCACAAATGTATTTGATTGTAGCTTTTCTTTCGTTGGCCAGTTCCAGGTAGGCGTCTATATCCCGCAAGGGGTCGATCACAGCCGCTTCACCATTACTCTCCACATAATAGGCTGCCTCACTCAGGCAGCCGGTATATAATTGTTTGATAAACATATCTGCGTATTTACCGGGCAAAATTAGCCATTTACCAATAAAAAAGTCCCGCTAAAAGCGGGACGATTCGTTGAATGGGGCGATGGTTAATCAATTAACAGTTCAGTTACAAACTTGTTCAATTGTTTCAACTTTCCGTAATTCACAGAATAGTAAATGTACTTTCCCTCTCTGTTGGTGTCAACAAAGCCTGCCTGGCGTAAAATAGCTAAATGCTGTGAGGCAACAGATTGCTCCAGCCTCAGCCTTACAAAAACTTCCGTTACTGAAATCTTTCCTTGTTCGTCAATCAACTTCAGGATTTGTTGACGAAGCTTGTGATTTACAGCCCGTAAAATCAATGCTGCTTTTTTTACGTTCAGCAGGTCCACCTTCAGAGAGTCCCCATTGTCTGCCTGGTTGTTAAGCGTCAGCGAGTAAGTGTTCATGGTCAAAGGTTATAGTAAAAAACAAAAATACAACGGATGGGTTCTCTTTGCAGTTCAGAATCGGCAATCAGATGAATAGTACTCATATTATTTTAGGGTTGGATTATAGAACTCTTTTATATAAAGGGGCGTAATATAAGCAGTATCAACAAATTTATTGCATAAAAAATCGTGACAGGCAAGTATTGCAAGATGAGAGGCATTACTGATCGTATTACTGAACGATGCTCCGGAATGGGTGATCATGGATCGTACCTTCATGCACCCATTTCCGCAAAAAAGTACGGAATGCGAGGACAGCATTTCTGAAAAACTGTTTTCATCAATAATTATTGCCTGTGGCGGATCCTTTTCAACCAATTGCTTGTCAAAGGCTGCCGTATAGACTTCCATTCTTCTTGCATCAATTACCGGGCAGATCAGCTCCTGAGCTTCTGGCTGCACCGCTTTTGCAAGAATTTTAAGGCTGCTGACTGCAATTAATGGAATACCAGTGGCAAAGCAAAACCCTTTGGCAGCAGAAAGTCCTATCCGGACACCTGTAAAAGAGCCGGGGCCGATATTTACCGCGACTGCCTGCAAGTCTGCAACAGATGATCCATTACTTTTTAAAAGCGCATCAATAGCAGGATGTAACCAGGAAGCATGGTCATTACGGCTTTCATTTTGTACCAGCCCCACTACTTTTTCATTCTCCGCCAGGCATACGGATGCTATGTCTGCAGCAGTGTCTATGTTAAGAATAAGGCTCATGTCAGTTTCCTGCTTCTTTTATAAGTAAAGGGGAAGGCTTATAGCGGGTTTGGCCGGAATACAATTTATCCAGCAGGGAGAAAATATTTTTCAACCCGATCTGTTGCGCCCATTCAAAAGGTCCATAGGGATAATTAGTACCCAGTTTCATAGCGGTATCTATTTCTTCTTTGGTACTTACTTCATCCTCCAAAGTGTAAAAGGCTTCATTAATGATCATGGATACGATGCGGGCTGAAACAAACCCGGGAACATCCGGCACCCATTCAACAGATTTATTAATTGCTGAAAAAACAGCAGAAGCTTGGTCCTTTATAGCGGGGTCATTACTTGCCACTTCTACCAGTGGTCTGTTTAAGAAAGTGGGCCACCCGTTTAAACGGATAAAATGGGAAGGGAGTTGCCTTTTTTTTTGCAACACATCATTGATGATAACCGGTGTATCAGTAAGCGCTTCCCACACTTCAGCCGGCCCCGCATCATTGGGAAACAAAAGATGGATATATGCTGCTGCACCCGGTATTACAGCTGGCCGGTCCAGCCATAGTATTTCGGTGCCGGGCTGCATCCCCTGCGCCAACAGTTCTTTTTTTGTCCATTCATCAGCTACAACACCAATCAGCATTATTCTATTTTTTGCAAAGAAAACGTATAAAGCTAAATTCGCCTTTCAAATTTCTTTGATCCCTCCCTTTGGAGAGGGTTGGCGAGAGGTAAACATAAAAGCATGA
>CAYUCU010000323.1:0-2028 GCA_964443345.1 uncultured Chitinophaga sp.
GATATGCCATTGCAGATCAAAGTGGCATCTTTGCCCAGTGCCCGGTTACAGGTTTACTTTTTAGATAATGAAGAGCTGTTTAAAAGAAAATTCATTTTTCATGACGAAAATGAAAAATGGTTTGAAGATAATGACCTCCGGACGGTCTTCTTTTGCAAAGGGGCCCTGGAAACCGTGAAGAAATTTGGATGGCCTCCTGATATCATTCATTGCAGTGGCTGGATGACAGGATTGATACCTGCGTACCTGAAAACATTGTACAAGAAAGAACCGGTATTTGCACACAGCAAAATTGTTTACACGATCGGTCAGAATACATTCAAAGAAAAACTGGGAAGCGGCTTTATAAAGAAAGCCCTTATTCATGCCAGTTTGAAAGAGAAAGACCTGGAGGTATATAAAGACGGAACCAATACTGCCATGTTCCGTGGCGGTGCCACCTTTGCAGATGCCATTACATTTGGTGCAGATAAAATTGAAAAGAAACTGGTTGATGAATTTTCTAAAGTGCGGGGTAAGAAAACATTACCCTTTAATCCGGAGGGAGATTTAACAGACTATTTACAACTGTATGGCGACCTTGCAGGCAAATAATCTCAACCTAATCAGCATATAAATTTACTTTGTGAAGAACAGACAAATCGTTTTATCATTTATAGCAATCGCTTCCACGATTGCTATTGTGTTTTCAGCATGCCGGAAAATAAATGACGCAACAGAACTGGGTGGTGATTTGATACCCCCGGTAGATAATATCACCACTTTTGATACTATTGTTGAAGTACAGGCCTTTAATGATACATTCGGAATACTTACCGATTCTCAATACCTGGCCCGCTCGGAGGAACATTTTTTGGGGTTGATAAACAGCGATCCTTTTTTTGGTAAAACAGATGCCCGTATTTACCTCGAATTAAAACCTACAACGTATGGCGTTTATCCTTTTGCAAGAAAGGACAGTGTGAAGATCGATTCTATTGTTTTAGTACTCAGCTACCTGGAAACATACGGAGATACCAACACTGCGCAATCAGTAAGGGTGTTTGAACTGGATAATACAAATAACTTTACTTCGGATTCCGCTTACCTGATACGAAAGGAAAACTTTACTTACAATACTGCATTTCCGCTTAACCATCTGGGCATTCCGCATACATTCATTCCCCGCAACCTTAATGATACGGTAAAAGCATTTCGGGATACCACCATCAACCAGCTGCGGATAAAATTGGATACCAACTTTGCCCGGCGACTGTTTAATTATGATACCAGTAATGCGTATAAAGGTGACTCGGCTTTCAAAGCCAATTTTAAAGGATTTGCAGTGCGGTCAGAAACTACCGGAAATGCTGTAGTGGGTATTGATATGGCAGGTTCAAAACTGGCGATCTACTACAATCATCCGAAAGTGAATGGTGCAGGAGTAAGAGATACCACGGTCAATTACTTTTTCTTTACCGCTTTATCTGCAGCAGCACAGTATGTGAAACGGGATTATACCGGAACTCCAGCTGAAGCGTCCTTAAATAACGGCGCACTGCCAGATCCGCTTTTATATATTCAAAATTCACCGGGCACTTTTGCAACGATCAAGATCCCGGGACTCGATAATGTGAGTAACAGGCTGGTGCACCGGGCTGAACTGATCTTTGAACAACTGTATGACATTTCGGACAGTACGTTCACGGCACCGGAAGCATTATATCTGGATGCCTTTGACAATACCATTACCGGTAATAAGAAATACAGGGGAATACCTTTTGACCTGGCATTTAACTTTGGTCAGCCGGTGAACCTGGGGCCTTTCGGAGTAGTGCCCCTAATAACTAAGGATGGTTCGGGTAATACGATACGCACCTGGAAGTTCAATATTTCCCGCTATGTGCAGCATTTATTTACCAAAACACAGCCTTTGTATGAAATGCGGGTGTATGCACCCTTTACGGTGTCGAACAAATATGTGATACCAGCGCCTTCGAATGATCCTTCATCCATTTTCAACCTCAATCCTACAGTAATAAAGGGAAG
>CAYUCU010000324.1:0-1918 GCA_964443345.1 uncultured Chitinophaga sp.
TATCAAAGTCACGTATCTCAATTATGGAGCTGTCAGTGGCAACACCGCTGCCGCATCCGGCAAGTGTATAGATCTTCAAAAGTTCTGTTCCTTCTGTTACACCATCCACGAGCGGAGTAACGGGTACGGGTATAAAATCTTCGTTGGCCGGAATGACCACAGAAGCAGGTAAGGAGAACAGGTCCACACTGCTTACAGCCGCACCATCATAAGCAAGATCTACTCTTAATGGATTGGCATCGGGCCTGGAACGATGTACGGTAAAACTTCCGGGAGTGCAGCCTTCCACCAGGTACTGCTGACCGCTTACCGGGTCTGTTTGAATAGCGCTGCTGATAGTAATGATATCTGATGTAAGGCTTTTTGCCTGTAAAAAAACACCGGAGTCGAACCGGTCGTCACCCACATCTGCTATTACCAGTTTTAAATGATAGGTCTGGCATCGCTGTACTTTTTGTTGTGCAGACAAAATGGCTGTATGTCCGTCATGAGAGAAGAATGTATTAAAACGGTTATCAATGTAGTACTCCTGGTTATTGGGACAGGCACCGCGGGGCACATCATTTAAGGTATATATAGAAACAGGAGTAGTTGTACCGGGTACAAGGGCCATGTTTTTTATCCCGGTGATGCCGGGCCCTGATACCAGGAAAGCAAATGCATCGTTGAATTCGCAGACATAAGAAGGATGATATTCTTCTGAACTAAAAACATAATTGAAAGAGATGCTGTCGCCCAGCGGAACAAAATCAAACTCCAGCACACAGGCATCATGCATTTGAGCAGGAGTGGCTCCTGTGATGGTGGCCAGGTCCGCATCACCTGCCAGCATCCAGCTGTTATCGGCATCAATGGTATAGGCTTCTGCGCCACCATTCCAGTCGGCCCCGTTATCGTAGGGAAGTTTTGTTTTGGCTTTGCCTGTTGTCAGCAGGATACCGCTGTCCATTCCGATCTCTGTTTCGCCGGTGTTGCGGAAGTATCCGGTCATAAGCGGATTGCCGGTAAATGTGATGTTGCTGATGTGTACACCTTTGCCCACCAGTTTTTGTGCCAGTGCCCGTGCATCAGGTTCATTGGTAATAACTAATTGTGCAGTTGCATAAGTAGTTACTACAGTGAAGGCGAATGCCAATAGCAGTTTAGTTAGAAGTGTCGGGTACATTTTTGCTAAGCCAGGCCGACTAAAGTAGAATATTTACTGTAAAGCACATAGTGTTTCCACTTATTTATTATGGGGTTTTTACGGACTACAGGATAGTAGTTTTTTAGCAGCGAGGAATGGCTTAATAATCAATGGCTTTACCTGTTCGGGTTGAAGACAATGCGGAGATTTACGACAGGCTGATTTTGCCGGAATGAAGTTACATGTGGTGATAATGTGCTGTTACCTTATAATGGTGAACATGCCTTTTCTTACAATAAGATTTCCTTTGTAGTCAACTGCCTCGGCCATCCATACATAACTACCGGTGCCTTGTGGTACACCATTGATAGTGCCATCCCAGCCGCGGCGGGGATCAGACGTGGTGAATACCATTTGTCCTGACCGGTTGAACACCCGGAAGAAATGAAAATCCCGGATACCTACAGGAATGGGGCGAAGCACATCATTCAGTCCATTGTTATCCGGTGTAAAACCAGACGGCACATAGATCTCCGGCCCTTTATATACTTTGATGAACACATCATCTTTTCCTTCGCATCCTTCCGGTGTGGTGCCGGTAACGATATAGCGGAAGTTATACGGCAGTGTGGCAACGGGATTATCAATAAATGCATTATCCAGGAAATCGGGAGCCACCCAGGTGTATTGTGTAACGCCGGAATTATTCAGTTCCACCACTTTTAATTGTATGGGCTGGTTGATGGCGGCAACAGTATCACGACCGGCAAATATTTTTACAGCGGGCACTAC
>CAYUCU010000325.1:0-1855 GCA_964443345.1 uncultured Chitinophaga sp.
ATTGATGAGTGTAACGATGATCCTTGCACCGCTGCATCCTAACGGGTGACCGATCGATACAGCACCGCCATGCACATTTACTTTTGCAGGATCCAGTTTCATCCGTTTGGTATTTTCAATACCCACCACAGCAAAGGCTTCATTCAGTTCCCAATAAGCGATCTCATCCATGGTAAGACCTGCCTTTGCTACTGCTTTTGGTACTGCTATTGAGGGTGTGGTGGTAAACCATTCCGGCGCCTGCTCCGCATCGGCATATGATAAGATCTTAGCGATGGGTTTCAATCCCAGTTCATCTGCTTTTTCTTTACTCATTAATACTACTGCTGCGGCGCCATCATTCATCGTACTGGCATTGGCAGCGGTTACGGTTCCGTCTTTTACAAAGGCAGGACTTAATGTGGGTATCTTATCAAACTTTACATTATACGGTTCTTCATCTTTGGCAAACACGACAGGGTCGCCTTTGCGCTGTGGTATTTCCACCGGCACCACTTCATTATCAAACAATCCTTTTTCCCAGGCAGCCTGGCTGCGTTTATAACTTTCAACTGCGAACGCATCCTGTTCCGTGCGATTGACACCACAGGTGCCGGCACATAATTCTGCTGCATTGCCCATTGCTTTGCCATCATACACATCGGTAAGGCCATCTTTTGCCAAACCATCTATTAGCATCACATCCCCATATTTATTCCCCCAGCGCAGCAACGGACTGTAGTAAGGCACATTGCTCATGCTTTCCATTCCACCGGCCACCACTATATCTGCATCGCCTAATAAAATACTTTGTGCTGCCTGTGCAATGGCTTTCATACCGCTGGCGCACACTTTATTGATGGTGGTGCAATTCACTTCATTGGGCAAGCCGGCAAATTTAGCAGCCTGCCGTGCTGGTGCCTGGCCGAGGTTGGCCTGTATCACACAGCCCATTAATACATCCTGTACCAGTTCCGGTTTTACACCGGCTTTTTGCAACGCTCCTTTTATGGCAACGGCGCCCAATTGTGTAGCTGATAACGCTTTTAATGATCCGCCAAAACTGCCGATAGGTGTACGGACGGCGGAGATGATATATACTTCTTTCATTGATTGATTATTAGGGTGCAAAGATAACGATTGTTATTAGTGTGCTGAACTGAATGGCACCGGACCACCTCTTTCTTATTTTTTTACATTAATAACCCGGCATCCCACTGTTGTTATCGTTTTCATTATTGCAGTTATTCTTCCCGGTATCGTTGTTACTGCTTCCGTTGTTGCAGTTGCTCATTACAATCCCGTTGCTATTCATTTTATGCGTCGGGTTGTTATTTCCGGCAGCAATGTTGCCGGTACCGGTTTTGGAGATGCTGCTTCCGCCCTAATAGTTCCATTTCCGGTTGGCGCTGTTTTCTTTCCCGGTAAAACAGGCTTTTATTCCGCTGCGTACGTTAACATTTCCGGTATTGGAGTTACTCATCCCGGCGCCGGAGTTGCCTTTCCCGCAACCTGAAATGTCCATCCCGCCACCCGAAAAGTTAATTCCGCTACCTGAAAAGTGCATTCCGCCACCCGAAAAGTTCATTCCGTCACTTGAAAAGTCCGTCCCGCCACCCGAAAAGTTCATCCCGCTACCTGAAAAGTGCATTCCGCGACTTGAAAAGTCCGTCCCGCCACCCGAAAAGTTCATCCCGCTAGCTGAAGAGTGCGTTCCGCTACTTGAAATGTCCGTCCCGCTGGATGAAGTGGCCTTACTATCAATGAGTTAGAGAAAAAGAGCTGATTTTCGGCCATTTTTGAGGGGTTGTGATTTGTTAAAACGGAGCTGTGCTGCTTCTTTAAAATACCCTGTTTTTGGTATGAACCAGTGCTG
>CAYUCU010000326.1:0-1805 GCA_964443345.1 uncultured Chitinophaga sp.
TATATTATTCCTGGAGGTAGACCGCATTTATACCGACTACAAAGTAATGCTGGAAAAGGAAGCGGCCATGCCGGCTAACAAGCGGTTGTATTTCGTTACCATTGTTACACCCAACTTTGCCCATTTCGATCCGGCCATGATGGCCCTTGATAAAGGTTTTAATGTGGTGATAGAAAAGCCAATCACTTTCTCATTGGAGCAGGCCAAACAATTAAAAGCAAAAGTGGAAGCCACCGGGCTTAGTTTATTGCTCTGCCATACCTACACCGGCTACCCGATGGTGAAGCAGGCCAGGCAATTTTTAAGATCCGGGGCATTGGGTAAGATTCGCAAAGTTTTTGTAGAATACCCCCAGGGATGGCTTAGCACTTTTTTAGAAAAAACAGGACAGGCTCAAGCCTCCTGGCGTACCGACCCAAAGAAAAGCGGTGCTGCCGGTTCCATGGGTGATATTGGTACGCATGCATTTAATATTGCGGAGTATGTAACCGGTTTGCAGGTAACTGAAATGTGTGCTCAATTAAATATAGTAGTGGAAGGAAGAATGCTGGACGATGATGGAGCGGCATTCTTAAAATTCAATAATGGTGCTACCGGTGTGCTCATGGCCACACAAGTAGCAGCCGGTGAAGAGAATAATATTAAGATACGGGTATATGGAGAAAAAGGCGGCATCGAATGGAAACAGGAAGACGCCAATACATTATTAGTGAAATGGCTCGACAAACCGACTGAGATCTACCGGGCAGGTTCGGGCTATCTGAATTCATTTGCCAGTCATAATTGCCGCACACCCGCAGGTCACCCGGAAGGATACCTGGAAGCATTTGCTAATTTATACCGCAACTTTGCGCTGACGCTGAAAGCAAAGATCAACAACGAACAACCTAAAGACGAATGGCTGGATTTTCCTTCTGTGGATGAAGGCATAAGGGGCATGGCGTTTATTGAAAATGTAGTGAAGAGCGGGCAAAGTGCTGAAAAGTGGATGCCATTCGAAATATAAAATATTCAATAATCAATAGTCAATGACAACAATCAAAGGACCCGGAATTTTCCTCGCCCAATTCATGGGAGATGCAGCACCATTCAATAATTTGAAATCAAT
Source organism: uncultured Chitinophaga sp. (assembly GCA_964443345.1). Taxonomy (GTDB): domain Bacteria; phylum Bacteroidota; class Bacteroidia; order Chitinophagales; family Chitinophagaceae; genus JJ008. Next base: position 1,109 of record CAYUCU010000326.1, read on the forward strand.
TTGTTTGTGGGCAGAAGCATTGGGATACAAAGCCGTTCAAATACCTACCTGGGACAGCCGTTGTATTGATCTTCAAAAAGCAGCAGAAAGTAAAAGCTATGCCGATGAGATAAAAGGTATTGTAAATGACTGCGGATTAGAAATATCAGAACTGTCTACACATTTGCAGGGCCAGTTGGTGGCCGTACATCCGGCATACGATACCTTGTTTGATGGTTTTGCACCAGAAGCACTAAGGGGCAATCCTAAAGCAAGAACCGAATGGGCCATTCAGCAGGTAAAGTATGGTGCAAAGGCATCTCAGCATTTAGGACTAACAGCGCATCCCACATTCAGTGGTTCCTTATTATGGCATACGTTTCATCCCTGGCCGCAGCGTCCCGCCGGATTGGTGGAAGAAGGATTTAAAGAATTGGGCAAACGATGGGTTCCTATCTTAAATTATTTTGATGAATGCGGCGTGGATGTATGTTATGAGATCCATCCGGGAGAAGACCTGTTTGACGGAGTGACCTATGAAATGTTTTTGAAGGAAGTGAATAATCACCCCAGGGCCTGCTTACTATATGATCCGTCGCATTTTGTGCTGCAGCAATTGGATTATATACAATACATCGATTTTTATCATGAACGGATAAAAGCATTTCATGTAAAAGATGCCGAGTTCAACAAAACCGGGAAGCAGGGCACTTTTGGC
>CAYUCU010000327.1:0-1796 GCA_964443345.1 uncultured Chitinophaga sp.
GGTAACGGCAGGCCCCACATACGAAGCTATTGATCCTGTTCGTTTTATTGGCAATCATTCCTCCGGCAAAATGGGAGTGGCCATAGCAACAGAACTGTATAAACGAGGTGCAGCTGTGACATTGGTGCTGGGGCCCGCATCACTTGATTTTTCGGCCAATGGCATACAACTGAAAAGAGTAACTACTGCTGCCGAGATGTATGATGCCTGTACTGAAGTATTTGAGACAAGCGACATCGCAGTGATGGCAGCGGCTGTGGCAGATTATGCTCCGCTAACAAAAGCAACGGAGAAGCTAAAGAAGAAAGAGGAAGAAATGGTAGTGGTGCTTTCCAAAACAAAAGACATACTTAAAAGCCTGGGTGAAAAGAAAAAGAAAGGACAGGTCGTAGTGGGGTTTGCACTGGAAACAACAAACGAAAAGGAACATGCACTGGCAAAGCTAAAAAGCAAACAGGCAGATATGATCGTACTGAACTCGATGAATGATGCCGGAGCAGGGTTTGGACATGATACCAATAAGATCACTATTTTCGATAAAGGAGGTGAAGAAATAAACTTTGCTGCCAAGCCTAAAACAGAAGTGGCAAAAGATATTGTTGACACCATAATCCGACTTTATTATGCATAAAAAAATTATTGCCGTTGCGGCATTTATTATCAGTTCCCTGGCAGTACAGGGGCAGGAGTTGCAGGCCCGTCTTTCTGTCATCACCAGTAAGGTGAGCACCCAGGTGGATAAGAAAATATTCCTGACACTGCAGACAGCGCTGACCAATTTTTTAAATAACCGCCGCTGGACCAATGATGCATTTCAGCCATCTGAAAAGATCCAGTGTAATTTTTTACTTACCATTGAACAGGATCTTGGTAATAATGTGTTTAAAGGAAAGCTGACCATCCAGGCAGCCCGCCCGATCTTTAATACCAATTATGATTCCCCCATCATGAATTTCCAGGATGAGTATATCGCATTCCGCTATGTGGAATTTCAACCGGTGGAGTTCAATGAGAACAGGGTACAGGGTAATGATCCGCTGGTGGCCAACCTTACAGCGGTGCTGGCCTATTATGTAAACATCATACTGGGATTGGATTATGATTCCTTTTCAATGAAAGGCGGTGATGCGTATTTTCAAAAGGCATGGAATATTGTAAATAATGCCCCTGAGAGAAAGGAAATTGAAGGCTGGCGGTCCTTTGAAAGTCAGCGGAACCGGTATTGGCTGGCAGAAAACCTGAACAGCAACCGGTTTGCCCTGGTGCATGATGCCATCTTTGCTTATTACCGTTCCGGTATGGATATATTTTATGAAAATGAAGATGCGGGACGAAATGGTATTCTCAACTGTCTCAATTTTTTGAATACCGTAAATAATGAGAATCCCAACTCCATGATACTGCAGTTCTTTTTCCAGGGAAAGGGGAACGAACTGGTAAAGGTTTTCAGCAAAGCAACTGCCGAGCAGAAAACAAGGGCCAAAGACATTTTGGGACGGATCGATCTTACTAATGCTGCCGCATACCGGGAATTAAAATGAGAACAGCCTTATTGTTTTTTTTCACCTTATTGATTTTTACTGGTTGTAAAAGCAAAGACAGCGTACCCCGTGATGTGCTGCCTCCTGTAAAAATGCAGGCCCTGCTGTGGGATATGATGCGGGCCGACCAGTTTCTAACAGAATACGTTTTGAATAAGGATACCGCTAAAAAGAAAGACGAGGAAAGTATAAAGTTGTATGAACAGATATTAGGCTTTCACCAGATCACCAAAGAAGAATTTCAAAAAAGTTTTG
>CAYUCU010000328.1:0-1766 GCA_964443345.1 uncultured Chitinophaga sp.
CAGTAAAGAGTTTGCGGTGCAATATTTCGAGGCCGATATACATATTCTCTTTTAAATAGTATTTGGCGCCAAAACCGATGAGCAGGTTTTTTTGAGTGAGTTTGTAAGGCTTGCTGTCGGGATATTCAGCAAAGCCCTGGCCTTCCAGTCTTAGTGGAGCCGTTTTTACCCAACTGCCATCCACATCTTTTGTTTCAGGATTGAAATTATATATACCTATTCCACCAACAATATAGGGGCGGAATTTTCCCTGCAGGCCATCATATTTTTCCAGGAAATAAGTCGGGTACAGTTCAATCCCGACGTAGGCTTCTTTGATCTTGGAACGGAAATTTAATCCTCTTTCCCTTCTGTCCATTTCTGCGCCACCTTTGGCGGGAGCCTGGGCATCATCTCCTTCCACATAGCCAAGGTTGCCGGCAAGACGAAGGCCAAACCATTCGGTTGGATAATAGTTAACGTATAAGCCTTTGTTCAGTTTTGTCAGTGGCAGGTCAAGGTCTTTAATAAAGGTCTTACCTACACCGGCACTACCGCCCAGGTCGCCTAAAAAAAACATAGGGCCAAGGCCAAGGCCAATTTCAAATTTACCGTTGCCGGTACTGAGTGATTGGGAGTTGCTCTGTAAAGAATATAACGTTAACAGGCAGATTAGCACGGACAGCCGTACTGTGGGTACACTAGTTCTCATTGGTATCAGATTTCTGGTTTTTCTACTATTGGATTTCGGGATTAAAAGTAGAAAAAGAAAAAAGCAAGCAGTAACATTAACCGGTATTTTTTCAATTATACCAGTACGAAAAGTTGTTCTACTAAGTGATTCTACGAAAATGTACTATGCCAGCAGCATTTTGATGTGTTCAATACCATCTTCCAGGTAAGTGTCACTTACAGTTGTAAAACCAAGCGAGGAGTAAAATTCAAGAAGATATAATTGGGCACCAATTTTAATAGGGAGATCACCAAACAGCCGCCGGGCCTCTTCAATATTTTTTTCCATAAGCATACGGCCGGTACCTGTACCTCTTACCGATGGGGATGTTACCACTCTGCCGATAGAGGGGATATCATATATCTCACCCGGGGGGACCAACCGGCTGGTGGCAATAAGCTTTGAATCTTGCCAGCCCATAACATGATAGCAGGCCTGGTCTTTATCATCAAGGTCCTGGTACACACAATGCTGTTCCACTACAAACACTTCATTTCTTAGTTGCAGGATGGCATACAATTCTTCCGGAGTCAATGTGTTGAATTTCTTTACTTCCCAGGTGATATTCATGTTGCAAATTTAATGGACCGGATGAGGAATCTGTAGAGAATCTGCAACTGTGATCAGTAATTATATTTGTCTTTCCACAGGCTCTTTAAAAACTTTCGTAACTCTTCTTCCCTTGCATTTTTTCCCGGTGTGAAAAATGGGGTACCAGACAATTCTTTTGGTAAGTATTCCTGTGGCGAAAAATTATTCTCATAGCTATGAGAATATTCATAGCCTTTGCCATAGTCCAGGTTTTTCATCAGTTTGGTAGGTGCATTGCGGATGTGCAGGGGTACCGCCAGGTCGCCGAACTTTTTCACGGCATCGAGTGCTGCGCCGATAGCAGCCACCGCCGCATTACTTTTTGGTGATGCAGCCAGGTAGGTAGCACATTGAGAAAGTATGATACCTGCTTCGGGATGCCCGATCTTGTTGACTGCCTCAAATGCTGCATTGGCCAATACGAGTGCAGTAGGGTTGGCATTACCTATATCTTCACTTGCCA
>CAYUCU010000329.1:0-1710 GCA_964443345.1 uncultured Chitinophaga sp.
TGATGAAGCGGAGAATGTAGATATCGCCGGCGCTTATCTGTTTGGCGAAAGAGATTTTGATAAACGAAACCCTACGTATGGATTAATAGTCAACCCGCTTGGTGCAGGCATCTATCACAACTGGGCAAGAAATACATTGAACATTGAGAACTGGAATGTGTCGCACAAAGGCAACTACGATATGGGCAAACATGCTTTTCAATGGGGCCTTGGTTATGATAAAACAACTATCGCTGATAAACTGAACGAATGGGAGTTCCAGGATTCGGCCGGTTATTCATTGCCCTATCAGCCCAACTTATTGCGACTAAATAAATCAGTAAAGTCAACCGCTGCTCTCAACATAAATAAATTCTCCGGTTATATCCAGGATAATATTTTGCTGGGCAAAGATTCCAGTCATTCTGCCACGCTTACAGCTGGTGTACGCTTTAATTATAATTCACTCAACCAGGAATTGCTGATCTCTCCCCGTATCGGTGCCAGTTGGAAACCGAACTGGAAGAAAGACATTGTTTTCAGAGTGGCAGCCGGTGCATATCATCAGCCTCCTTTCTACCGCGAGCTAAGAAGATACAATGGTACGGCGAATACGGACCTTAAGGCACAAAAGAGCTGGCAGGGTGTGGCAGGTTTTGATTACAATTTCGTTGGTATTGGCGGCCGCCCCATGCGATGGACCACTGAAGCCTATTATAAAAGCATGACCAATGTGGTGCCGTATGATGTGGATAATGTACGTATCCGGTATTTTGGTGAGAACAATGCCAAAGCCTATGCAGCAGGAATTGAAATGCGGCTGCATGGCGAGCTGGTGGAAGATGCAGAAAGCTGGGTCAGCCTCGGCATCATGAAAACCAATGAAGACATTACCGGCGATCATTATTACCGCTATAAAAATGCTGCAGGTGAATTCATCACTGCACAAAGTACCGACCAGGTAGTGGCAGACAGTGTGAACTTTGATGTGGGTTCGCTGCGCCGTCCAAACGACAGGCGGATCACTTTCGGTATGTATTTTTCAGATTACTTACCAACAAACAAGAACTTCAAGGTTTATCTCAATTTATTATATGGCAGCAATATGCCGTACAATATTCCCGGCGCTGTTCGCTACCGCAATGCGGCGGTAATAGAACCGTATATCCGTTGCGATATCGGCTTTAGCGCTTTACTGATGGATGAGGACAGAAGCAAGCGCCGCAGCCACTCTCCTTTCCGGAATTTTTCTACTATCTGGGCCAGTCTCGAAGTGTTCAACATTATCGACCGGGCCAATACGATCTCCTATCTTTTTGTAAAGGATTTTTCCAACACGGTTTACTTATTGCCGAACCGGCTTACTCCCCGACTGCTCAATTTCAAGATCGTAGCCCGTTGGTAGATGGTCCGACAGCCTGCCCCGATTATTTCGGGGGTCTCCGTCTGACCATCTTCGAAACGACAGTTATTAACCCGGTTTACCTCTCGTAATTTTTGGGGGCAAGCTTCAGTATTTCATGGCATCGCCTCTTGCGTCGCACACTTGTACGTCCCGTTTTCATGGCATCTTTAAAATGACATCATTTGAGGTGCCATTTCAGCACCTCAGTCATTCAAAAGCAATGAGTGAACTGGTCACAATATGTGACCAGTTACTTAAAACTTCTTTTTCTGAGGTCACAATATGTGACCTTAGAAGATCAATTTTGAGGATTTCAGCGCTCAACC
>CAYUCU010000330.1:0-1705 GCA_964443345.1 uncultured Chitinophaga sp.
TTGCGCCTACAAACATAAATACAGCTGTACCTATCCTGATATGCTGATCGGCCTCAATTTTTTGTTCCTGGAAATTTCCGGTAATCACAAGACTGCCTACAGAAAACCCTGCATCTTCTACTGCATCTTTCAAAGCATCAATATTTACTTCCTGGCCCTGTTTAAATACAATATTAAAAGCGGAGTTTTTGATATCTGATCTCACCGATTCCACAAATGGAACTTTTTGAAGCGCCTTGTTGATCGCATTACTGCACATAGCACAGGTAAGCCCGGTAGCCTGCAATGTAGCCTTTGTAAACTGTGCATTTACCTGCTGCAACAACAGCACCATCAGGCTCACTAAAAACAACTTCTTCATTTTCACCAATTGAATAAATGATTATGATTTTTTACAACAATCACCACCGGTATGTCCTTCTTTAGTGCATTTACCATCTTTACAGCAATCCATTTTGCCGTCTTCCTTCTTGCAGCAATCTTTTCCATCATGTCCGGCCTTGGTGCATTTGCCGTCCTTACAACAATCCATTTTACCATGCATTGCTTTATGATCACTGCAACATCCATTAGCTTTGCAGGTTTCCTCGTCCTTGCAACAGCCCTTCTCTTTACAAGCTGCCATATCAGCACATTTTCCGTCTTTCATTTCACATTTTTCAGTGCAGCAAGATGTTTTTGTAGTAGCAGCTTCCCTATCGTACTGGCAGCATCCGTGAAGTTTCTTATATGTTTCTTCAGTGGTTTTAAATCCTTCGTTATCGTATCCTGCAGCGGCTATTTTCTCCTGGATCTTGCCAGTGTTTGTAGTGCTTGATTTATAAGTGACGGTCAGCATTTTGGAATCCACATTCCAGTCGGCCTCTTTTGCCCCGGCATCCTTAGCAGCTTTTTCAATCTTTGACTTACACATGCCACAGTTACCGGATACCTTAAATGTTTCCGTTTTTGTTTGTGCCACAGCAACAGCTGTAATACTCATTAACAGCATGGCTATAGAAAAAATTCTTATCGTTTTCATGATCTTTTATTTAAAAATTCAATAATCGGTTATTAAAATACTAATAATATATAACATACACCAGTATGCCAGTGATAAACCCCTGACGGGTTAACGCTAAGCTATTGAATATCAAATCCTGAAAACATTTATCTGCAGGTAAATATCCTGTTCAGATAATAAAGGCGGGGAGTGATTATGAAAATGACGGGTTTCGTCGGTATTACAAAAAGAAGAATTAAGGAACGGGGAAGGAACAGTTTGAATTGGCTCAAGGATTGGCAACTCAAAATTGGTAATGATCAGTTTGTTTTGATCCTGTTCCAGTTTTACCACTTTTACTTCATCACGACAGCATCCGTTTGATTCGTGAGTTTCCATTCCGCACCTGCCACATACATCTGGTGAAGTTTCAAAAAGATGTACAGAAGCTAACTGGTTCATACAGTAATGCGAACTGATGACAAATCCGCTGGTTACTATAAAATAGCAAAGGAATGATATGGAGGCGATGACCTTTTTCATGAACCTGAACAAAGATAGCTATTAATTTGATTTTTTTACCTGACTTAGGGACAGGAGGTCCTCTTAAGGTCTTAATTAACAAAGCCCCAGAAAACGCCGAGCCGGAACTGAAGCCCGGGCAGTGCATACCCGGGGGCCACCAGGTTATTATTGGTGAATCCAAATCCCTCAAGCCCCCTC
>CAYUCU010000331.1:0-1703 GCA_964443345.1 uncultured Chitinophaga sp.
GAATATACTTTACAAAATAGGAAGCATACACACCATAATATGCAGGCAGAAGGCTGCCACCAATGGAGCTGCCATTATCCTTCATCCATACCGGGGGACTCCAGGGTGAGCCCATGATTTTAATATTCGGATTGATCGCCAGTATCTCTTTAAGTACCGGTATCAGGTCAATCGTATCTTTCGACAGGCTGAAATTAGCCAGTGTTGGATCTGTTTGTCCTACCGGCATATCATCATAACTAAATACTTCAGCGCTCAGGTCAGAAGCGCCAATGCTGACACGGAGATAACTTACACCGATCGAACTTTCTCCACTCCCAAATAATTCCTGTAATAAAGCTGCTCTTTGAGCGGTGCCCATATGGTTCAGCAGGTAAGCACTGCCACCGGTAAGTGTATATCCAAATCCATCTATTGATTGAAAAGTTTGTGTACTGTCCACTACCAGGCCGGGATTGGCATTAGCCGTGGTACCAAAAGAAAGTATGGTAGTTTGCTTTTCCAGCAAGGCAGAACGGTCTCCCTTTGTTATCCATGCAGACATATCATTGGTTGGAATCGGAGGCGGATTATCAACCGGAGGGGTATCGCCACCACCTTTTGAACAATTAGACTGAATAGACAGAAGCCCCGCTGCTGCAATTACTCCTATTAATAATCTATCTTTTTTCATGTCATTTATGGGTTGTGGGTTTTAAAAAAATCAACGGCTGATTATTCCTGGCGATGATCAGCACTTTCTCTCCTCCGGCATAGTTGATCCATTTTGCATCCCGGGCCTCTCCGGAAATACCCGCAAGCGATGACTGATATTGAAATGCGGGTTGCTGTTTGTTGTATGAAAAGAATCCGGGTTGCAATGCATCATACCGGCCTTCATATGGTATTACTCCATAAAAATTTCCCGCGGCAAGATAGCCGGAAGCCGTGGCGAAAGAATAGGGTGCAAATGCAAAAATGGGCGCCACCTGCAATTCCTGCGGCAGGTCCGTTCTTGTAAAGTTTCCTTTGCCATCATTGATAAAACAGGAAGAGGCCAGCACTTCTGCCTGTAATTCTTTATACTCTTTAAAAAGGTCGTAAAACATATACTGAACCGTTTTACCTGCTACATCACTGTACTTTAGGTAAGCTTTCTTTAATACCGGCAAAGCCCGTTCCAATTCATCTTTTGCCAGGAAGGGGTATTCCTTTCCATCAATTGTATAGGCAAGTATTTGTTCGGTAGAGCCGTTGTTATCAAAATCTTTTACATATAATTTGAGCGGCCCGTTCTTACCGGCCCAGAATTTATTATTCCATCCCCAGTTGCCGGCCAGGATATCGGGAAATCCGTCCCCATTAACGTCAGTGGTTTGTACACTTTGCCAAAGCCCGGTGGAATGCTCTATATCAGTAACAGTAAATTTTCCTTTACTATTCCTGAATATCTTCATGGGCATCCATTCTCCGGTTACCACCAGGTCCATCCAGCCATCTTTATCAATGTCCGTAAAGGAGGCCGCGGTAACCATTCCAAGTTCATGCAGCGGAATGATATTATCCCCGGCTTTAGTGAAATGTGTTTTTCCGTCATTCAGATAGAGATAGGAAGTGGTGGGCATCCCGTATTTTACCGGGCTGGCCAGGTTTCCAATAAAAAGAGCCGGGTCGCCATCATTGTCCACATATGCTGTGGTCACACAGGATTTATGCGCATACAC
>CAYUCU010000332.1:0-1669 GCA_964443345.1 uncultured Chitinophaga sp.
AATAACAACACCACGTCAACAAGCACTAGTTACAACAACCTGACCACGAACGCCCCTTTTGAACTTGAGGGGTCTGACAAGATTACCGGCATTTTTGGAAGCAATGTGTTTTCCCTTAAAACCGCCCGGGAGTTTTTAAGTGATGAAGCGTATAAAAGTCTGCAATCATCCATTAAAGCAGGTCAAAAAATTGAACGGTCCGTTGCCAACCAGATCGCTACCGGTATCCGGGCCTGGGCTGAAGCAAAGGGAGTGACCCATTTTACGCACTGGTTTCAACCCCTTACCGGCACTACTGCTGAAAAACATGATTCGTTCTTTACTTTAAAAGGCGATGGTACCCCTATCGAACAATTTGAAGGTGATGCATTAGTTCAGCAAGAGCCGGATGCTTCTTCTTTTCCCAGTGGCGGACTGAGGGCCACTTTTGAAGCAAGAGGTTATACTGCGTGGGACCCTTCCTCCCCTCCTTTTATCATGGAGATCGGCCAGGGCAAAACATTGTGCATCCCCACCATCTTTGTATCCTATACCGGTGAGTCGCTGGATTATAAAGCGCCTTTGCTGAAAGCATTGGATGCATTGAACAAAGCGGCTGTTGATGTTTGTAATTATTTTGATAAGAACGTTACCCGTGTTACACCCACATTGGGATGGGAACAGGAATACTTTGTAGTGGATGAAGCTTTATTCAATGCCCGGCCTGACCTGGTGATGACCGGTAGAACGGTGTACGGTCATAATTCTGCCAAGAACCAGCAATTAGAAGATCATTACTTCGGATCGATTCCGGAAAGAGTGTATGCGTACATGCGGGATTTTGAAACAGAATCGTATAAGCTCGGCATTCCCTTGCGCACCCGGCATAATGAAGTGGCACCGGCACAGTTTGAGTGTGCCCCGATATTTGAAGAAGTAAGTGTGGCTGTGGACCACAACTCATTGCTGATGGATGTGATGGACCGGGTAGCCCGCCGGCACAGCCTTAGAGTATTGTTACATGAAAAACCATTTGCAGGGATCAATGGAAGTGGCAAGCACAATAACTGGAGCATGGCTACGGATACCGGTGTGAATCTTTTAGCACCCGGCAAAACGCCAAAGACCAACCTGATGTTCCTTGCATTCTTTGTAAACACCATTAAAGCCGTACATGATTATTCAGATGTGCTGAGAGCTTCCATTGCATCCGCCCCCAATGATCACCGCCTGGGCGCTAATGAAGCACCGCCGGCCATCATTTCCGTTTTCATCGGTCAATACCTGAGTAAAGTGCTGAATGATGTGAAAGAACGGGTATCTGACAAAATGGATGAAACAGAAGAAAGCCTGCTGAAGATCGATATCTATAAAAGCATTCCGGAACTGTTGCTGGATAATACCGACCGCAACCGCACCTCCCCGTTTGCCTTTACCGGAAACAAGTTTGAGTTTCGTGCGGTAGGATCATCAGCCAACTGTGCCAACCCGATGACGGTTTTAAATACCATTATGGCAGATACCTTGCGCCAGTTTAAAAAAGAAGTGGATGCCTTGATCGAGAAAGGAGAGAAAAAAGAAATGGCGATCATGCATATCATCCGCCAGTATATTGTGGCCAGTGAAAAAGTATTGTTTGAAGGTGATGGCTACAGCGCTGCCTGGGAAAAAGAAGCGCAAAAAAGAGGAT
>CAYUCU010000333.1:0-1604 GCA_964443345.1 uncultured Chitinophaga sp.
TAGTGGGTGGCCGTTACATCGTGGCAGCGATCAATAATGAAAAACCGGTAGTGTACCAGCTGAAGAAATAAGACTAATAAAAACAGATAGTGAGAATATAAAGTGTAATGAGGAGTGTAAGCATTATATATTGTTTAGCCGGTTGTTTTATGTTGCTCACTGCTTTATCATGTGGCACTAAAAAAACGGACGATAAGCCCTTGTTCAGTAAAATGGATGATTCGGGTATCAATTTTACCAACACAGTAGTAGATAGTAAAGCCGATAACAGTTTCCTGTTTCGCAATTTTTATAATGGCGGTGGTGTGGCCATCGGAGATATCAATAATGACAGCTTGTGTGATGTGCTGCTGACAAGCAATCAGGGCGAGAATAAACTGTACCTGAACAAAGGCAATTTTAAATTTGAAGATATCACCGGCAAATCCGGGATGAAGCAGGACAGCATGTGGAGCACCGGTGCGGTAATGGCCGATGTGAACAATGATGGCTGGCTGGACATTTATGTTTGCAACTCCGGAAGGATAAACGATGGCAATCGCCGGAATAAGCTATACATTAATAATAAGAATTTATCATTTACAGAATCAGCAGCAGCATATGGCTTAGACCATTCCGGCTTTTGTACACAAGCCACCTTTTTTGATTATGATATGGATGGAGACCTGGACTGCCTTATCATCAACAACAGCCCCTTACCTTTTAGTTCTTTGAATTACGCTGGTATGAGGGACACGGACATTGACCAATGGACCGGAGATGATAAGATGAAAGGTGGTGGAAATCATTTATTCCGGAATGATGGTGGCCGCTTTTCAGAAGTGACCAAAGAAGCAGGACTACATACCGGGCTGATCAGTTTTGGCCTGGGCGTTTCTGTTGGAGATATTAATGGAGACAATTACCCGGACATTTATGTAGGCAATGATTTTATAGAAAAAGATTATTTATACATCAACCAGCAAAACGGAACCTTTACCGACAAGCTGGAAGAATGTATTCAGCAGATCAGCATGTCATCCATGAGCAGTGACCTGGCCGACATCAATAATGACGGGTACCCGGAAGTTTTTACCACGGATATGATACCGGATGATGATTACCGGCTGAAGACAACAGGCACATTTGATAATATTGATCTGTACCTATCCAAACTAAAGCAGGGATTATATAACCAGTATGTAAAGAATGCATTGCAATTAAACAATAAGAATGGCACTTTTTCTGAAATAAGCAATTACAGTAAAGTGTTTGGAACCGACTGGAGCTGGGGCGCCGTATTCCTGGATGCAGATAATGATGGTTTCAACGACCTGTTCATCTGTAATGGGATCAACAAAGACCTGGGCGATCTTGATTTTCTCGACTTTTTTTCCAATGATGTATATCAAAAAATGCTGCAAACCGGCAAGCGGGATGAAATAGATGAAGTACTCCGGCATATTCCCGTCACACCGTTATCGAACAGGGTCTTTAAGAATGACGGGCAGCTAAACTTTACCGATGTGGCAAAAGCATGGGGATTAGATGAACCTTCATTTTCTAACAGTGTTGCCTACGGCGATTTAGACAATGATGGGGACCTGGACCTGGTGGTGAATAAT
>CAYUCU010000334.1:0-1594 GCA_964443345.1 uncultured Chitinophaga sp.
TATCGGGTGCATATTTTTTTGAAACGCCCAGCACAGAATCAAATGGGTAGTAGAAGGAATTTTTTATTTGTAATGCCCTTACCAAAGTCTTGGTAAAAATGCTGTCGGATATCATCCGGTCTTCCGGAAGGCTGTCCGTATTCAGGTACATCGAGTATTCGCTGAGTGTGTCTTCTTTGGCCCGCAATTTTTTCAGATCGGCGGCTGTAATTTTTTGAGAAAAGGTTTCTGTAGTAAAACACAGAAACAGCAGAGGTAAAAAAAATGAGGCCAGAAGGTTTTTTTGCACCGGGTTGGGTTTTAAATTAATATGCTAAGATACAGTTTACTACAGATGGCCGGACAGTGGGCCGGGTTGCACAAAAAATGGCTCTCCGGTCCGGGCCGAACAGGGCAGTAACGCTAAAAGGCGGGTAAAATTTTGTACTTATTTATAATGCTTTGGCAAAGTCAGGCAGTCCGGGGAACCGAAGGTCAATATCCGGGTGTGGAAAGGCTACATCGGGGTTGGTGGTGGCTGCAAAAACCGTGTAGATGCCGGCATTTTTGCCAAATTTCATATCACTGAGTTTATTTCCCACCATGATGGTTTTTGCCAGGTCTATTTCCGGGAAATCATGTGTTGCATGAAATGCCATACCAGGGTTGGGCTTACGGTCCGGATGCTTATTATCAATACTGGTACAATAGTATATCTTATCGATACGGCCACCTGCAGCTTCAATCTTTTCACACATATTCAAATGAATTTCCCGGAGATCTTTCTCTGTCATCAGACCCTTGCTGATACCCCGCTGATTGGTGATCACAACGATCTTCCCAAATTGGTTACTGAGTTGATGTAAGGCTTCTTCAACGCCATCGTAAAAGAAAAACTCACCTGGGTTCAGCACATACTCATCCTTTCTTTCATGGTTGATGACACCGTCACGATCCAGGAAAAGCGTCCAGCTTCTATCAATGGATTTTAAGTCGAGAGGTGGTCGGCTAAGTTCCACCTGTGCTCTTTGGAAATCTTCGGGTATGCCAATATCGATAAAATAAGAATCCTGAACAATACCATAAATGCGGCGGATGGTATAAAATTTTTCGAGATAATCTTTTTCAAACGAAAATTTAGAAGGGAACTCTTCGTCCAGGAATTTGGAAGTGTTCAGCAAATAAAGCCCGCCATTGATGGTCCCTTGTTCGTAGAATTGTTTTTCTTTAAAACTTTTTACCAATTTATCATTGTCCAGTTCCACCACGCCGTAACGGTCAAAATCAGTCATTGGTTTCAGAAACAAAGTACATTCCGCCATTTGTTGCGTATGGAACAACCCGGCCTCGTGTATATCTACTTTATACAAAGTGTCTCCATTGGCCACTGCCACATTTTTTTCAGTGGCTTTGGCACAGGCCAGCAGGATGGCACCGCCGGTACCCAGCGGTGCATCTTCAATGCTGCATTGATATTGCAGGGTGGGGAATTGGTCAGCCAGGTATTCTTCAATCAGCTCATGCATGTAGCCAAGGGAGAAAATGAATTTTTCTATGCCCTGGCTGCGCAAATAATTAATGACATAAAAAAGAAAGGGTCTGCCTGCCACTGGTG
>CAYUCU010000335.1:0-1536 GCA_964443345.1 uncultured Chitinophaga sp.
AGGGACCACCGTATTTGCTATTGGCTACTCCATACCACAATTATTATCTGTTGCCGGAATGATACCCTTTCCCCAGGATCTTATTTGGTTTTTTGTCCCGTCTTTACTGCTGGCACCATCCTTCCTCATTGTAATGGTTTGCCTGCATTATAAAGTGGACGCAGCAAACAGGTTGTGGACGGCAATAGCTGTAGCATTAGCTATAGTGTATTGTTGTATAGCCAGCAGCATTTATTTTTCACAACTTTCAGTTGTGGTTCCGGGCATGTTTGCCGGTACAGTAGATCAAACACATCCTTATTATTTCAATGGAAAAACGTTTATGGTTGCTGTCGACACATTGGGTTATGCTTTTATGAGCGGATCAACATTTGCTGCCTGCTTTGCTTTCAGGAGAAATGTAAAACACAAATGGTTGTACCGTTGGTTGCTTTATAATGGGTTGCTGGCGCCGGTGATACTGGCAGCCTTTTTCTATCCTCCTTTAATATATGGAGGTGCCCTGTGGATGATCACTTTCCCGGCAGGTATGATCAAACTATACAGATTATTCACTTTACAATCATAAATATGGACTACAATAATAATACGGTAGTTATTACCGGTGTCATAATTTCAAATTTAATTGCATTGGCAATGGTATGGTTCAGCTGGAAAAAGCCCTATGTGGCCCGCTTGCTTTTTTTCCTGTTGTTCATTTGGGCAGGTTGCACCAATATGCATACATCATTGCACAGCCCGGAGTTATATCTTGAGTATGCAAATTTTGCTATTCTTCCCTTCTATAAGGATTTTATCCTGGGCTTTTTCAGTCACCATATTACAACCATGGTGTTTACTATTGCAATTTGCCAGCTTCTTATTGGAATCTCCATGTTACTTAAAGGGGGTGTTTTTAAATTTGGTTGCTGGGGCGGCATTCTTTTCCTGCTGTCTATTTTACCATTGGGTTTTGGTTCGGGTAGTCCTGCGCCATTTTTCTGGGCTGTCGGATTGTTTTTATTATATAGGAAAGGGACCAATAACTTTTTGTGGGAAGGGTTTAGATCAAAGAGAGTCCTTGTTAAAGAGTAATCGTTACGGCAGGTTGGATAGCTCTGAAAATTGAACTAATTGGCATAAGCGGTTATTTTATTTATCTTGCTTTTTAATCACGCAAGTATAAATAAAGCCATGAAAAGTACTACCATCTTTGCTACAGTGATCTGTGTAACATTTACAGCATTTTTTCATCCTGCTCTAAAAATGAAACCCCGGATGAACCGCCATTACCCACATTACTCCCGGACACCCTTGCAACAGGTTGGAGCATACAATCAATCGGAAGCAGTGAAGGAGTTACTGATATTTTTTTTAGTGATAACAGTACAGGCTTTTTAACAGGCAGTACAGGTGTATTTCGATCTGTAAATGGGGGAGGAAACTGGCAAAAGGTCTTTTCTTCCACTGGCCTCCTCAATATTGCGATGAGCAGTAATACCCATGCACTTTTTGTACGGCCGGGAAGAATATATGTAACCCGCAATGGGGGGACAT